>DASROS010000081.1:0-13142 GCA_035646775.1 Thermoleophilaceae bacterium | reverse complement strand
GGCTCGGTTTTCGCGGTCAGGCAACCGGCGTAACGCCGGTTGCCTGACCGCGAAAACCGAGCCAGCCGAGGAAGCAGGCGTGACCCGGGGGTGTGCCGGCGAAGCCGGCTGTGGGGGGTGTCCCCCCGGCTCTGCACGCGAGCGACCGATGACGACAGCAGGCGAAGGTTTGCAGCGAGTCAGGCGACCGGCGTCAGGCGACCGGCGTGAGGCCGATGACCTTCAGCCGCCGGTCCAGCGCCTTCATCGCGAACGCGCGCGTTTCCTCGATCGTGTAGCCGAAGACCTGCACGTCGTCGTCGGCGTCCTCCATCCAGGGCGGCTGGAGCACGCCGTCAGCGGCCGGACCGCACTCCACCAGCGTGCGCTGGATGGCCTCGCGGTAGCGCTCGTCGCGCTCCGCCATGTCGCGCAGGAAACGCGCGCCGAAGGCCACGTGGCGGTGCTCGTCGCGGGCCACGTTGCCGAAGCCCTCCACGAACGCCGGCAGCGTGCCGATCGACTCGTTGTACTCGATGATGAAATGCTGACCGGTCAGGGCCAGCATCCCCTCGATGACCATGTGGTAGAGCGTGATTGCCTCGACCAGGGTCTCGAGGTCCTCGGGCTCGGTGGCCAGGCGGTCCACCCGGCTCTTGAGCATCTCGTCGAAGAGCACGCCGAAGTTCTCGTTGAGGTGGGCGCTGGTCTCCTCGAGGCGGTCCTTGAGGTTGTCGGACTCCAGCACTCCGACCTCCTCGTAGAAGCGGTTGAAGAAGGCCACGTGGCGCGCCTCGTCGGCGATCTGGGTGCAGAGGAAGATCCGCATGTCCTCCTCAGGCACGGCGCGCATCATCGGCCCGAGCTCGGAGGCCACCCGTTGCTCGCCTATGAAGAACGACGACAGCCCGTACATCCGCTGGTAGCGCTCCTCGGCGGGGATACGCTCGTGCCAGTCGATCCGGTCCTGCGTGAAGTCGAGGTCCTGCACGCTCCACTGCTGGCGCTCCCAGAGGTTATAGAGCTGCTCGTAGGACAGCAGCTTCGACTGACCGCGGTCGGCCGCCTCCATCACCGCGGGGTCGCTGGTGGCCTGGAAGTCGGGGCGGTCGCTGATGTTCATCGTGGGCTCGGTCACGTCTCTCCTCGTTCGCTCGCCGGCCGCAGGCTACCCAAGAACTGGCTGGCCGGCCAGCCCGGACTCCGACTATGGCCCCGGCTCTGCCGAGGCCTCGACGATCACCTTCCCGGCCGGGCCGGTCAGGACGAGTCGCCGGCCCGGGCGCAGTCCATCGAAGTCGGCGGTCATGGCCTCCACCCTCCCACCGGCGGTGATCCTCTTTCCGCCGCCCGCCAGCGTGTACTCGGCGCCGTCGGCCGAGCGCAGCTCCACCCGCACGGAGATGAACGGCGGCACGCGCACCCGCCGCGGCGACAAGCGCCCGTCGCGGCCGGTGATCAGCGCCTGGGAACGCGCGGGAATCTCGTCCCCGGCGCCGCCGGGCTGGTCCTCGGGACTCCCGCCTCCGGGTGGCGCAGCGGGATCCTGCTCGCCCGGGGGCGGCGCCTCCGCCCCTCCCCCCTCACTGCCCTTAGCGTCCTTCGGCTCGGTCTCGGTCGTGGACCCCTCGGGCGCCTTCTCGGTCTCCGCCCGCCCGCTGTCCCGCGGCGCCGGCTCGTCGTCGCCGCCGCAGCCAGCCACCAGGGTGGCCGCGACGGCGACCGCCGCGAAGGACCATGCGGGGCGGTCGCTCACCCCAGGTTCGAGCGCAGGAACTCGACCGTGCGCTGCCACGAGCGGTCTGCGGCATCCTTGTCGTAGGTGCCCAGACGGTCGATGTCGTTGAAGAACGCGTGGCCCGCGCCCTCGTAGAACTCGAACTGCACGGGCTGGCCCGAGGCCTCGGCGATCTCGGACTCCAGCGCCTTCGCGTCGTCCACGGGCACGAAGTCATCGGCCGTGCCGAAGTGGCCGAGCACCGGCGCGTCGACCTTGGAGAAGTCGGGCTTGCCGTGGGGCATCACGTAGTAGTAGGCGACCACGGCGTCGACCTTGGGGTTCAACGTGGCTGCCCACACCGACAGCCCGCCGCCGAGGCAGAAGCCCATCGACCCGACCCCGTCGCCCTGAACGCCGTCCTGGGACGCGAGGAAGTCGACGCCGCCGCGCATGTCCTTCTCGGCCTGGTCCATCGACATCGCCATCATCTTCTGCTGGGCCTCGTCGGGCTGATCGGCGGTCTCGCCGCGGTAGAGGTCCGGCGCCAGGGCGAAGAAGCCCTCGGCGGCGAGTCGGTTGCACACGTCCTTGATGTGCCCATCGAGCCCCCACCACTCCTGAAGCACGATCGTGGCCGGGCCGCTGCCCGACTCGGGAGTGGCGAGATAGCCGGGGGCGGTGTCGCCGTTGGCCTGGAACTCTACGTCGGGCATGTGGTCAGGTCTCCTTCGCTCAGGTTTCGTCGGACTCGGACCGGGAGCCTAGTTCCCGCGAGAGCTCCCATCCAACCGCCACCCCAACCAGCATGCCCATGCGCGTCTCCTCGGCCAGCAGGGTCCGGATGGCGGCGCTGCGCTCGCGCTCGTCGCCCTCCGCGGCCGCGCGGCGCACCTGTGACTCGTGCGCCGCGCCGAACCAGCCGCCGCTGTGAAGCGCCTCGTTGAGGATCCGCTGCAGCTGGGGCGCCATGCGGGCCACGCGCGCCTCGGCTTCGCGGAAGCGGGCGGGGTCCGACAGCGCCTCCACGGCGCGGTCGATCTGCTCGTCGGTGAACGCGGGCTCGGAGGACATGGCCTCAGCGCCGGGTGAAGACCGGCAGCGCCAGGCCCAGCAGGGCTCCGGCGGCGGCCCCCACGAAGCCGGCCACGGGGTTGGCCTCCACCACCGCGAGCGGGAGCAGAAGCAGCACGGCAGCGAACACGTAGACACCCGTGAGGTCGTTGTCGCGGTCGTCGCCGGCCTTCGCCGCACGGCGGTCGTCGGTGAGCCAGGCGGTGACCAGGCCGAGGGCTGAGCCGTTGGCACCCAGGACGGCGTAGACGGAGGTGTCCTCAAACAGCGGGCCCACGTCGGCAGCCACCGCGGCCGCCGCCCCGGCCGCGCCGGTGAGCAGGAAGACCGCCAGCACCGAGAACCAGCCGAAGCGCCGCTCGACCATGGTCCCGAAGACCCCGACCGCCACCAGGGTCACGAACTGGTAGCCGAGGTTGTCGTGCACGAAGAGCGTGGTGAGGTAGCGCCAGGGCTCGTCCGCGACGCCGATCACCACTCCGCCCACGTCGTCGAAGCCCAGCTCCTGCGTGGCGAGCGCCAGCGTCACCAGGAGCGACACGACGATCAGGCCGATCGTGACCGTGGGCCGCGTCTCGGGGGCGATCCCCTCGATCTCGTCGGCCCGCAGGCGGCTCAGGCGCGGGCGGCGGCGCTGCTTGGGCCGGGGCTCGGCGTCCTCCCCGCGCTCGAGCTTGGGCGCCCGCTTGCGCACCCGCTGGCCGCAGTAGGGGCACTCCGTGACGTACGGGCTCACCTCCGACCCGCAGTTCTTGCACACGACGAAGAGGTCCGGCTGGCTCACCCCACTCAGAGTACCCGCCGCGTGCGGGCCCGTATGCGGTCCGGCCGGTGGGTCAGCCCGCGGCGCCGGGCACGCCGGGCACCGTCTTCTCCACGATCTCGCCCACCACCTCGCGCAGGTCGTGGTTGGCCTCGAACACCACGATCTGCCGCGCGCCGCCGTTGCCGTGATCGAGCAGGTCGTCCACCGCGTCCAGCGCGCCGGCCGAGCCGAGGTCCTCGCAGTGGCCGCGGAGGCGGTCCATCAGGCGGTGGGCCAGGTCCTTGGTGCGCACGCGGTCGCGGCTCGGAAGGTCCACCAGCTCGCCCTCCAGTCCGTGACGCGCGGCCAGGAACTTGTTCTCGTCGAGCATCTCGTAGGGGTACCGCGAGAGCTCCTCCCCGCTGTCGAAGTGCTCCGCCAGCTCCTTGACCATCGCCTGCACCAGGGCGGCCAGGCCCAGCGTGTGCTCCAGGCGCGTCTGGGAGTCCATCACCCGTACCTCCACCGTGCCAAACCGCGGATGTGGCCGCACGTCGTACCAGAGGTAGGTGTAGTCGTTGATCGTCTTGCTCTGCTGCATGAAGTCGATCCGCCGCACCCAGTCCTCCCAGTCGTCGTAGCGCGGTGGGATCCCCACGCGCGGGAAGGCGCGGAAGATCGGCGTGCGCGCGGACAGCAGTCCCGTGCGCTGCGCGCGCCAGAAGGGGGAGTTGGCCGACAGCGCCAGCAGCAGCGGCAGGTGCACGCGGATGCCGTTGGTCACGTGGATCGCCTTGTCGGGGTCGTCCACGGCCACGTGCACGTGGATGCCGAAGATCAGCTCCTGGCGGGCGACGAACTGAAGGCCCGAGATCAGGTCGCGGTAGCGCGGCCGCGACACGATCCGCTGGTCCTCCCACATCGCGAATGGATGGGTGCCCGCCGCCCCGATCGTGAGGCCGCGCCGGCCCGTGATGTCGGCCACCTCGCGGCGCAGCGCAGCGAGCTGGCGGCCGGCGTCGTCCAAGCTCTCGCACGGGGTCGTGGCGATCTCGCACACCGACTCCATCAGCTCGGGCTTGATCTCGCCCTCGGTAGTGGACCCGCTCTCCGCGTAGTCGGCCAGCAGGCGCTCGATCGAGTTGGTGAGCTCGAGCGTCTCGGCGTCGACGATCATGAGCTCCTCCTCGATCCCGAGGGTGTAGGAGGGCCCGGTGAACCGGTGCTCCACGGGCGCATCGTAGCCGCGACCCCCGGCGCTTGAAACCGGGTACTAGGTGGACCACTAAGCTGGCCGGGTCCAGATATCAGGAGGAACGACGCAATGAGCCTCGGCTATGACGGCAAGCTGTACATCCTCGCGTTCGACCACCGCGGGTCATTCCAGAAGAAGTTGTTCGGCATCGAGGGCGACCCCACGCCCGAGCAGACCGACACGATCGCCGACGCCAAGCACCTGATCTTCGAGGGCATGGAGAAGGCCGTGGAGCGCGGCGTGGACGCGCCCGCCACCGGCACGCTGGTGGACGAGCAGTTCGGCGGCGACATCCCCTCCGAGGCCAAGTCGCATGGCCTCAAGCTGGCGATGCCGGTCGAGAAGAGCGGCCAGAACGATTTCGACTTCGAGTACGGCGACGACTTCGGCGCCCACATCGAGAGCTTCGACCCCGACTTCTCGAAGGTGCTGGTGCGCTACAACCCCGCCGGCGACGCCGAGATGAACGAGCGCCAGGCCAAGCGCCTGAAGCGGCTCGCCGACTGGCTCCACGAGAACGACCGCAAGTTCCTGTTCGAGCTGCTGGTGCCCGCCGAGGAGGATCAGCTGGCATCGGTGGACGGCGACACCGACCGCTACGACGCCGAGCTGCGTCCGGGGCTGATGCGCCGCACCATCGAGGAGCTGCAGGGCGCGGGCATCGAGGCCGACGTGTGGAAGATCGAGGGCGTCGACCGCCGCGAGGACTGCGAGATGCTCGTCGCCCAGTGCCGCACCGGCGGCCGCGACGGCGTGGTCTGCGTGCTGCTGGGCCGCGGCGCCAACGACGAGAAGGTGGAGCACTGGCTGCGCCAGGCCGCCGGCGTCGAGGGCTTCGTGGGCTTTGCCATCGGGCGCACGATCTGGTGGGACGCGCTGAAGGGATTTCTCGACGGGTCGCTCGAGCGCGACGCCGCCACCGAGCAGATCGCCGACAACTATCTGCGTTTCGTGGAGGTCTACGACGAGGCCGAGAAGGCGGGCGCCGCCGCCTGAGGTAGTGAGCCGGCTGCTTCGCAGGGCGCCCCGCGCCGGGTCCCGGCGCGGTTTTCCCGCCGTTATCGCCCTTGGTAGGGTCCTTGCAGCATGAAGATGCGCCAGTCACTCGCGCAGTTCGAGGCCGCCTTCCGTGAGGAGGCGGCCGAGTCGGTGCATCGCCGCGAGCGGCTGCGCCGCCAGGCCGTCAACCGCAGCCGTGTACGCCGCTTCGAGCGCATCGAGAAAGCCGGCACGGTGCGGTTCGTCGGTCTCTGCCTGGCCGTCCTGGCGACCACGGTGGTGGTCACGCTGGTGATGTTCCAGGCGCTCAGCATGCTCGCGGGCTGAGCTAGTCGGCCTTGCCCTTCAGCCGTTCGAGGGCCTCGTCCACGGCTTCCCGCTCGCCCTCGCCGGCCTGGTCGCGCTGGATGTCGACCCAGACCTCCTTGCGGAAGACCGGCACGGCGCGCGGGGCCTCGATGCCGATGCGCACCTTCTCACCCATGACCGCGAGGACCGAGATCTCGATCTCATCCCCGATCATGATGCTCTGATTGGCCTTACGCGTGAGTACGAGCACAGGGCGCCTCCGTCCTGGGGCTTGGCCTGCAGTTGGACCGAGTATTGCGCACGTCGCGGCGGCAACGAGGGGAGAGGTCAGAAGACATCCGTTGGTAGTCTCCCGCGCTCTTGGCACGCCGTTCGCTGAAACCGCAGCTGAATCAGATCCGCACCTGGGTGCGGCAGGGCCGCACCGACGCGTGGATCGCCCACCAGCTCGACGTCTCGGTCAAGGACATCTCCGCTTTCAAGCGCGAGCACGAGCTTGCGCCGGCCGACCAGACAGGCGCTGAGAGCGACCTCTTCGGCCCCCGGATCGACGAGGAAGAGCCGGACCTGCGCGCCGAGGACGAGGCGCTCGTGGCCGCCGCCCTGGAGGCCGAGAGCAACGGCGACGGCTCGGACGACGACGACGGCGGCGGCGAGGCCTCGGGCGACTCGGGCGGCGACGACGACGAGGACGATGGAAAGCCGCAGCGCCGACGCCGCGGGCGGCGTGGCGGCCGCGGCCGCGGCCGGGCGCGCAAGGCGCTCGACGGCACCTTCGACCATGGCGAGGAGGGCTACGGGCTGTGGCTCGACCCGGCCGTCCAGGACGACCCCGTCTACGCCGAGCACTGGGCCGGCCACCGTCCCGTGACCGCCACCATCGAGCCCGACCGCATCGTGATCACCCGCACCGGCGAGGATGCCGGCGGGGACGACTCCTAACCGGCCGAGTGAAGGATCAGTCTTCCCCGCGGCGCAGCCGCCCGCCAGCGAAGTCCTTGGCTTCGCCGGCGTAGCGGCCGAAGGCGGCGTCCACAACGGCCGAGGTGTCGGTGCCCGCGCGGTTGCGCGCGGCCAGCGCCTCCGCCCACTCCGTCCCGCGGGTGTAGAGGACGGCAAGCTCGATCACCGTGAAGCTGGAGCCCAGCCGACGTCGCAGCTCGTCCCCCACCGCGGCGGCGGCGCGCTCGAGGTCGAACTGCTCGAGCGGGGGAGCGCCGCGCAGGCGCTCCTCGCCTTCCCGCCACTGGTACAGCGCGCTCTCCAGCTCGAAGGCCACGCCGCGACGGTACCGGGGGGGCCCGGCTAGCGGGGGGCGTTCTCGATCACATAGGCGCGCTCGCCCTGGCGCACCATCCCGAGGCGCCGCGCCTCGCGCTCGACCGCCTGCGGATCGCGCAGCTCCTTCACACGGCGCTCTAGACGGTCGTGCTCGCCCTCCAGCTCGCGCAGCTCGGATGTCTCCGCGCGCGCGGTGCCCGACTGCTCGATCCAGTGCTTGGCCGGCGAGATGTAGAGCAGCAGGATCACGCCCAGCGTGCCGAGCAGCGCCATCCGGCCCAACCGGTCCCAGCGCACGGTGCGACCGGGCCGGGACCGGACCCGGCGCCTGCGTTGGGTGGCGGCGGCCATCTGCCGGGGACTTCGCGTCCGGCCCGCGGCCTCCTTCCTACGCCGCGGACATGGCCGGCTCGGGCAGGGGGAAGAGCCCGAGGAATCGCTCCGCGACCTGCTCGTCGCCCGCGATCTCGATGTCCCCCGCGCTCAGCGCCTCGGCCAGCTGGCGATGGCCATGGACCAGGGCGATCAGGGTGCCGGGGCCCGTCTCGATCGTCACGTCGGGCGCGATTGCGTCCCCGCGAACGACCTCGAGCTCTCCATCGGCCACCTCGGCGCGGAAGCGGTGCTCTTCGAGCCGCAGCTCGAGGCTCGCGTCGAAGCCCTCGGCCAGCTCGGGGTCGAACAGGGTCATGAGCGACAATATGTGGGCGTCGAAGCTCATCCCGGCGTTGTCGGGCGGCTCCGGTGCGCGGGCGCCCCAGCGGCCCAGGGCGAGCACGACCGGCTCGAGCTCGAACCCCCACTCCGTCAGCTCGTAGACCTGTGAAGCCGCCGGCGGCGGGAGCTTGCGCCGCTGCACGACCCCCGACTCGTCGAGCTCGCGCAGGCGCTGGGCGAGCACGTCGGGACTCACGTTGGGCAGGCCCGTCCGCAGGTCAGTGAAGCGCTTGGGGCCCAGCAGCAGCTCGCGGACGATCATCAGCGCCCAGCGTTCGCCGACGCGGTCCAGCGCCCGCGGGATCCCGCAGGCCTCGCCGTAGGTGCGCTTGCCGGCCATGCCAACAGTCTACTAGATAGTCGGGAGTACCGTATTGATAGTTGGTTTTTCCAAGTTCTGTGATAAGGCATGACCATGACCGTTCCGAAGATCGCCTCACGAGACGAATGGCTCGCCGCCCGCAAGGAGCTGCTGGCCAAGGAGAAGGACGCCACCAGCGCGCGGGACGCTCTCAGCGCGGAGCGCCGCGAGCTGCCGATGGTGGAGGTCGACAAGGAGTACGTCCTCGAGGGGACCGACGGCCCCGCCGGCCTGCTCGACCTGTTCGAATCCCGCCGCCAGCTGATAGTCCACCACTTCATGTTCGACCCGACCTGGGACGAAGGCTGCTCGAGCTGCACGTCGCTCGTCAGCGACCGCGGTGACCCGGCGTACCTAAACGCCCGCGACACGTCGCTCGTACTCATCTCACGGGCGCCGTTGGAGAAGCTCGACGCCTACAAGCGGCGCATGGGCTGGACCGTGCCGTGGTATTCGTCATTCGGCAGCGACTTCAACTACGACTTCCACGTGACCATGGACGAGGCCGTGGCCCCCGTCGAGTTCAACTACAGGGACAAGGCCGAGCACGAGCGGGCGGGCATGGCCGCGTACACCACCGGTGAGCAGCCGGGCATCAGCGTGTTCCTGCGCGACAGCGACCGCGTGTTCCACACCTACTCCACGTTCGCCCGTGGAGTCGAGTCGCTCTCCCCCACCGCCGGCTTCCTCGACATGACGCCGCTGGGCCGGCAGGACTCCTAGCTCAGCTAGCTCCGGAAGACCGACCGCCCCGGGTACTCGGCGCGGTCGCCCAGCTGCTCCTCGATGCGCAACAGCTGGTTGTACTTCGCCACGCGGTCCGATCGTGAGGGCGCGCCCGTCTTGATCTGGCCGCAGCCGGTGGCCACGGCCAGGTCGGCGATCGTGGTGTCCTCGGTCTCGCCCGAGCGGTGGGACATCACCGCGGTGTAGCCGGCGTCGCGAGCCATCTCGATGGCCTCCAGCGTCTCGGTGAGCGTGCCGATCTGGTTCACCTTCACGAGGATCGAGTTGCCCACCCCGAGCTCGATGCCCTTGCGCAGGCGCTCTGTGTTCGTCACGAACAGGTCGTCGCCCACCAGCTGCACGCGCTCCCCCAGCGCCTCGGTGAGCGCCTTCCAGCCGTCCCAGTCCTCCTCGTCCATGCCGTCCTCGATCGAGACGATCGGGTAGCGGCTCGCCATGTCCTGCCAGTACGCGGCCATCTCCTGCGGGGAGAGATCGCGGCCCTCGTGCTCCAGGCGGTAGACGCCATCGGAGTGGATCTCGCTCGTGGCCGGGTCGAGCGCGATGGCCACGCTCTCACCCGGCGTGTGGCCGGCCGCCTCGATCCCGTCGATCACGGCCTTAAGCGCCGCCTCGTTGGAGTCCAGGTCGGGCGCGAAGCCGCCCTCGTCACCCACGGCGGTGCCGAGTCCACGATCCTTGAGGGTCTTCTTGAGCGCGTGGAAGACCTCGACGCCGAGTCGAAGACCCTCCGAGAACGACGGCGCGCCCACCGGCACGATCATGAACTCCTGGAAGTCGACCTTGTTGTCGGCGTGGGCGCCGCCGTTGAGCACGTTCATCATCGGCACGGGGAGCACGCGCGCCTCCTCCCCGCCGAGGTGGCGCCACAGCGGCACGCGCGCGTCGGCCGCGGCGGCCTTGGCGGCGGCCAGCGAGATTCCCAGGATGGCGTTAGCGCCCAGGCGGCCCTTGTTGTCGGTGCCGTCGAGATCGATCATCGCCCGGTCCAGCGCCCGCTGGTCGCCGGCGTCCAGCCCGCGCACGGCATCGGCCAGCTCGCCGTTGGCGTTGGCCACCGCGTCGCTCACGCCCTTTCCGGCCCACTGCTCGCCGCCGTCGCGGAGCTCCACGGCCTCGAACTCGCCGGTCGAGGCGCCCGAGGGCACCGCCGCGCGCCCCATCGCGCCGGAGCGCAGCGTCACGTCCACCTCCACGGTGGGGTTGCCGCGGCTGTCCACGATCTGCCGCGCGTGCACCTGCTCGATCTCGCTCACGGTCGGGCCTCGCCCTCCTTCACCTTGCTTGCATATTCGTCGGCGGCCGCCCGCAGCGCCAACTCCGGATCGGCCCCGGCCTCGGTGGCGGCGGCCACCGCGGCGAACAGCATCTCGCCTGCGGCCTCGAAGACGTCGTCACGTCCCTCGGCGGAGCGCAGCCGAGCGACCGCCGCCTCGGGCTCCGGCGGCGGTGCTGCGTCCAGCCGTCCCGCACGGCGCTGCACCTTCTTGGCGTAGAGGGTGGAGGGCAGCGTCTCGGGCAGGTCGCCGAACGCGCCCCCGCCCTCGGTCTCGGACTTGATCGTGTCCCAGTTGCGCAACACCGTGGCCGCGTCGTCGGCCTGCACCTCGCCGAAAACGTGCGGGTGGCGGCGGATCAGCTTCTGGCGGCAGTGCTCGGCCACCGCGCCGAGGTCACCGGCGCCGCGCTCCTCGAGCAGCAGCGAGAGGAAGACCACCTGGAACAGCACGTCGCCCAGCTCGTCCAGCAGCTTGGGGTCGTCGCCCGTCAGCGCGGCGTCGGCCAGCTCGTAGGCCTCCTCGACCGTGTGGGGCACGATCGAGCGCTCGTCCTGCTCGCGGTCCCAGGGGCACTCGCGGCGCAGCCGCCGGGTGATCTCGTCCAGGCGCTGAAGAGCGGCGGCTGAGTCCTCGGCCAAGCTGGTGGCGCTACCGGTCTAGGGACTCGCGGGTGGAGGTGTGCTCGGCGGCGCGCCCTGGGTGGGCGGCACGTTCTGAGGCACCTGCTGCGGAGCCGCCTGCGGCGGGGCACCGCCGGCCCCCGGCGGGACCTGCTGCGGAGCGCCGCCCTGCGGCGGAGCGCCCGGCACGCCACCCTGGGGCGCGCCCTGCTGGGGCGCGGCGCCACCGGGGGCGCCGCCCGTAGCGGGAGCCTGGTCGGTCTTCTCCTTCTTCGGAGCGTTCTTGCACTCCGCGATCCGGAAGTCGTCCGCGCACTCGGTCTTGTCCTTGTACTCCTCGCGGAAATCCTTGATGAAGTCGTTGAGCACCTTCTGCTCCTTCTCCGAGCGAAGCTGCTGCTTGATCCGGTCCTTGACCTCGTCGAGCTCGGGCTGGGACCCCTCGGTCACCTTGGACACCTCGAAGACGTAGTAGCCGAACTGGGTCTTGACCGGGCCCTCCAGCTGGTTGCGCTTGGCGGCGAAAGCGACCTTCTCCAGCTCGGGGTCCTGCTGGCCCTTGGTGAGGCCCGTGAGCTTGCCGCCCTGGGACTTGGTGGCCTCATCGATCGAGAGCTGCTTGGCGACGGGGCCGAACTTGTCGCCGCTCTCGATCTGGCTCTTGGCCTGATCGGCCTTCGACTTGGTCTTGGTGAGCACGAGGTTCACGTCGCGCGCCTCGGGCACGGCGAACTGCTTCTTGTTCTTCTCGTAGAAGGTCGAGATGTCCTGATCGGAGATCTTGACCTTGTCCTCGGTGATCTTCTTGGTCAGCTTGGTCTGGAGCTGGTCGAGCTTCACGCGGAAGAGGATGTCCTCCTCGCCCATACCCGACTGCTTGAGGAACTTGTCGTAGTCGGCGGCCTTCGGGAAGGCCTGCTTCTTCTGGTCCTCGAAGGACTTCTTGACCTCGGCGTCGGACACCGCCACGCCGCGCGCCTCGGCCTCCTGCTGCACCCACTCGGCCTGGATCAGGAACTGCATCACCTCGTCGCGCAGCCCCTCGTACTGCTGCTTGCACTGGGTCTTGAGCTGGGCGTCTGACTGCTTGGCCGCGCCCTGGGCCTGCGGCTGCTTCTTCAGGCCGGCGATGCACTCGGTGTATTTCGGCGGCTTGGGGATCGACGCCTGGCCGCCCTGGGCCTGGCCCGCGGCTGCGTTCTTCAGCCAGCGGTCGAACTCCTCCCTGGTGATGGTGGAGTCACCCACCTTGGCCACGGCGCCGGCGGGAAGACTGTTTCCGCAGCCGGCGACTGCGGCCGCGCACGCACCGGCGAGGGCGACGGCGGCGAGGGAGCGGGCGGGCGTGAAGCGTGAAGTCATATGGGAGAAAGGTTGCGTAGTCGGGAGTGGCGTGCGCCTCGAACTGCTTCGCGCGCGGAGGGCGGCGGCGCGGGCTCCGGCGCGGCGACGCCGCATGGTAGCGAGTCCGTTTGGCGCCGTCCCCCCCTTTTGGCGAAGCAGCCGGCTCGGCCGGCTGCGCACGATCCCTACCCCGCGCCGGGCGCGGACACGGCCTCCAGGATCGCCTCGGCGGCTGCCACCACGGCGGGGAAGCGGGCGGCGGGCTCGTCGGGCACCCGCACGCGCACGGTGCTGCGGCCGGACTCGTAGACGGCCTCGGGCAGCCGTTCGCGCAGCAGCGTCACACGCCGCGAGTCCAGGTCGATCGGCGCCACGGTCAGGCGGCCGCCCGCAAAGTCCACACTGCGCGCCCCGGCGCGGCCCAGCTTGATGCGCGCGTCCTGGATTCGGATGAGGTTGTCCAGCGGCTCGGGGATCGGGCCGAAGCGGTCCTCCAACTCCTCGCGGAGCACGATCAGCGTGGCCACCTCCTTGGCGCCCGCCACGCGCCGGTGCACCTCGATCTTCGCCGCCTCGTAGGGCACGTAGTCGCCCGGCACGTACGCGTCGATCGGCAGGTCCACCCGCACGGGCTCGGCCGCCTCGTCGGCCGAGTCGCCCGCCAGGGAGGCCACCGCGTCGTCGAGCATCGACACGTACAGCTCGAAGCCCACC
>DASROS010000080.1:0-20240 GCA_035646775.1 Thermoleophilaceae bacterium | reverse complement strand
CCCTCGACCGGTACGGGCACCTGTTCCCGGGCTCCGAGGAGGAAGCGGCGGGGCTGCTCGATGCCTACCTGGAGCGGTCGATCAAGGCGGCGGGCGAATGACTGCGCTGCACGTGCGCTGCACTGCGCTGCACGAACTGGGGCCTTACCGGGGCCGCGAGGGGTCGACCGAGGCCCACCCGAAGCCACCCACAGATGCCGCGCAGTCCCGCTCTCAGCGCGGAAACCAGGCCCTACAAGCGGAGGGGGTGGGATTCGAACCCACGAAGCGCCTTACGACGCTTAACGGTTTTCGAGACCGCCCCGTTCAACCACTCCGGCACCCCTCCTTCAAGGCGCGTCCGGGACGCGGCGGGGGAGGCTAGCGCCTCGCTTGAGTGCAGCTTCTAACGGCGCGCCCCGAAGAACGCCCGCAGCAGCTCGGCCGACTCCGCCGCCAAGAGTCCGCCCGCCACCTCGGGCCGGTGGTTTAGGCGCGGCTCGCCGAGCACGTTCAGCACGCTGCCGGCAGCGCCGGTCTTGGGGTCGTCGGCCCCGTAGACCACGCGCGCCAGGCGCGCGAGCACGATCGCCCCGGCGCACATCGAACACGGCTCGAGCGTCACGTACATCACGGCTCCGTCCAGCCTCCAGCTGCCCAGGTGCTGGGAGGCCTCGCGCAGCGCGAGCACCTCGGCGTGGGCGGTGGGATCGGCGCGCAGCTCGCGCTCGTTGCGGGCGGCGGCGACCACCTCGCCCTCCGCGGCGATCACGCAGCCCACGGGCACGTCGTCGTGCTCCAGCGCGCGCTCGGCCTCGCGCAGCGCCAGCCGCATGAAGTGGTCGTCGCGGCCGAAGAAGGCGCGGGTCACGGTGCCCTCGCTCATCCGCGGCCGGTCCTGCGGCGGCCCGCAGAGCCGGCCAGCAGCCGCCGCCCGGAGATCCGCTCGGCCAGGCCGACACCCCGCAGCAGGCCCGTCCGTCCGGCCAGGCGCATGCCGGTGCCGGCCAGCGAGAGCCGCGACATGCCGGTGTCGAGCACCCCGGCGTCGATCAGCTCGCGGTACCAGTCGATCGTCTCGCGCAGCGTCTCGTCCAGCGCCCGTGTCCTGTAGCCCAGCTCGCGCCGCGCCTTGCGGGAGGAGTAGCGCCAGTTCTGGGCCATCAGCACCATCCCCTCCGAGGCCACGGGCATCGGCGTGCCGAGGCCCTCGGCCACCCGCGCCGCCCTCGCCACGCCGGCCGACACCACCCCCACCGGGTGATGCACGTCCGACAGATCGGCCACTCGCTCCAGCAGGTCCACCCACGAGATGTCGTGGCCGCCGAGCACGTAGCGCTCTCCCGGGCGGCCCTTTTCGGCCGCCAGCAGGTGGCCATCCGCCACGTCGCGCACGTCCACGATGTTGGTCTCCCCGTCCACCACGGCGGGCAGCCGGCCGCGGAGGTAGTTGCCCACCGTGCGCGTGGAGGTCTCGCCCGGCTGGGAGCGGTCGATGGGTACGCCGAGCACGTACGCGGGGTTGACGACCACCACCTCCACACCGGTGCGCGCACCCGCCGCCAGGGCCTCGACCTCGCCCTCGTGCTTGGCGTCGGCGTAGACAAGCCCTAGCCCGCCTCCGCGGTAGTGGTCCTCCTCGGTGCCCACCTCGCCCGGCGGCACCGGCCCGATGCCGGCCACGCTGGAGGTGAGCACCACGCGCGGCACGTCCTCCGCGGCGGCGGCCTCCACGGCCAACCGGGGGGACATGGCGTTGACCTGCCATACCCGCTCGCGGGGCGAGGAAGCCACGTATCCGACGGAGTGGAACACCAGCTCGCACCCCTTGAAGGCACGCCGCACGGCAGCGCGGTCCATGGCGTCGGCTTTGACCGTGTCCACCTGGAGGCCGGCCAGGCGCGCCAGGCGGGCTTCATCGCGGAAGGCGACCCTCACCTCGTCGCCGCGCTCCACCAGCGCGCGGGCCACGTGGCCGCCCACGAAACCCGTCGCCCCGGTCACGCAAACGCTCAAGTCAGCTACCCGATCGACCGACCCCGGAAGATGACAACTCGGTTGCGTTCCGGGTGTTGGTGTCTCCGTACACTGGATTGGACCGTAACCCATGAGAAGAGCCCTCCTGCCCGCGGCGCTGGCCGCAGTAGCGCTGTCCGCCGCCCCTGCCGCGGCTCAGACTTCCTACGTCCCGGGCGAGGTGATCGTGCGTTACGAGGACGGCACCTCTGGCGGCGCTGCGACGGCCGTGGAGGCGGCCTCCGGCACCGCCTCGGGCGGTGCCGCGCTCGCAAGCGGCTCCGAGACGCTGCGGATCAAGGACGGCGACACCGTGGCCCACACGGTCCGCGAGCTGCGCAAGGACCCCAGCGTGGCCTACGCCGTGCCCAACTTCATCGCGCGCGCGAGCGCCTTCACCCCCAACGACCCCGGCTACCGGCTGCAGTGGAACCTGTTCGGCTCCAACGGCGTGAACATGCCCGAGGCATGGGAGCTGGCTGCGGCGCGCGGCGCGCCCGGCGGGCGCGGCGCTGTCGTGGCCGTGCTCGACACCGGCGTGGCCTACCGCCGCTACGGGCGTTTCCGCCGCGCGCCCGATCTCAAGCGCTTCACGCGCGGGTATGACTTCGTGGGCGAGGATCGCTTCCCCAACGACCACAACGGCCACGGCACGCACGTGGCCGGCACGATCGCCCAGAGCACCAACAACGGGATCGGCACGGCCGGCATCGCCTATCAGGCGCAGATCATGCCCGTGCGCGTCCTCGACTCCGAGGGCGCGGGCGACACGATCTCGATCTCGCGCGGCATCCGCTACGCCGCCCGGCGCGGGGCCGACGTGATCAACCTCAGCCTGGAGTTCGACGCCCGCGTGCGGGCGTCGCAGATCCCCGACGTGGTGGCGGCGCTCCGCTACGCGCGCCGGAAGGGCTCCGTCGTGGTGGCCGCCGCCGGCAACCAGGGCGATGCCGTGGTGGCCTACCCCGCGCGCGCCCCCAACGTGATCGCCGTTGCGGCCACGACCATCCGCGGCTGCCAGTCAGAGTTCTCCAACAGCGGGACGCAGGTGGATCTGGTGGCCCCCGGCGGCGGAGCTGACGCCCCGAACGCCGACAACCCGTACGACGTGCAGGTCTGCCGCCCCGACGCCCGCGGCCGCTTCATCTTCCAGCAGACCTTCCTGCGAAGCGTGCGGCGATTCGGCCTGCCCAAGGGCTACGAGGGCACGTCGATGTCGGCGCCCCACGTGTCGGGTGCGGCCGCCCTGGTGATGGCCACGGGGCGCCTGGGCCGGCGCAACCCCACCCCCGCCGAAGTGGAGCGCCACCTCGAGGCCACGGCCCGCGACATCGGGACGCCCAGCTTCGACGATCGCTACGGCAACGGCCTGCTGGACGTGGCCGCCGCGTTGCGCTGAGCCGGGGTCAGGTGGTGCGGATGATCATCACGCTGCAGGGCGCGTGATGGGAGACCTTGTTCGGCACGGAGCCCAGCAGGAAGCGCTTGGTGCCCGTCATCCCCTTGTTGCCGACCACGATCAGATCGGCGTCCTTCTCCTCGGCCACGTCGAGGATCGCATCGGCGGGGTCGCCCTCGCGCGCGAAGGTCTCCGCCTCCACGCCTGAGCTCTCGATCCTGTCGGCGCCCTCCTTCAGGGTCGACTCCACGTCCTCGCGGGGGTTGACCATCCACTGAAGGTCCTCGGGGACCTCCTGGCGCTCGTCGCGCAGGCGTCCCTCGGGCACGGGCTCGTACGCGCTCACCAGGAACACCTTGGCGCCCACCGTCGAGGCCAGCTCGGTGGCCTGCTTCACCGCCTCCTGGGCGGTGTCCGACCCGTCGGTACCCACAACGATCGATCCGAACATGCCTCTCCTTTGGACGCCAGGTCGAAGTTGCGCGGATCATATGCGCCTCACCCAACGGCGGCCTGGCTCTGCGCCAGGCCCTGATCGAGTAGCCGGCCGCTAGTAGGCGCCGGGATCGCGGTCGCGCACCCGGTCGCGGCCCGAGAACTCGATCGCCAGACCGGCCACCAGCCCCACCACCCCCGCGATGATGAGGATGGTGCCGACCGTGGGGATGTCGATTCCAGACACCCTGCCCGTCACGGCGAAGCGCAGGATGGCGCCCACGGCCGCGATGAAGATTGACGCTCCGATCGTCACAATCGGGAGCATAGTGCCGCGCTTCTGGATCTACATGCAGGTGGTGATCGTGGTGTGCGTGCTCGCCTCGATGGTGATCGCGGTGATCAAGCTCTAGACACGCTCCCGCCCCAGGGGCGAGTTGGGGTCCTCCATCGGCTTCACCCACAGCTCCTCGACCAGGATCACGATCATCGAGAGGATCGGGACGGCCACCACCAGGCCCACGAAGCCGAACAGCTGTCCGACGATCACCACGCCCACGGCGATCACCGCGGGGTGCAGCTTCACGGTGCGGGCCATGACCAGCGGGATCGTCAGGTTGCCCTCGATCTGCTGCACCAGCGTGTAGAGGCCGAGCACCAGCAGCGCCTTGCCGGGCGAGTCGGTGAACGCGAACAGCACCGGCGGCAGTCCGCTGGCGAACGCGCCGAAGTAGGGGATCACCGAGAGCAGCGCCGTGAGCACCGCAAAGAAGATGGCGAAGTCCAGACCGATGATCGTCAGCCCGATGTAGAGCAGCACCCCCGAGACCAGCATGTCCGCGGCCACCCCCCGCATCCACCCCAGCCACGAGCTGCGCAGGCGGCCCATTATCTCGTCGGCGCGGTGGCGGTGCGCGGGCGGCACGAGGCGCCGCATGCCGTCCAGCAGCGGGTCGGGATCGATTGCCATGTAGTAGGCGGTGATCAGGACGAGCACGAGTGCGCCGAGGATGCCCGCCACGCTCAGGCCGATCGAGGTGATCGGCCCGATCAGGCGGGCCGGGTCGTCGGTGTAGCCCTCGGCGAACTCCTGCACGCGGTCCGCTATCTCGCCCGGCTGCGCGCCCGTGAGGTCGTGGATGCGCTCGCGCAGCAAGTCCACGATCCCGGGCACGTCGTCCACGAAGTCGTTGGTCTGGTCGATGAACGGCGGGATCACCAGCGCTATCACCCCCGCGACCACCCCCAGTCCCGCGAGCAGCGCCACGAGCGCGCCGATCGGGCGCGGGATCTTGAAGCGGCGCTCGAGCACACCGGCCGCCGCCGACAGCGCCACGGCGATGATCACCGTGATCAGCACCGCCAGGAGCAGGGTGAGCAGCTGGCGGAACAGCAGTCCCAGCACGAGCAGCCCCCCGGCCAGCAGCACGGCCCGGTAGGCGATCGTCCCGCTCGCGCCTCGCTCCGCCATCCGCGCAGTGAAGCACCGGCGACGGCCCGACCGGCGGGCCCGTTCTAGGGTGGGCTGCCATGACCACCGAGCAGGCGCACCACCGGGCCCGCGAGCACGGGCCCTCGCGTGTGCTCTACGCACTCGTCCGCGCGCTGGCGGTGCCGTTCATGCGGCTGTGGTTCCGCCTCTCGATCGCAGGGGCCGAGCACATCCCGGTCGAGGGCGCGGCGGTCATCACGCCCAACCACAAGAGCTTCTTCGACTCGTTCTTCATCGCCGCGGCCACCTCGCGCCAGCTGCGCTTCATGGGCAAGTCGGAGCTGTTCGAGGGCTGGAAGGGGCTGCTGTTGGTGCGCCTGGGAGCGTTCCCGGTGCGACGAGGCGAGTCCGACCAGGATGCGCTGGACACCGCGCGGGCGATCCTCGACCAGGGCGGCCTGCTGTCGCTGTTCCCCGAGGGCACCCGCGTGCGCGAGCACGAGACGCTCGGCGAGCCCAAGCGCGGAGCGGCGCGCCTGGCGATCGAGGCGCGCGCCCCGCTAGTGCCCGCGGCGATCACGGGCACCGACCGCCTGTGGCTCGGGCCCGTGCCTCGCCCGGTGAAGGTCAGGCTGGCCTTCTCCGAGCCGATCCCGGTGGCGGAGCTGGAGGCCACGCCGGAGGCCGCGGCCGTGCTCGTGGAGGACCAGCTGTGGCCCGAGGTGGAGGGCCAGTTCCGCGGATTGCTGGCTCGCCGGGGACTGATAGCCGCCGGCGTGGCGGCGCTCGGACTCGGAGGGGCGGCGGCGATGCGGGAGCGCAGACGCCGGCAGCGGCCGTGGTGGCGCAAGGCGGCGGGACGGCTGCGCCGCTAGGCCGCTACGCCGCGAACAGCGTGAGATCCGGGTCGCGGTCGCCTCGCAGCACCGCCGGATCGACCTCCACGCAGGCGATGCCGCGCGACTCGGCGAGCACCCGCGCCTGCGGCTTGATCGCCGCGGCGGCGAGCACGCCACGGCAGGAGGCGAACCCCGGCTCGTCGGCCAGCCGCTCCAGATAGCGGGTGAGCTGCTCCACGGCGTCGATCGTGGCCACGCGCTTGATCTCCACCGCCACCCAGCCGTCGTCTGGGTCGCGGCACATGAGATCCACCGGCCCGATGTCGGTGGGCCACTCCCGCCGCACCAGGCGGAAGCCCTCGCCGCAGGTCTCGGGGGAGTCGGCGAGCAGCTCCTGCAGCTCGCGCTCCACACCCTCCTTCTCCAAGGCGGCGGCCTCGCCCATGTCGTGGGTCACGTCGGAGAGAACCTCGGCCACGCGGATCTCGAGGCGGTCCTCGGTGATTGGTCGTTGCGGTGCTCGGCCGATCGACGATCGGCCTGCGCTCCTCCCGGTGCCCGCGCGCTTGCGCACCACGATCGACCCGGGCTCCTCCTCGATGACTGTCGGGGGCGTCATCCAGTTCTGGGGCTTGAAGCCGCCGGTGTCGGCGTGGACCATCACGGACCCGTCCGACTTGATCATCAGCAGGCGCAGCGCCTCCGGCAGCACGGCGGTGAGGCGGCCCGTGTAGCGGACCTCGCAGCGGGCGACGATGAGGCGCATGGGTGGCCGAGGCTAGGCGTACAACCGGACAGCGCACGCGCCGCGGCGGTAGGTTTGGCTTCATGACCGAAGAGAACGCCGTCCTGACCGAGCGCCGCGGGCGCACCCTGCTGATAACCCTCAACCGCCCGGACGCCCGCAACGCGGTGAACGCCGCGCTCGCGCAGGGCGTGGCGGCCGCGCTGGACGAGCTCGACGCAGAAGACGAGCTGTCCGTGGGCGTCTTGACCGGCGCCGGGAAGGGCTTCTCGGCGGGAATGGACCTCAAGGCATTCGTCGCGGGCGAGAGTGCGTGGGTCGAGGGCCGCGGGTTCGCGGGCATCGTGCAGGGACCGCCGCGCAAGCCACTGATCGCCGCGGTCGAGGGCTTCGCGGTGGCCGGCGGGTTGGAGGTGGCGCTCTCCTGCGACCTGATCGTGGCCGCGAGCGGCGCCAAGCTCGGCATCCCCGAGGTGAAACGCAGCCTCGTGGCGGCCGGGGGTGCCCTGCTGCGGCTGCCGCGCCGTATCCCCTACCACGTGGCGATGGAGCTGGCCCTCACCGGAGACCCGATCACCGCCGAGCGCGGATACGAGCTGGGGCTGGTGAACCGCGTGGCGGAGGCCGGCGGCGCCGTGGACGCGGCGCTCGAGCTGGCCGAAGCGATCGAGGTGAATGCTCCGCTCGCGCTGGTCGCCTCCAAGCAGATCATCATCGAGTCGCCCGACTGGAGCCTCGGCGAGGAGTTCGACCGCCAGGGCGCGATCTCCGGCCCGGTGTTCGCCTCCGAGGACGCGCAGGAGGGTGCCACCGCCTTCGCCGAGAAGCGCGACCCCGTCTGGAAGGGTCGCTGAGGGCAGCGCCGTGCCCGGGTCGCTGCGCGGAAAGCTGCTGATCGCCGCTCCCCAGCTGCTCGACTACTTCCGCCGCACCGTGCTGCTCGTGGTGGAGCACACCGACGAGGGGGCGATCGCGGTTGTGCTCAACCGCCCCACCGAGAACGAGGTGGCCGTGCTGGTGCCCGAGCTGGCGGCGCTGGCCGGTGAGGGGGAGCTGGTGCACGCGGGCGGGCCCGTGAATCCCGAGGCGGTGCTGGCGCTGGGCGACTTCGAGGAGCCCTCGGACGCGGGCACGCCCATCGCGGGACCGCTCGGGCTGCTCGACCCCGAGCAGGACGACCCGCAGCTGCGCCGGCTGCGCGTGTTCGCCGGCTACGCCGGCTGGGCTCCCGGGCAGCTGGACGCCGAGCTGGAGGAGGGCGCCTGGATCGTGGAGCAGGCCGCGGCGGACGACCCGTTCGCCCACGGGGACCTGTGGCCGGTGGTGCTCCAGCGCAAGGGCGGCGCCTACTCCCTGCTGGCGAGCATGCCCGCCGATCCCTCGCTGAACTGACTAGCCGGCTGGCGTACCCGTGCCCACCGGGCACGAGACGCCGGTGCCGCCCAGCCCGCAGTATCCGCCCGGGTTCTTGGCGAGGTACTGCTGGTGGTAGTCCTCGGCGTAGAAGAACTCGCCCGCCGGCACGATCTCGGTGGTGATCTCGGAGTCCTGCCCGGCCGCGGCAAGGGCCGCGGCGTAGCGGTCGCGGGAGGCCTCGGCGGCCTGTAGCTGGGGGTCGCCGTAGGCGTACACGCCCGAGCGGTACTGGGTGCCCACGTCGTTGCCCTGCCGCATCCCCTCCGTGGGGTCGTGGCCCTCCCAGAACGCGCGCAGCACGTCCTCGTAGGAGATCTCCGCCGGGCGGAACACGCACAGCACGACCTCGTTCTGGCCGGTGCGGCCCGAGCAGACCTCCTCGTAGGTGGGGTTGGGCGTGAAGCCCCCGCCGTAGCCCACGGCCGTGGTGTAGACGCCCGGCAGCTGCCAGAACGCCTTCTCCGCGCCCCAGAAACAGCCCATTCCGAAGACGGCCTTCTCCGTGTCCTCCGGAAACGGCGGCCCGATCGGGGTGCCGAGCACAAAGTGCTCGCCTGGCGACACGATCGGTGTGTCGCGGCCCGGCAGCGCCTCCTCGGCGGCGGGCATAGCGGTCTTGTGGCGGGTGAGGAACTCGAGCACGGCGGCCTCCTTCGAAGCGGTCTGAAGTCCAGACTAGCGCCGAGTGCTTACCGTCAGGTGTCGCTGGCGCGAACGACCAGGATCGCCACGTCGTCCCTCGCCGGTCCCTCGCCGCGGTCCGCGATGGCGGCCTCGACGGTGGCCACGGTCTGGGCGGCCGTGGCCTCCGGAGGAAGGCCCGCCAGCAGCTCGGTCAGGCCGCCGACCCCCAGCTCGTCCGCGGGCGCACCGGCCTCGATCACGCCGTCTGTGTAGAGCACGATGTGTTCGCGGGGCCGGAGCTCCACCACCTCCTCGGACAGGGACGGGTCGTCCCAGACCCCGAGCAGAACGCCACTCCCGCCCACCTGTGAGACGGCCCCGTCGGCCGTCACCCTCAGCGGCGGCGGGTGACCCGCCACGCACATCGTCAGCCGCAACCCGTCACCGTCCTCGGACGCCTCGAGGAATGCGCAGACGCCGGTGAGAAAGCGCATGTCACGGTGCTGGCGCAGGATCGCCTCGTTGAGCTGGGAGAGCAGCTCCGCCGGCTCGGCCCCCTCCTGAATCGCCGCGGCGCGAAGGGTGTAGCGAGCCAGCGCGGTGAGCGCGGCCGCCTCCGCGCCCTTTCCGCACACGTCGCCGATCACGACCATCCAGCACTCGGGCTTGCCCATCCTGAAGACGTCGAAGAAGTCTCCGCCGACCTCGCTGCCGCCCCCCGCGGGGCGGAAGCTCGACGCGATGTCCGCGCCAGGCACCGCGGGCAGACGGTCGGGCATCAGGCTCACCTGCAGCTGGGTGACCAACCGATGCTCGTCTTCGGCGGCCGCCCGGGCGCGCACCTGCTCGGTCACCTCGATGTGCACCCCCAGCACGCCGACTATCCGTCCGCCCTCGCGCACCGGGAAGTAGCTGCCCTCGAAGCTGCGGTCGCCCCCCGCCGCGGGCACTCCGAGGCCGCGCGCCACCTGCCCGGACTCCGTGACCTGGCGCAGCGCCGAGACCACCTCGTCGCCCACCACTGCCTCGGCCCTGCGGCCCGGGTGCTGGCCCACCGCCAGGCCGCTGAAGCCGGCGAACGCCGGGTTCACTCGCACGAAGCGCAGATCGGCGTCCCAGACGGCGATCCCGAAGTCGGCGCCCTCGAAGACCGTGTCGAGGATGCTGGCCGCGCTCGCTCCCAGCCGTTCGGACTCCGGCGACTCTGTCGGCAGGCGGGCCATGGGGCGCCAACTTAGCGCGGGCGGGCGTCCGGCGTTTGGCCAGCCCCCGCGGGGGGTAGCGACGGCCCGTGCCAAGGCTCAAGCGCGTCGACGTCTCCACGCCGGGGATCATGCGCCGCCGCCGCGGGCGCGGCTTTCAGTACCTCGACGAGAACGGGCGGTCCATCCGCAACGAGGAGGTGATCGAGCGCATCAAGTCGCTCGCGATCCCGCCCGCGTGGGAGGACGTCTGGATCTGCACCTACCCGTTCGGCCACATCCAGGCCACCGGCGTGGACGCCGCCGGGCGCAAGCAGTACCGCTACCACGACCACTGGCGCGAGCGCCGCGACCGCGAGAAGTTCGACTCGATGATCGACTTCGCCCGCGCGCTGCCGCGGCTGCGCCGGAGGGCGAGCCGGGACCTCGGACGCGGCGACCTCTCCCGCGAGCGCGTGCTCGGTGGCGCCACCCGCCTGCTCGACCGCGGCTTCTTCCGCATCGGCTCCGAGGGCTACGCCGAGGACAACGAGACCTACGGGCTGGCGACGATCCGCAAGGACCACGTAACGGTCCGCCCCGACGCCGTGGTGTTCGACTACGACGCCAAGGGCGGCCAGCGGCGCGTGCTGCAGCTGGCCGATCCCAAGCTGCTAGACCTGCTCGGCACCCTCCGGCGCCGCCGCTCGGGCGGGGACGAGCTGCTGGCCTACAAGCAGGGCCGCCGGTGGCGCGACGTGCACTCGCAGGACATCAACGACTACGTCAAGGACGCAGCGGGCGGAGACTTCTCGGCCAAGGATTTCCGCACCTGGAACGCCACGGTGCTGGCGGCCGTGGGGCTCGCCGTCTCGGGCGAGATGGCATCAGCCTCGAAGACGGCCCGCAAGCGAGCTGCTCGAAGGACCGTGGACGAGGTGGCGCGCTACCTCGGCAACACCCCGGCCGTCTGCCGCGCCTCGTACATCGACCCGCGGGTGTTCGACCGCTTCGACGGCGGCCTCACGATCGGCGGGGTGCTGCCGGAGCTGGCCGACGCTGACGAATGGCCGGCCGTGCAGCGCTCCGTCGAGGAGGGCGTGCTCGACCTGATCGCGGGCGACGAAGAGTCGGAGGCGGTTGAGCGCGTGGCCTGAGGCGGCCGCGCCTACTCTCCGGCGTGCGCCGCCTCACCCAGACGATCCCTCCAATCGGCCGAGCTAAGTGTGGTGCCCTTCGTCTCTCGGCCCGGCCTCATCGGGCTCGCCGTACTCGGCGCCCGAGCGGTCGCTCTCCACCTCGCCGGTGCTCGGTCAAAGCCTGCTCCTCTCTGGTCGGATCTAATGCAGCGCCTCGTGCGCTTCCAGCTCGCGCAGGAAGCCTTCGAAGAGGCGCCGGTGGCCCTCCTCGTCACGCAGGATCGCGATGACCATGTCCTGGGTCACGGGGTCCGTGCCCTCGCAGAACTCCACGATCTTGTTGTAGTGCTCGATCGCGCCGGTCTCGGCCTGGATGACGCCCTTCACCACGTGCTTGATGTCGAGCTGGTCGTCGGGCGGCTGCAGGAAGGACTGCTCGGGGCTCAAGCCTTGAGATCCGGGAACGACGCCGTAGAGCTCCTTGATGCGCTTGGCGAACTCCTGGGCGTGCCCCAGCTCCTCCTGGATGTCCTCGGTGAGGGACTCGGCTATCTCCCGCGCGAGGATCCCGTCGGGGTTCACCGAGTTGGTGATGTAGCTGATCACCGTCTCTAGCTCCATGAAGTACGCCTTGTGGAGCATCTTCACGAGCTCGTCGCGCTCGGCCTTTACGTCTTCGCTGAGGATGCCCTCACGGGCTGCAATGGCCTCCATGTTTCCTCCTGTTCGGTCTTCGACGGGTTGCCCCGTGGGCGGGCCATCCAAACGGCGAATGCTCGTTTCGAGCGTATTCGGACGGTTTTCCCTCTCGTCGTTCGGGTAAGGCCTGCCGATGCCCCAGTCCGCGACCGTCGACGCGCCCGCGCGCGCGGGCAGGGTGGCCCTCACCTTCGACGACGGGCCGGATCGGGAGTGGACCCCAAGGGTGCTCAACGTGCTCGCCGTGCGTGGCGCAAGCGCGACCTTCTTCGTGATGGGCCCCCGGGCTTCCGCCCACCCCGGACTGATCCGGCGGATGGTGGCCGACGGCCATGAGGTCGCCCTGCACGCCGAGCGGCACGTGCGCCACTCAGAGCTTGACCGCGACGAGATCGCCCAGGACGCAAGCGCGGCGCTGGCCAGGCTCGCCGACATCGGGGTGAAGCCCGCCCGCTGGCGCACCCCCTGGGGCGTTCAGACACCGGACACCGAGGAGGTGGCCAGCGAGCTCGGCCTCGAGCTGTGCGGCTGGACCGCCGACAGCCGCGACTGGACCGGCGACCCGGCGGCACAGATGCTGCGCCGGTGCGCGCCCGACGTGGTGGACGGGTGCGTGGTGCTCATGCACGACGGGCTTCGCCCCGGAGCCACCCGCCGGGACTGCGCGGAAACCGTGGAGCTCACGCGGCGGCTGATCGGCCTGGCGGCGGACCGCGGGCTGAGAGCGCGATCGCTGGAGGCCCGGTGAGCCTGGCCGCGCTGCTCGGACCGGCCCTGATCCTTCTCGCTTTTCTTGACGTGCTCGTACTGGCGAGCCCGCTTGGTTCCCTTCATCACTCCGCGAGGGGCATTCCGTCCTCCATTTCGGGGTAGTCGTTCATACCGTGGAAGCGGGAAGTCAAACCGGGCGGTGGGACACCGTGAAGCGCACCGTCAAGGGCTTCCGGGAGGACAGCGTCACCGACATCGCCGCCGCGCTCACCTACTACACGGTGCTCTCGCTGTTCCCGGGCCTGCTCGTGCTCGTGTCGATCGTCGGGCTCTTCGGCGACCCGCAGGCCACCACCGACACGCTCACCGAGATCGTGCGGGACCTCGGACCCTCCACCGCCGGTGACACCTTCCAGGGACCGATCGAGAGCCTGACCTCGAACCGCGGCGCGGCCGGCGTGCTGTTCGTGGCCGGGCTCGCGGGCGCCCTGTACAGCGCCTCCGGCTACATCGGCGCCTTCATACGCGCCTCGAACACCATCTACGGCGTACAGGAGGGTCGCCCGTTCTGGAAGCTGCGCCCACTCCAGGTCGGCGTGACGCTGGTGATGGTGCTGCTGCTGGTGCTCGTGATCGTCGGCCTGGTGCTGAGCGGCCCGCTGGCGGAGTCCGTCGGCGAGGCGGTTGGCCTCGGTGACACGGCGGTCACGATCTACGGCCTGGCCAAGTGGCCGGTCCTCATCGGCATGGTGCTGGTCATGCTCGCGGTGCTCTACTACGTGGCGCCCAACGTGCGGCTGCCGGGCTTTCGGTGGGTCACGCCCGGGAGTGTCCTGGCGGTGGTCGTGTGGCTGCTGGCGTCCGCGGCCTTCGCCGTCTACGTGGCCAACTTCGGCTCCTACGACAAGACCTACGGCACCCTCGGCGGGGTGATCTCGTTCCTGGTCTGGTTGTGGATCACGAACATCGCCGTGCTGCTGGGGGTGGAGCTGAACGCCGAGGTAGAACGCTCCCGCGAGATCGACGCCGGGGTGCCCGGCGCCGAGGACGAGATCAAGCTGCCGCCGCGCCAGCCGGCGGACGGCTAGGGTCGATTCCGTGAAGTTCCTCTATGCCCCATTCGGCATCCTCATTGGCGTGCTTGGCGGTCTGATCGGAAGCAAGATCTTCAAGCAGATCTGGAAGCGGGTGTCCGACGAGGACGATCCGCCGGGCGCACGCCAGTCGGAGTACGGCTGGGGCGAGGTCCTGTCCGCAGCTGCCCTGCAGGGCGCCATCTTCGCCGCCGTGAAGGCGGCGGTCGATCGCGGTGGCGCGCGGGGCTTCGAGAAGCTCACCGGCACCTGGCCCGGCGACTGACGCGCCCTAGAACGCAGACGGCCGGGCCGCCCAGCCCGGTGGAGGCTGGTGCGACCCGGCCGTTGCTACCGGCGGGGCTCGGAGGAGAGACGCCCGCCGACGGAGGGAACCGCTAAGCCTTGATGAACGGCTTCGCTGCGTCCAGGACCTCTTGCATTCCGAGGCCCTTGTCGAACGCGCTGGGGCTGATCTGCTCGCCGCGAAGCAAGCGGATCACGCCGGCGTGCCGCCCCTCGATCTGCGCGATGGAGCCGGCCGCGGCGAGCACCTCCTTCGACTCGATCATCGGGCCGGCGCCGTTGTAGGCACCAACTCCGAGATCCTCGAAGGTCTGCGCGGTCTCGAGGAACGAGCCCTGGCTCGCGAAGGCCTCACCGAAGTCCACACCCGGAGCCTTGACGGGGGTGCCGTCCAGGCTCTTGATGGTCTGGGTGAGAGCGCCCACGTGCTCGGTCTCGTTGTCACGCAGAGTGGTCGCGATCTCGCGGGCCTGCCCGCTGAGTCCGGACACCTGCTTGACGGCCTGCGTGTAGAACGCGGCCTCCAGGTACTCGAGGGTGAGCGCGAAGTTGAGGATCTCCAGATCCCCGCCGCCCTCCTGGGCGATCGCCTCGCGCACGAACGGACCGACCGTGGCCACGCCGTACACCGTGCCCGCGGCGATCGCGCTACGGGCGAGGAACGCCTCACGCGTCATCCCGTCCACTTGGACGTGCGCCAACTCCGGCGCCGCCATCTTGATCTTGCTCATCTGATGTATCTCCTTTTGGCGAAGCAGCCGGCTCGGCCGGCTGCGCACGATTCACTTTCTGAAGTGCTCAGCTCCTAGCCGTTAGCTCTTGATGAAGGGCTTGACGGCCTTCAGCACCTCAGGCATGGCGGCCGGCTTGGCGAAGGCGCCGTCGGGCACGATCGTCTTGCCCACGACCTGGTTCAGCACGGCGGCGTGGCGGGCCTCGACCGTGTGGATCGAGAGCGCCGCGGCCAGGATCTCCTTGCTCTTGATCCGGCCGGCCTGACCGAGGTAGGCGGCGGCACCGAGGTTCTCCACGGTGGCTGCCGTCTCCAGGATCTTCTTCTCCCCGCCTTCGAGGACGGAGTCGAAGTTGGTGGTGGGCCTGGCGGCAGGCTTGCCACCCAGCTTCTCCACAGTGGCCATCAGGGCGGCGACGTGCTCCTGCTCGTTCTCGGAGATCTCCATCGCGACCTCGCCGACCTTCTTGTCCTTGACCTCTCCGGAGTCCAGCACCTGCTGGTAGAAGTCGGCCTCGAGGTACTCGAGCGTCAGCGCGTAGTTCACGATCTCGAGGTCGGCCTTGCTGGCGCCGCCTCCGCTGCTGCCCGAGCTGCTGCTGCCGCTGGAGCTGCTGGTGTCCTTCTCGTCGTCGCCGCCACAGGCAGCGATCAACACCGAAAGCGCACCGGCTGCGCCGGCGCCACCAACCATCTTGAGGAACTGCGCACGGGAGCCCGGCTCCTGTCGCAGCTCGTCGAGAGCGGACCGCTGCACTTCGTGCGGTGCCCGCGTCTTCGACTCATTCATGCGAACCCTCCTGTCGATATCTGGGTCGGGGCGGGGTGCCCCTTGTTGGAGCTGGTGAACCCGCTTCTATGTGTCCTGCGGGCACCGGAGCGGGTCGGATCACCCATTCGGCCTACAATCTCCGCCGCCCATGAAGCTGTTCTCCGTGGAGATCACCCAGCGCGATGGAGGGTTCGAGGCCGCTCTGTCGGGCGAGATCGACCTGTCCACCGTCGGAGAGCTGCAGGACCGGTTGCAAACGGCTCTGGAGGGCGATCCGAGCCTGATCGTGCTGGATCTGCGCCAGGTGTCGTTCCTCGACTCCAGCGGGCTGCGGCTGATCCTGCGCATCAACAGGCGCCAGGAGGAGAACGGCGGCCGGCTGGTGCTGGTGCGCGGAGGGCGCCGCGTGGCGCGGGTGCTCGAGATCACAGGCACGGACGGCGAGCTGGAGCAGGTCGACGACCCCTCCGAGATCGCCGCGTCCTAGCCCTTGCGGCTCACTCGGCGGCGCTGACGGTGGGGCTCATCTGCAGCACCAGGAACTCGGCGTCGGCGCCGTCGACTTTCCCGGTCTCCGTGCGCACGTGATCCACCAGCCGCTCGACCACCGATCCGATGCCGGGCACCTCGGTCTCGTTCACCACGGCCTCCGCCCCGCCCGGCTCGAGCGGGCCCACGCGCAACTCGAAGCCCTGGCCGGCCCGGTCGAGGCGGATCCCCACCCTCTCACCGATCAGGTGGCGCAGTCCGTAGCGGGCCACCAGCTCCGCCACCAGCAGGGCCTCCATCAGCCGGTCAGTGGGCATGTCGGCCTGGGCGGCCACGACGGCCACGAGGCGCCTGAGCACCCGCTCAGCGGGCTCGATGCCCGGGACGGCGCCGTCCACCGTGGCCACGTCCGCGATGCCCATGGGGAACGCCATCGCCACCTCGGTGCCCTCACCGCCGCGGATCTGCACGTGGCGGGCCACTCCCTCGATCACCGCCAGACCGAAGCCTCGCTGCTTGCCTCCGCCGGAGTCGCCGGGGGGCATCCCGCGGCCGAAGTCGCGCACGGACACGTGCATCTCGTCGTCCTTCGGCGCCATGGTCACCACCACCTTGCCGTCCTCGCCGGGGCGGTAGGCGTGCTCCACCGCGTTCGCGCACGCCTCGGTGAGGGCGAGCTCGGCGTCCTCGAGCGCCTCGCGCTCGGCTGCCACGGTCTCGCCCAGGGAGCGGAGCGCCTGGCGCGCGACGGGAATGCTGTCCTCGGTGGCCGGGACCGTCAGGTACACCTGCGGCGACAGGATGTTGAACTCGATCTCGATCATCGTCTCACTCGCCGTATGTCAGCCCCGCCGCACACCCATTGTGGGCGGCCGTACCCTCGCGCGCCGGGGCGAAACTAGGTCCTTCGGCCCATCGCGCGACGCCCCGCGCCAAGACCTGAGCAGGATGCGGGAATGAGCTGGTGGCGGGACGCCGTGATCTACCAGGTGTATCCACGTTCGTTCAGAGACTCCAACGCAGACGGAGTGGGCGACTTGCGCGGAATCGAGTCGGGACTCGACCACATCTCCGAGCTGGGCGCCGATGCCCTGTGGATGTCGCCCATCTACCCATCGCCGCTGGCCGATTTCGGCTACGACGTGGCCGACTACGAGGGCGTGGACCCCGCCTACGGGACGCTGGAGGACTTCGACCGGCTGGTGGCCTCCGCGCACGCGCGTGGACTCAAGCTGCTGATGGACCTGGTGCCGTGCCACACGTCGATCCAGCACCCGTGGTTCACCGAGCGGCCCGACTTCTACATCTGGGCCGACGGCAAGGGAGATGGCCCGCCCAACAACTGGGTGGCCACGTTCGGCGGCCCGGCCTGGACGCGCGACGAGCGCACCGGCCGCTGGTACCTGCACTCCTTCTACCCCGAGCAGCCCGACCTGGACTGGCGCAACCCCGAGGTGGTGGTGGCGATGCAGGAAGTGCTGCGCTTCTGGCTGGACCGCGGCGTGGACGGCTTTCGGATCGACGCCATCGACCGCCTTGTCAAGGACGCCGACCTGCGCGACGACCCTCCCGCCTCGGCGCCCTTCGGTCTCCCGTTGCCCGAGGAGTACGCGCGCCTGGAGCACCTCTACTCCACCAACAGCCCGGACATCCACGAGGCGATCGCGGCGCTGCGCGAGGCCGCCGGCGACGCCTTCCTGGTGGGAGAGGTGTACCTGGCGGCGGCCGACGTGGCCCCCTACCTCCAGCACCTGGACGCCGCCTTTGCGTTCGAGCTGTTCCACTCGCCGTGGGAGCCCGCCAGGCTGCGGGAGGCGATCGCGGCGTGCGCTGCGCTGGAGGCGCCGGCCGGAGCGCCCGGCTCGGCGTGGGTGCTCTCCAACCACGACTTCCCCCGCCTGCCCGACCGCTTCGGTCCCGACAACGTGCGCGCCGCCGCGGTGCTGATGCTGACGCTGCCCGGCCCCTGCTTCATCTACCAGGGCGACGAGATCGGCCAGCGCAACGGGCCCGAGCCACGGAACGGGTACGACCGCGCCGGCCGCGACCCCTACCGCCATCCCGTGCAGTGGGACCCCGAGCCCCTCCGCGCCGGTTTCACCACGGGCGAGCCGTGGCTGGCGCCCGTGGACGCCCGGGAGCGCAGCGTGGCCGCGCAGCGCGCCGACCCCGGGTCCGTGCTCTCGCTCTACCGCGACCTGATCGCCCTGAGGCCGAAGTTGCACGGTGTCCTGGAGATGGTGGACGCGGACGAGGGCGTCGTGGCCTACGCGCGCGCGGAGCACCTGGTGGCGGTGAACACCACCGGCGACCCGCGGCCGCTTCCGCCGGGGGCCGGTGAGCCGGTGCTCGAGAGCGAGCCCGGCGCGGTGGGCGGCGGGCTGCTCGCTGCGCGGGCGGCGGCCGTGCTCGGCCGCACTTGAGCCGGCGGTTGCAAGGCTTGCCCGTTGGGGTAGGCTCGCCCGGGGAAGATGAGGAGAGGATCGAGGAGCATCAGGGCCGGAGTCACCGCCACCGTGGTGGCCGGCGTGGCGGTGCTCACGGTTGCGGCTTCGGTGGCGACGAGGCCGGCGGCGGGCGCACGTTGAACTGGTACGTCTTCAACGAGCCGGGCGGCGCCAACGAGGGGGCCATCAAGGCCTGCAACGAGCAGGCCGACGGCCGCTACACGATCAAGTACCAGCGCCTGCCCACCGACGCAAACCAGCAGCGCGAGCTGATCGTGCGCCGGCTGGCCGCGGAGGACTCCAGCGTGGACCTGGTGGGCATGGACGTGATCTGGACCGCGGAGTTCGCCGAGGCCGGGTGGATCCAGCCGTGGGAAGGCGAGAACGAGCAGGCCGCCACCGAGGGCAAGCTCGCCGGCCCCCTCAAGACCGTTCAGTACCAGGGCGGCGTGTGGGGCATCCCGTTCACCACCAACTCGCAGCTGCTGTGGTACCGCAAGGACCAGGTGGACAAGCCGCCGGAGAACTTCACCTGGGACGAGATGATCGACGCCGCCGCCGAGGAGGGCAAGGGCGTCGAGGTCCAGGCCGCCCAGTACGAGGGCTGGCCGCGCCCGGCGTGTTCACGGCGTCGATCCTGGTGTTCATCTTCGCCTGGAACGACTTCCTGTTCGCCAACACGCTCACCTCCACGCCGAACGCCCAGACCGTGCCCGCGTCGCTGGCCTTCTTCTCGGGCGGATCGCGCTTCGAGGAGCCGATCGGGGCCATCTCCGCCGCGGCGGTCGTGGTCACGATCCCCATCATCATCATGGTCCTGATCTTCCAGCGCCGGATCGTGGCCGGGCTCACCGCCGGCGCAGTGAAAGGATGAAATCGGGCGCAGCCGGCCGAGCCGGCTGCTTCCCAAAGGGATAGGAGACGCAATGGCAGACATCGTCCTCGACAACCTCACCAAGCGGTACCCGGACGGCTACGAGGCCGTGCGCGAGATGAGCCTCACCATCGAAGACGGCGAGTTCGTGATCCTCGTAGGCCCGTCGGGGTGCGGCAAGTCCACTGCCCTCCGGATGATCGCCGGGCTGGAGGACATCTCAGAGGGCGAGCTGAAGATCGGCGGCGAGACGGTCAACGACAAGGCGCCCAGGGACCGCGACATCGCGATGGTGTTCCAGAACTACGCCCTCTACCCGCACATGACCGTGCGGGAGAACATGGGCTTCGCACTCAAGCTCGCCAAGACGGACAAGGACGAGATCGACAAGAAGGTGTCCGAGGCCGCCAAGATCCTCGACCTCGAGCAGCACCTCGACCGCAGGCCCGCCAACCTCTCGGGCGGCCAGCGTCAGCGCGTGGCGATGGGCCGGGCGATCGTCCGCGACCCCGCCGCCTTCCTGATGGACGAGCCGCTGTCCAACCTCGACGCGAAGCTGCGCGTGCAGATGCGCACCGAGGTCTCGCGAATCCAGAGGAACCTCGGCACCACCACCGTCTACGTGACCCACGACCAGACCGAGGCCATGACCCTCGGCGATCGCGTGGCCGTGATGCGCTCGGGTCTGCTGCAGCAGGTTGGCTCGCCGATGGAGCTCTACAACACCCCGAAGAACCTCTTCGTGGCGGGCTTCATCGGCTCACCCGCGATGAACTTCATGCCGGCCACGCTGGAGGGCGACACGCTCAAGCTGCCGATGGTCGACGTGAAGCTGCCCGACGAGCTGCGCGGCGCGGCTTCGGACGGCGGGGAAGGCAAGCAGCTGATCGCCGGCGTCCGCCCCGAGGACTTCGAGGATTCGGGTCTCGTG
>DASROS010000079.1:0-2452 GCA_035646775.1 Thermoleophilaceae bacterium | reverse complement strand
CTCGGGCACACCGGCGGCCTCGATGTCCGACACCCAGCTGGCCTCCCTGGGGCGCGCACTCGCGGCGAACAACGTGGTGAAGAAGTTCGGCGCGGCGGCCCGCGGGCGGCGCAGCGACCGCAACGTGGAGCTGCTGCTGCGCGACCCGCGCCGGCTGGCCGAGCGGCCGAGACGCTAGGCCGGACGCCTGGCAGTCACGGTCCCAGGGCGCCGATCGGGACCACGACCACTCCGTCGTCGCGCACGTAGCCGTAGCCGAAGCCGGTGACGACGGCGAGAGCCGCCGGACCGTCGCCCCCGTCGGTGTCCAGGAGCCCCGCAAACCGTTTGAGGTTGGCAGCGCCCTCGTCGACCTGGCCCGGCCCGAGCTTGACCTCGAAGGCGGCCCAGCGGCCGTCTGCCGACCGAACGATTGCGTCGACCTCCAGACCGTTGCCGTTGCGGTGCTGAAACACCTCGGCGTCGGCTGCTTGGGCGTACACGCGCAGGTCGCGCACGACCAGCGACTCGAACAGGAGGCCGAGCAGGTTGAGGTCGCTCAGCAGTCCTTCCGGGGTCGCGACCAAGGCGGCAACAGCGAGTGAAGGGTCAACGAAGTGTCTCTTCGCCGCTTTGCGGAGGGGTGCTCTCGAGCGCAGGTGCGGCGCCCAGGCCGGCTGGTCCTCGACCACCATCAGGCGGGCGAGGGCGTTCAGGTAGTCGCTCACCGTGTCGCGCTTGAGCGGCCCTTCCGGTCCACCGGCGTCCGCGGCGAGCGTCGTGATGGAGGCGTGGGTGGCGACGTGCCGGGCGAGGCTTCGCAGCAGCCGCTGCACCTTCTCGGGATCCCTACGGGCACCGTCCACTCGGTCAATGTCCACGCGCCGGATCTCGTCCAGGTAGCCGCGCACGGCGCGGAGGGCCGACTCGACCGGCAGTTCACGCAGGCCCGGCCATCCTCCGATGGATATCTCGCGGGCCAGGTCTGGGATGGTCAAGCCGGGGTCGGGCACTTGCGCCGATCGCCCCGTGAGCAGCTCGGCCACCGAGACGGCGCCGGTGCTTCGTCCCGACTCGAAAAGGGACATGGGCCGCATCCGTAAGCGGGTGATCCGTCCGGCCCCCGTGTGCCGCGTGACGTCGTCGGCGGGCACGGCCGAGCCGGTCAGGATGAACTGGCCGGGCGCCGAGCGAGCATCGACTTCGCGCCGGATGTGGTTCCAGACAGCCGGCTCTATCTGCCACTCGTCGATGAGGCGCGGCGTGTCGCCTGCCAGCACGAGTCGGGGGTCCACGGCGACCGCCTGCCGAGCGTTCTCGTCGACGTCGAGCAGGACCTCGCTCGAAGCGATCTGCCTGGCCGTTTCGGTCTTCCCACACGCCTTCGGACCCTCTACGACCACAGCACCGGTGGCATCCAGCCGAGCGGCGAGCTCGGCATCGACTATCCGGGGCAGATAGCTCACGAGCGACTCAGCGGGCAGATTACGGGACACACAGCGGGCATATTATAGCGAAGCCAGCGGGCGAAATATGGGCCTGCCAGCGGGCGGAATGCGGCCGGTGAGTCGCTATGCGCGATCCACCCGGCCGTACAAGTCCAGCAACTCCGTCACATAGCGCTCCTCGCCGTGCCGCTCCCGCGCTCGCGCCAGCAGCTCTTCCCCCTCGGCCTCGCGCAGCCCGGGGTCCGACCACAGCTCCGCCAGCCTGCCGGCGAAGGCGTTGGTGTCGGCGGGCGTCACGCAGCGGCCCTCGCCCAGCAGCTCGGGCAGGCCCCCCAGGCCCATCGCCACCACCGGCACCCCTACGGCCATCGCCTCCAGCGCCGAGTAGGGCGAGAACTCGTGGTAGCGCGAGGGCATGAGAACGGCAGCGGCGCCCAGCAACTGCTCGCGCACCGCGGCGGGCTCCAGCCGGCCGAGGAACTCCACGGGCGCGCCGGTGCGCGCCGCCAGCGCCACGAGCCGGTCGCGGTCCGGGCCGTCGCCGGCAACGCGGAGGGGGATGCCCGCGGCGCCGGACGCGGACACGGCGTCCTCGATGCCCTTCTCGGACGAGAGCCGCGACGCCACCAGGGCGTAGGCGCCATCGCGGGCGCCGCTGCGGTCGGCGAACGCCTCATCGGGCAGGTAGTGGCGCAGCGCCTCCACGCGCTCGCGCGGCAGCCCGAGCGCCGCCACCCGGTCGGCGGCCCACTCGCTCGGTGTGACGAAACGGTCCACCGACTCGATCACCCGCGGCTGGTGCAGCGACAGCGCGGTGGCGTAGGCCGCCGCCTCCGGCAGCGAGCGCCGGCAGTTGAGCACCAGGCCGGGCAGGGTGTTGCGCCCTCGACAGCGCGAGCACGGTCCGCCGAAGCGCTCGCCGAAGCCCGTGGCGCAGAACAGCCGCACGTTGTGCAGGTGCAGCACCACCGCCGCCCCGGCCTCGCGCGCCGCCGACAGCGCCTTCGGGCCGAGCAGCGGCAGCA
>DASROS010000078.1:0-9217 GCA_035646775.1 Thermoleophilaceae bacterium | reverse complement strand
CCTGGGCACGGGGGCGCTGATACTCGGCGGCGTGCCGGTGGACCCGGCGCTGTCGCAGACGGCACGCCGCCGCCAGGTGCCGCTGGCACGCGGCGGGACCTTCCCGCAGGGGGTGGCATCGGGGATGCCGTCTCAGAACGCGATCACACTGTGGACGCGGCTCGAGGGGTTTCGCCGCGACCGCCGCGTGCGTCTGGAGGTTGCCACCGACCCTGGCTTTCGCAAGGTGGTGGCGCGACGGCTGCTGCGCGCTCGGGCCGGGCGCGACCACACGGTGGAGACCCGCCTGCGCAAGCCCAAGGCGCTCAAGCCGGGACGCCAGTACTACTACCGCTTCGAGACCCGCTCGGGGTCCAGCCCCGTCGGGCGCTTTCGCACTCTGCGCCCACCAGACTCGCGCGAGCCGATGAAGGTCGTCTTCTTCTCCTGCCAGGACTATCAGGCGGGCTACTACAACGCGCACCGCGCAATCGCCGCCGAGGACGCGGACCTCGTGGTCTGCCTGGGCGACTACATCTACGAGCGCAACTTCTACGACGGACCACGCAAGGACACACTCGGCGCCAACCGCGACGGCGAGGTGCAGACGCTGCCCGAGTACCGCGCCAAGTACCGGCTGTACAAGGCCGACGTGGACCTGCGGGCGATGCACGCGGCCCATCCGTTCGTGGCGATCTGGGACGACCACGAGGTGGAGGACAACTACGCCGGCAGCAACCCCGGCGACGCCACCCAGCAGAAGCGGGTGCCCTTCGCCGCGCGCCAGGGCGCGGCCTACCGCTCCTTCTACGAGTACATGCCGTTCATGCCGGTCTCCGGGAACCCGCTCAAGGGCGACGACCTCTACCGCCGGCTGCCGCTGGGCGCCAACGCCGAGTTGTTCCTGCTCGACGAGCGCCAGTACCGCGACGAGCAGCCTTGCGACGACGCCTTCTTCGAGCCCTGCGGCGAGGCCGAGTCAGAGCCGCGGCGCTTCCTCGGCCGCACCCAGCTCGAGTGGCTCAAGAACGGGCTGCGCAACTCGGGCGCCACATGGAAGCTGGTGGGCAACCAGCTGATGATCATGTCCTTCGAGCTGGCCCAGGGCGCCCAGGTGACCAAGGACTCCTGGGATGGCTACGGCCAGGAGCGCCGGGATCTGATGAGCCACATCGCCTCACGCGGCATCCGCGACGTGAGCTTTCTCACCGGCGACATACACACGTTCTTCGCCGGCGACGTGGGCATCGACGGGCGCGGCCCCGAGAGTCACGCCACCGAGTTCGTGGGCGGCTCGGTCACCTCGCTCGGCGTGCCCGAAACCGTGGCGGAGACCACCGGCGCCCCCCTTCCGCCCGAGCAGACGGTGCTGCTCACCAACAACGCGAAGAGCACCAATCCGCACATCAAGTACACGCAGCAGACAGAGCGCGGCTACGGCGTGCTCGAGGCAAAGCCCGGCGAGCTGCTGGTGCAGTTCAAGGGCGTGAACGCGAAGGTCAAAGGTGCTCCGGCGCGCACGATCGGGCGCTTCCGAGTGGCCTCCGGCTCGCCGCGGGTAGAGGTGCTCTAGCCGGCCCCTTCAGCCGCGTGACACCGGCTCGAACTCCCCGGTCTCCACCTCGCGCTCGATCTCATCCTCGATCTCCTGCTGGGTGAACGCCTGGCGGCGCAGCTGGCGCTCGCGGAAGCGGCGGAACTTCAGGATCTCGAGCAAGAGCACCAGGTAGATGCTGGCGGCGACGGCCAGCAGGCCGAACGCCGCCATCACGATCGTCCAGCCCGTGTTGAGCGTGCCGTCGTCCTCGGAGTAGGGCACGAAGCGAAGCGCCAGCGCGAGCGCGGCCAGCGACACGGTCCAGGCGTAGAGGTAGAGCACTGTCCTGCGCGCGGAGAAGCCGATGTTGGCGAAGCGGTGGTGGAAGTGCCAGCGGTCGGCCGAGTAGACCGGCCGGCGGTACTTGATCCGCTTGGCCACGACGAAGGTGGCATCGAGCGCCGGCACGGCGAGGATCACCAGCGGGAAGAACAGGGCCACGACCGCCGCCGTCTTCAGCACTCCCTGGATCGCCACGGACGCCAGCAGCAATCCGAGCAGGTTGGAGCCCGAGTCGCCCATGAAGATCGAGGCCGGGTGGAAGTTGTGGCGCAGGAAGCCCACGGACGCGCCGGCCACCGCCGCGGCGAGTACCGCGGCATCGAGGCGGTCGAGCGACAGGGCGATGATCGCGAAGGTGGCCGCGGCGATCGTGCACACGCCGGCCGCGAGGCCGTCCACCCCGTCGGTGAAGTTCACGACGTTCATCACGGCCACCATCCCCATGAGCGTGAGCGGGATGCCCCAGTTGCCGAGGTCGAGTGGGTCGACGAAAGGCAGCGTGATGTTCTCCACCCTGACCTCGGAGAACACCGGGATGGCCGCGGCGGCGAACTGGCCGGCCAGCTTCACGAACGGCGACAGGCCTTCCTTGTGCGCATCGTCCACCGAGCCGATCAGCGCGATCGCGGCCGCGCCGCCGAGGATCCCGCGGGTCTCGCCGTTCCAGGGCAGGAACAGGACGGCGGCCAGCAGCACGCCGGCGAGGATCGCCAAGCCGCCGAGGCTCGGCGTGGGGCTCTCGTGGAGGCCGCGCTCCCGGGGCAGGTCTATCGCCCCGACCCGGTGGGCGAGCCGTGCGGCGAACGGCGTGAGCACCAGCGCCACCGCGCCCGCGACCAGGAACGCCCAGAGCGCCTCGAGGTCGTTCATCCGCTCGCACTGTAGCCCGGCGGGTGGCGGTAGGCTGCCCCACCCCCCCGCCGTTTCAGAAAGGACTCATCAATGTCTCGAAGGCTTCCGCAGCATCTTGGGCTGGCCGTAGTCGCCGCCCTGCTGGCGGCACTCATGGTCGTACCCGCCGCCGTCGCAAAGAAGCCGCGCGCGAAGACGCCCGCGCTCAAGGTGATGACCCGCAACATCTACCTCGGTGGCAACATCTTCCTGCCGATCGGCGCCAGGGACCGCGCTGAGTTCGAGCAGAAGACCACGGAGCTGTGGCAGCAGATCCAGTCCACGAACTTCCCCGCCCGCGCAAAGCTGCTGGCGGCTGAGATCAAGAAGACCGGCCCGGACCTCGTCGGACTGCAGGAGGTCGCGCTGTGGCGACGCAGCCCGAACGGCGTGAAGGACGACTCCGCCACCCCGTCCACGATCGTGGTCTATGACTTCCTGAAGATCCTCCGGCGAGAGCTGAAGGCGCGCGGACTGCGCTATTCCGTCCCCGTCGTCCAGCAGGAGGCCGACATCGAGGCCGCCACCCAGCAGTACGACGTTCGCCTCACGATGCGCGACGCGATCCTCGTGAAGCGCAAGAAGAACGGGGTGAGGGTGCGGCGCAAGCGCTCCAAGCAGTTCAAGGCCGAGATCGCGGTGCCCACCCAGGGCGGAACGTTCACCAGCAACCGCGGGTGGACCTACGTCGACGCATCATTCGCGGGAAGGAAGTTCCGCTTCCTGAACACCCACCTCGAGGCGTTCGCCGAGGCCCCCCGTGTGGCGCAGGCCAAGGAGCTCGTGGCCAAGGGCGGCCCGGCCCGCTCCAAGACGCCGGTGATCCTGGTCGGCGACCTCAACTCGGACGCCCAGAACCTGACGGGCGCGAGCCCGGTGGCCTACCGGACGCTCAGGCGCTTCGGCTTCAGGGACACCTGGAATCAGATCCAGATCAAGAGCCGCGGATTCTCGTGCTGCCTGCGGGACCCGCTGCTGAAGGACCCGCCGCCGTTCCCCGGCGACCACCGGATCGACCACACGCTGGTCAAGCCGCGCATCAAGGGCACGCGGGCCGTGATCGTGGGACGCGATGCGAGCCAGCGCACTCGGGGCGGCCTGTGGCCGTCAGACCACGCCGGCGTGGTCACCACGCTGCGCCTGGCGCGGTAGCCGAAATGGGCTTCCCGGGCGCTCAGGCGCCCGGGAGCACCCAGAAGGCGACCACGGCGTACTGAAGCGCAGCCGCGAGGATCACCAGCAGGTGGAACACCTCGTGGTAGCCGAACACGGTGGGCACCGGGTCGGGCCGGTGCAGCGCGTACACCACCGCCCCGGCCGTGTAGAGCAGCCCGCCCAGCGCGACCATCGCCGACGCGGTGATCCCGACCGCCGAGACCAGTCCCGGCGCCGCCGCCACCGCCACCCAGCCGAGCAGCACGTAGATCACGGCTGTGAGCCAGTTGGGCGCGTCGATCCAGACGAGCTTGAGCACGATGCCGCCCAGTGCGCCGGCCCACACGACGACGAGGACCACGTCGGCCAGGGCGCCGTCGAGGGCCAGCAGGGCGAACGGCGTGTAGGAGCCGGCGATCAGGAGGAAGATCGCGGAGTGGTCGAGCCGGCGCATCCAGCGGCGGGCGTTGGGCCTGCGCCAGTTCACGCGGTGATACAGCGCACTGGTGCCGAACAGCAGCGCCACGGATGTCGCGTAGATCGCCGCTGCGGCGGTGGCCCGGCCGGGAGGAGCGGTGATCACCAGCGCCACGCCGAGCCCGACCGAGACGAGGAATGCCCACTGGTGCGAGACACCGCGCAGGCGGGGCTTGACGAGCAGCGGCGGCTGGGTGGCGCCGGTCATCGGCTCCAGGCTACCCCTCCGGGGCACCGTCAGGCTCGCGCAGCTGGTGGGCGTCGGTGAAGAAGCCGCGGTAGCCCAGGCCGGTGGCCATCAGCGCGGCCAGCGCCACGCTGCCGAGCAGGATCCACAGCAGGATCAGCTGCAGGCGCACGGCGTCCACCGGCTCCGCGCCGGCTACCAGGCTGCCCACGAGCACCCCGGGAAAGGCCACGATCCCGGTGGTCTTGGTCTGGTCGATCAGTGGGATGAGGCCTGAGCGCAGGCTGCGGGTGACCAGGCCGCTCGCGGCCTGCCGGGCGGTTGCGCCGAGCGCGAGCGTGGCCTCCAGCCGCCCCCGCTCGGCGGACACCTCGTCGGCGAGGCGGTTGAGCGCCACGGCGGCCGCCGTCATCGCGTTGCCGATCACCATGCCGCCCACCGGCACGAGGTAGCGCGCCTCGGCGTCGAACACACCAAGGGCCAGCACCAAGCCGAGCGTGAGCGCGGCGGACGTTCCCAGGGCGATCACGATCGGGCCGAGCGCGCCGGGCACGGCGCGCGCCCTGCTGCGGGCCGTGAACGCCCCGAAACCCACCATCGCCACCAGCAGGGCCAGCACCAGCCACAGGCTGTCGGAGTCGAAGATCGCCTGGATCACGTAGCCCACCGCGGTGAGCTGCAGGAACGAGCGCAGCACGGCGATCCCCAGGTCTGCCTCCAGGTCGGCGCGCCGCCACAGCGAAGCCGCCGCCGCGATCGCCACCAGGGCCAGCGCGGCCGCCAGCTCGCCGAGGGTCACGTTCACGCCGCTCATGCCGCGCGTCCGCCGTTCAGCTCGAGCACGTTGGAGCCGGCCAGCCGTTCCGCTTGGGCGCGGTCGTGGGTGACCACCACGGCCGACGTGTCCAGCGCGCGCACGAGCTCCACCAGCGTGCGCTCCACGCCCGCCCGCGACTCCTCGTCCAGGGCCGACGTGGGCTCATCCAGCAGCAGCACCTCGGGCTCGAGCGCCAGCGCCCGCGCCAGCATCACGCGCTGCTGCTCGCCCACCGACAGCCGCCCGGCCTCGCGGGCGGCGTACTCCTCCCCCAACCCGGCCAGCTCCAGGCAGCGCGCCACGTCGGCGTCGCGGCCGCACAGGCTGGGACCCAGCCCCACGTTGTGGGCCACGTCTCCTTCCACGAGCGCCGGCAGCTGGGGCACGAGGCACACGCGCCGGCGCAGGTCCAGCGGGTCGAGGCCGCGCACGTCGTCGCCGGCGTAGGCGACCGTGCCGCCGTCGGGATCCGCGAGCCGGTTGAGCAGTCGCAGCAGGGTCGACTTGCCCGAACCCGAGGGGCCACGCACCGCCGTCATGCCCTCGGGGATGTCGAGGTCGAGGTCTAACAGCACGGGCCGGCCGCCCCGCGATGCCTGGACCGCGCGGAGTGAGAAGAGGCCGTCTGCCACGGCCGGACTAGCCGACCGTGGCGCCGGCCAGATGCGGGTAGAGCGGGTAGCGGTCGGCCAGCGCGCGGCTGCGGTCGGAGAGCTCGGCCTTGGCCGGGTCCGAGAAGTCACCCGTGAGCGTCTCGGCGATCACGCGACCCACCTCGCGGAAGTCATCCGCGTCGAAGCCGCGCGTGGCCAGAGCGGGGGTTCCGACGCGCAGGCCCGACGAGACGGCCGGCGGCCGGGGGTCGAACGGGACCGCGTTGCGGTTCACGGTGATGCCGACCTCGGCGAGGCGGTCCTCCGCCTGCTGGCCGTCGAGGTTGGACTCGCGCAGGTCCACCAGCACGAGGTGGACGTCGGTGCCGCCGGTGAGCACATTCACGCCGGCGCCGATCAACTCCTCAGCGATCACGGCCGCGCCCTCGCGCGTGCGCCGCTGGCGCTCGCGGAACAACTCCGTCTGGGCGATCTTCATCGCCACGGCCTTGCCCGCCACCACGTGCATCAGCGGGCCTCCCTGCTGCCCGGGGAACAGCGCGGAGTTCACCTTCTTGGCGTACTCCTCGCGGCACATGATCATGCCGCCGCGCGCACCGCCCAGGGTCTTGTGGACGGTCGTGGTGACGAGGTCGGCGTGGGGCACCGGGCTGGGGTGCTCACCCGCGGCCACGAGGCCGGCGAAGTGCGCCATGTCGACCATGAGCAAGGCGCCGATGCAGTCGGCGATCTCGCGGAAGCGGGCGAAGTCCAGCTGGCGCGGATAGGCCGACCACCCGGCGAGCACCAGCTTGGGCTTGAACTCCTCGGCCAAGCGCTGGAGCGCGTCCATGTCCAGGCGCGAGTCCTCCTCGCGCACGCCGTAGGCCACGATGTCGTAGAAGTGCCCGGAGAAGTTGATCTTCATGCCGTGGGTGAGGTGGCCGCCGTGGTCGAGCTTCATGCCGAGGATGCGGTCACCCGGCTCGAGGAGCGCCTGGTAGGCGGCGGCGTTGGCCTGCGCGCCCGCGTGCGGCTGCACGTTCACGTGCTCCGCTCCGAAGACCTCCTTGGCGCGTGAGATCGCCAGCTCCTCGGCCACGTCCACGTGCTCACACCCGCCGTAGTAGCGCCGGCCGGGGTAGCCCTCCGCGTACTTGTTGGTGAGTACCGAGCCCTGGGCATCGAGGATGGCCTGCGGCACGAAGTTCTCCGAGGCGATCATCTCCAGGGTGGTCTCCTGGCGGCGCGCCTCGTCCTCGAGCACGCGCGCGATCTCCGGATCGACTTCGGAGACGGGCTTGGTGAAGTAGTCGGGCGGGAGATCGCTCACTCCGGCCACGGTACCAGCGGGCATGGACCGCCCGCCACGCTCAGACGTGCGCCGAGCCCTCCGGCTCTGGTGTGCTCTCCTCCGCTTGCTCGTCGGGCACGTCGCAGCTCGCGCCGTCGCTGACCCAGCAGCGCACGATGTCGCGCATCGAGAGGATGCCCACGGCCTGGCCGGCCTGGTCGAGCACGATCACGTGGCGGAAGTGCCCGCGCGCCATCTCGGCGGCGGCCTGCTCGAGCGACCAGTCGGGGTAGGCGTAGATCACCCTCGACGCGAGGTGGTCGCGCACCCGCTCGGTGTCGATGTCCTGGCCGAGCCCGTTTGCCCGCAGCAGGTCGCGCTCGGTGATGGTCCCGGGGCCCAAGCCCTCGGTGTCCATCACCACCGCCGCGCCCACGTTGTGCTCGGTCATCCGCTTGGCGGCGTCGCGTAGCCGGTGGTCGGGGCCCACTGTGACGACGATGGGGTTCATCCCGTCTCGTACGAGCATGGCGCTACCGAATCTCCCGATCTCAAAACTAGTGTGAATCGATACAAGTGAATCACGTCTCCCCTTCAATCGCACTGATGAGACGACCCATAGACGGCACCCACTGGGATGAACTTAGGCATTCGGGGTACGCTCGACCTGATCGCTTAGGCAAATGGCTATAACGCTCACCCAGCTGCGCAGCTTCCTCGCCGTCGTCCACACCGGCTCGGTCACAGGGGCGGCCGACGAACTGGTGGTCACCCAGCCGTCGGTGTCCGCCGCGGTGTCCGCGCTGTCCAAGGAGCTGGGGGTACCGCTCACCGAGCGCGAGGGGCGCAGCGTGCGCCCCACCCCGGCCGGTCAGGCCTTCGCCGCCTACGCCGGCGATGTCGTCGGACTGCTCGAACAGGGGGCGCGCGCCGCCCGCGAGGCCGCCGACGCGGCGACCCGCGAGGTCCGCATCGCCGCCGTGACGACCGCCGGCGAGCACATCGTCCCGCCGCTGCTCGAAGCCTTCTCCGAGCGCCACCCGGACATCGCCGTGAGCCTGGACGTCGGCAACCGCGAGCGGGTGTTCGAGCGTGTGCGCAGCCGCCGGTCGGACATCGCCATCGGCGGTCGCCCCGACGGTGAAGGAATCGAGGGCGAGCTTTTCCTGGACAACCCGGTTGCCATCATCGCGGCGCCCTCCGATCCGCTGGCCGGACGCGCCTCGGTGCCGATCGCCGAGCTGGAGGGGCGTCCGTGGCTGCTGCGCGAGGAGGGTTCGGGCACGCGGACGATGACCGAACAGTTCCTCTCGAGCCACGGCCTCGATCCCCCGGTCCTGACCCTCGGCTCCAACGGCGCGATCAAGCAGGGGGCGCGCGCGGGCCTGGGCTTGGCGCTGCAGTCTCGCCTGGCCACCGAGCTCGAGCTGGAGATGGGGCTGCTCGTGACCCTCGACGTGGCGGCCACGATGCCCGAGCGCCACTGGTATCTGCTGCGCGCGCGTCGCGGTCCGCTGCGCCCGCCGGTCGAGAAGTTCCTGGCCTTCGCGCGCGCGCCCGAGGGCCACGAGGCGATCGACCGGGCGCGGCGCCCCGCCGGCCGGGCTCAGGCCTCGGCCGCGGACACCGACTCCGCCTGACCGGCCGAGCCGGCCTGCGCCTCGTTGGCCTTCCCGTTCTCGGCCTCCGCGCGCGGACCCTCGCCCCCGAGCGCCATCGCAGCCTTGGCCGTCACGAGGTGGTAGAGGATGAGCAGCTGCACGAGGGCCAGCGACTCCGAGCGGTGCAGGTCCGTCCCGATCGTGTACTCGCCCAGCCGCTCCGAGCACAGGTGCGTGGCGAAGTGGAGCTGCGACCAGATCGCCTCCTCGATCTCGCGATGGAATCAACGCAGATCTGGCGGAGACGCAGGATCTGCTCGAAGGGCTGCTCGCCAAGAAGCTAG
>DASROS010000077.1:0-3884 GCA_035646775.1 Thermoleophilaceae bacterium | reverse complement strand
CGACCTTCTGCATGGCAAGCAGACGCTCTAGCCAACTGAGCTACAGCCGCGCGAGCGGCACATCATAGCCTTCGACCGGCGGGCGGGAACGTGCCAGAACGCCTCCGGAGGTGTTCCACGGGGGCGAGACGGGTACCTTTTGATTGCAAGGTAAACCACTTGCGGAGGCCCGAGCCTTGAAGCGCATCCTTCTACTCAGCGCCGCGCTCTGCGCGCTGCTCGTCCCGTCGGCGAGCGCCCAGCAGCGCACGATCGCACTGCCCGACAACTTCACCCCGGAGGGCATCGCCTCCGGCAAGGGCAACACCTTCTACGCCGGCTCGATCGAGTCCGCCGAAATCTTCCGCGGCAGCTACGAGACCGGGCAGGGCTCGGTGCTCGTGACCTCGCGACCGGGCCGCAACCACATCGGCCTGAAGTACGAGAAGCGCTCGAAGCTGCTGTTCGTGGCGGGCGGCCCCTCGAAGGGGATCTACGTCTACGACGCGCGCAACGGCGCCGACGTGCGCCAGTACGCGTTCCCGAACGCGGGCTTCATCAACGACGTGGTGGTCACCAAGAGAGCCGTGTACGCCACCGACTCCCAAGTCCAGCAGTTCTACAAGATCGCCCTGGACCGCAACGGGCAGCCGGGTGAGGCAACCACCATCCCGATCACCGGCGAGTTCGTCTACGTGCCCGGCTTCAACGCCAACGGCATCGAGGCCGTCAAGGGCGGCAAGAAGCTGATCATGGTGCAGTCCGGCACCGGCAAGCTGTTCAAGGTGGACTCCGCCTCCGGCAATTCGCGCGGGATCGAGCTGAACCGGCCGGTGACCAACGGCGACGGCATCCTGCTGCGCGGCCGCACCCTTTACGTCGTGCAGAACCAGGACGAGCAGATCGCGGTCGTGAAGCTGCGCCGTGGGCTGCGCTCGGGGCGCGTCAAGAGCGTGATGATGCGCAACCGCTCGTTCGACGTGCCGACCACCATCGCGCCGTACAAGCGGTTCATCTACGCGGTAAACGGCCGGTTCCCGCCCAGCGGCGGCGACGGCAACCCACAGGAGGACGTGGTGCGAGTGCGAACGAAGGGCGCCCGCCACCGCTAGCAGCGTGATCTGGATGGCGGCTGGAGCGGGCAGGATGGGCGGACCCGCGGCCCGGCGTGGGCTTCGGTGTTCCTCGCGCTCGTGGTGTTCGTCGCCGTAGGCTGAGCCCGGCATGGCCGGTCTCTTCGAACGGGGCGTTCTGCTGTCTCCCGCGCTGGTGCGCCGGGCGGCCACCGGTCGCGCGCGCACGCCCGAGGAGCGCTGGATCCTCGGCCAGTCAAAGGCTGTGCGCGAGAGCTTCGTGCGCGAGGTGCTCGACCCGCCCGGCGACCCGGTGGTGCTCCAGCAGATCTGGATGATGCGCCAGCCCGACGCGGTGCGCGAGAGCTATGTGGGGGAGGTGCTGGAGCCCACGCTGGGCTAGCTGCCGGTGCTCTCGAGGATCAGGCGCGCCTGGGCGAAGAGCTCGCCCGGGCCGTCTACCCGAACGTCGTTGATCGAAGCAAAGCGCTGGCGCATCAGACCGTCGGGGGCGAAATGCCACATCTCGTCGCCGTAGCTGCGCCACCACTGGCCGTCGGCGTCGTGGCTCTCGTATTCGAAGCGCACGGCGATGCGGTCCTCGGTGAACGCCCACAGCCGCTTCTCCAGCCGGTAGTCCAGCTCCCGGGCCCACTTGCGTTCGAGGAAGCGCTGGATCTCCTCACGGCCGGAGATGAACTCGTGGCGGTTGCGCCACTCCGAGTCCTCGGTGTACGCCATCGACACCCGCTCGGGGTCGCGGGTGTTCCAGGCGTCCTCGGCGGCCTTCACCTTGGCTCGTGCGGTCTCCTCGCTGAACGGCGGCCGGATGTCCGTCGGGCTAGGCACCCGACGGCGCCTTGCGCTTGGGCCCTCTGTCGTCGAGCGAGCATGTGTAGAGCTTGAGCGTGACTGGCATGGCGGGCAGGCTAGCGGCCGAGGGTTGAGCTTTCGCCGGTGGGGAAGGCTCGGGGCATGGCTTCGAACAACCCACCGATATCGGCAAGGCCGGTCTCGCCGGCTGGCGCGAGACGGTGGCCGACCGCGTGGCCGACCCGCTGGCCTCGCGCACCTCGCTGGCCGAGGACCAGGTGAGGGCCCTCGTGGGCGCGGTCTTCTTCGTCCTGTCGGTCATCTACGTGGCCGGCACGATCAGGCGCGCCGCCGACGCCGCTCGGGGCTGACCACGCCATAAGCTCCCGGCCCGCATGGGCCAGTTCGAGCGTGATACCGCCGTCCAGCCCGACGGCGAGCTTGCCTTCACCTGCCGGATCGACCCCGGTTGGTGGGTGGTGGCTGGGCCCAACGGCGGCTACATCGCGGCCATCCTGACGCGCGCGCTCACGGCCGTCGAGGGCGAGCGCCCGCTGCGCTCGCTCACTGTGCAGTACCTCCGTGCGCCCAAGGAGGGCCCGGCTCGGGTGGAGGTCGCCAGGGAGCGGATGGGAAGGTCGGTGAGCTTCCTGTCGGCCCGTCTGGTGCAGGACGAGCGCCCGGCTGCCTTGGCGTTGGCGGTGCTCGCCGACGATCGTGACGAGACGCTGCGCTTCGACCGGTCCGATCCACCCGAGGTGCCCCTGCCCGAAAATCTCGAGCCGGTTCCACGCCCGAAGGAGCTGCCGCCCTTCGGCAACCATTTCGACTATCGCTTCACTGTGGGCGCGCGGCCGTTTTCGGGCGCCGAGGAGGCGCTTACCGGAGGGTGGCTGCGCCTCAGCGAGGAGCGCCCGATCGACGCCGCCCTCGCGGTGGCGCTCACCGACTCCTGGTACCCGGCGGTGTTCTCGGCCTCTACCGGCCCGCTGGCGGTGCCCACGCTGGACCTCACCGTCCACCTGCGCGCCGCGCTGCCCCGCCCGGGCGACTGGGTGCTCGGGCGATTCCGCACGCGCGTGGCGCGCGCCGGCTTCCTCGAGGAGGACGGCGAGCTGTGGTCGCGCGACGGCGAGCTGCTGGCCCAGTCGCGCCAGCTGGCCCTCGCTCTCTAGCCTCTGGTCATGGCCGAGGACGTAGAGGTTCCGGAGTACGAGGTCCACGAGCGGGTGCAGCTCGACCCGGCGACCACCGCGCTGGTCGTGATCGACATGCAGAACGACTTCGTCAAGGACGGCGGCTCGCTGCAGGTGGCCGACGCACAGGCCACGATCGGGCCGATCCAGGGCCTGCTCGAGCGGGCGCGTGACACCGGCGCCCGCGTGGTCTACAGCCAGGACACCCACGGCGAGGACGACCCGGAGTTCCGCATCTGGCCCGAGCACGCGCGCGAGGGCAGCTGGGGGTGGGAGATCGTGGACGAGCTGGCGCCGCGGGAGGGTGAGACCGTGATCCGCAAGCCGCGCTACGACGCCTTCTATGAGACCAACCTCGCGGAGCTGCTCGCGGAGTGGGGGATACGCACGCTGGTGATCTGCGGCACCGTGGCCAACATCTGCGTGCACTACACGGCCGCGAGCGCCGCCATCCGCTGGTACGACGTGGTGATCCCCCGCGACGCCACCTCGGCGCTCGCCCGGTTCGATCTCGAGTCCTCGCTGCGCCAGACCGCCTTCCTGTTCGCCGGCCTGGTGACCGACGCCGCGAGCATCGAGCTGCGCGCCGCCTAGGAGGGTCTTGCAGAACGACTTAGCGAAACTCCCGTTGAATGGGCAGTCATGTGGGCGTAGGGTAGGTCAAGCATGGTTCCTAACGGAAGGCGCACCATGGACACCTACGTGATCCTCCGTCGAAGCGGCTGGCGGTCGCCGGAGGACTTGCAAGCGGCTGCCGAACGCTCCAGACAGGTAGGCGACGAGGAAATGGCGGACGACATCCGTTGGATTCGCAGCTACGTGC
>DASROS010000076.1:0-17543 GCA_035646775.1 Thermoleophilaceae bacterium | reverse complement strand
GGGGTAGGGGGCCGCCGCCGCCCAGAAGCGAGCCCAGCGGGCCCTCCAGGAGCTGGTGGTCCGGCGAGTCCGACTGCGGGGTGGAGGCCATGTCCGGCTCAGGCACGAAGTTTCCCGAGTAGCGCTTCACCACGGCGGCGGTGAACTCGGCGAACGCCGCCGGGTCAACGTTCCAGCGCTCGCGTCCCATGGCGCCCTGCGGGTTGCCGGTGGTGGCCCACCGGGGCGCCCAGAAGGCGATGTCGATCATCACCTGAAGGCCCGCGTCGTGCGCCGCCCGCACCGCGCGGTCCAGCCGCCGCCAGTTGACGCGTGGGTAAGCGTCCGGATCGGAGAGCGTCAGGTCGGGGCGCTGGAGGCTGTCGGGATCGGGCGCGATGCTCGACCAGCCGGCGTTGAGCCGCACCCGGTCCACGCCCAGTGAGCGCAGGTGGCGCATGCTCTGGGTCACCCGCTCGTCCGAGCGGAACAGCAGCTCCGCATCGTCCTGCACGATCGTGTCGGGTGCCTCCCGGGCGTGGGCGGGGGGTACCGCGACAAGAGCAGCAAGAACGGCCGCGATGGCCAGGCAGGCGCGGGGCATGACGGACCCCTGTTCGGCGCCCTCCGCCGATCGGGGGAGGCTGGCGAACGCTTTCTGGACGCAAAGGCAAGCGCCTGGCATGGACGAAAAGTCGGCTCAAGATCGGCGCGAAAATGCCGAATAACGAGCGTCCGCCGTGGCGACCGCCGGCCTCCATACACTCGCCCGAGCCGGTCCCGCATGCCCCGGGGCGAAACCAGGTCTATGGAGGTCTGAGAGATGCAGGATCGCGGCCCGTCCGCCTACATCGCCGAGTTCATCGGCACGTTCGCGCTCGTCTTCTTCGTCACCGCCGCGGTGTCGCTGTACGTGGCCCCGCCGCCGGCCTTCACCGACTTCGGAGTGATCGGGCTCGTGCACGTCTTCGTGCTGTTCATCCTGATCCAGACCCTGGCCGTGGCCTCGGGGGCGCACTTCAACCCTGCGGTCACGATCGCGCTGACGGCGCTGCGCCAGATCAAGCCTCCTGACGCGGGCATCTACATCATCACCCAGCTCGCGGGCGGCGTGGCCGGCGGCCTGGTCACCAAGCTGCTGCTGGAGGACGAGGGCGGCCGCGTCAATTACGGCGCGGTCGCAGTCAACCCGGAGCGCTTCGACAGCGTGATCCTCCCCGGGATGGTGGCGGAGTTCATCGGTACGTTCTTCCTTGTGTTCGTGATCGTCGGCGTGGCCGTGAACCCGCATGCCGCCAAGGACTGGGCCGCGCTGGCGATCGGCGCCGCCCTCGGCTTGGGCGTGATGGTCCTCGCGCCGCTCACCGGCGCCGGCTTTAACCCCGCCCGCGCGTTCGGACCGGCCCTGGTGGCCGGCGAGTTCGGCGGAGTCGGCAACTTCCTCCTGATCTACGTGCTCGCCCCCATCCTCGGAGCGCTCGCGGCGGCGATCGGCTACTTCAGGCTCTACATCACGCCAGGCAAGAAAGGCGAAGCCGGCCTCGGTCCCGTCGGCTAACCGCCCCGCCGGCCGGTGGGGCCCGCACGTAGACTTCCGGGCGTGAGGCGAGTCACCTACTCGCGCAACTTCACCCTGTCGCTATCGCGCACGTGCCGGTGCTACTGCAAGTACTGCGCGTTCGCCACGCACCGGGCGCACCTCTACGCCCCCGACGAGGTGGAGGGGCTGCTCGACGACGCCGCCAAGCGGGGCGCCAAGGAGCTGCTCGTGCTCACCGGCGAGCGGCCCGAGGTCAACCCCGAGGTGGCCGCCAGGCTGAGCTCCTACGGCCACGAGGACTTCACCGCCTACGTGGCGTGGGCGTGCGAGCGGGCGTTGGAACGGGGGATGCTCCCGCACACCAATCTCGGCGTGCTCTCACGTGAGGAGCTGGCGCGGCTGCGCGAGGTGACTGCATCCCAGGGGCTGATGCTGGAGTCGGTGAACCCGGCGCTCGAGGTGCACCGCGGCTCGCCCACCAAGCACCCCGAGGTGCGCCTGGACACGATTCGTGCCGCCGGCGAGCTGCGGATCCCGTTCACCAGCGGCATCCTCGTGGGGATCGGAGAGACGCCCGAGGAGCGGGTGCAGGCGCTCGAGGCCCTCGCGGAGGTGCACTCCGAGCACGGGCACCTCCAGGAGGTGATCCTGCAGAACTTCGTGCCCCACCCGCGCTACTACGGCGCCGAGCCGGCGCTGATCGCAGACGAGGCGCAGCGTGAGGGCACCCAGGGCGCGCCCGCAAACATGCCCAGGTGGGCCACCGAGATCACGCTCGAGGACATGCGCTTCCTCGTGCGCGAGTGCAAGCGCCTGATGCCCGACGTCGGCGTTCAGATCCCGCCGAACCTGTCCGACTGGTGGCTGCCCTTGGTGGAGGAGGGCGCCACCGACCTCGGCGGCCTGTCGGCCAACGGCGACCACATCTCGCCCGAGCACCCGTTCCCGAGCCCGCACCGGATGCGCAAGGAGCTGAAGGCGCGGGGCTACGCGCTGGCCGAGCGGCTGTGCGTGTACCCCCAGTACATGAATCCCGACTGGCTCGAGCAGGGCGTGCTCGACGCGATCAAGACGAGCTTCTGGAGCTTCATCCCGCGCCACGGCTCCGGTGGCGGCCGGCGCGCGGACGCGCCCGCCATCCGCTCCGAGCTGGTGCCGGAGGCGATCGCCCGCGCCCGCGACGGCGCCGCGCTGTCGCCCGACGAGCTCACCGCCCTGTTCGCCGAGCGCCGGCCCGAGGCGGTGGAGGACATGCGCCAGGCCGCCGACGAGCTGCGCGCCGAGCTGGCGGGCGACACCGTGACGTTCGTGGTGAACCGCAACATCAACGTGTCCAACGTGTGCACCGTGGGCTGCGCGTTCTGCGGCTTCGGCCAGGGCAAGCGCTCGCCGGACGCCTACGAGCACGATCGTGAGGAGTTCGTCAACCGCGTGCGCGGGGCCGTGGCCTACGGCGCCACGGAGATCTGCATGCAGTCCGGCATCCACCCGGACTGGGGGCTGGAGGACTACGAGGGCTGGCTGCGGCTCGCCAAGGAGGTGGCGCCCCAGCTGCACCTGCACGCCTACTCGGCGATGGAGGTGGACCACATGTGCACGGTGAGCGGCCTGGAGCCGCAGGCTGTGTTCGAGCGCCTGAGCGCCGCGGGCCTGGACTCCACGCCCGGCACCGCAGCCGAGGTGCTCCACGACGGCGTGCGTGAGCGCATCTCGCCGAACAAGCTGCCGGTTGCGCGCTGGGTGGAGATCATCGAGGCCAGCCACGCCACCGGGCTGCGCTCCACCGTGACCGTGATGTTCGGACACATCGAGGAGCCATGGGAGCTGGCCGAGCACATGCGCGTGGTGCGGGAGCTGCAGGAGCGCACAGGCGGCTTCACCGAGTTCGTGCCGCTGTCGTTCATCCCCTACCACACGCTGCTGGGGCGCACGCACGGGATCGAGGAGATCTCGCCCGAGGAGAACCTTGCGCACACGGCCGCCTTCCGGCTGGCGCTGGGCCGCACCGTGCCGAGCCTGCAGGCCAGCTGGGTGAAGATGGGTCTGGACGCAGCCACCGACGCGCTGCGCTGGGGCGTGAACGATCTGGGAGGCACGCTGATGGAGGAGTCGATCAGCCGCCTGGCGGGCAGCCGCCACGGCGTGCGGCTGGATCCCGCGGAACTGATCGGTGCCGCCCACCGCGCGGGCCGCCCGGCCGCCGAGCGCACCACGCTGTACGGCATCCGCCGGCGCCACGAGCTGCCGGTGGCGGCCTGAGCTTCACAGGGCCGTCACAGCCTCTTTGCAAGCGGTTCACCAGCGCCGCCCGGGTGGGTGCCTAGCCTGCTGTCCCGATGGCAGACCGTCTGATCCGCCGCCGGGAGCTGATGGGAGCGGGCGTGGGCGCCGCGGCCTCGCTGGCATTCGGCGCCGCGTTCTGGAAGGGCGCATTCGACGGCGGCGAGTCGGGAGCGTCCGATGGATCCCGCCCGCGCGGCGCCAGCTACGGGCCCCGGAGTGCTCCGAACGCCGACGGCCTGCGACTGCCGGAGGGGTTCACCGCGCGCCGGGTGGCGCGTGGGGAGGAGGTCGTGGGGGGCACCGGCTACCGCTGGCACCTGGCCTCCGACGGCGCCGCCACGTTCCCCACCGACGACGGCGGCTGGATCCTCGTGTCCAACTCCGAGCACCAGCCCGGCGGCGCGGGGGCCATGCGCTTCACGCGCGGCGGCGAGATAGCCGACGCCTACCGCATCCTCGACGGCACGACCCAGAACTGCGCCGGCGGCCCCACGCCGTGGGGCACCTGGCTCTCGTGCGAGGAATACGAGGAGGGACGGGTGTGGGAGTGCGACCCCTCAGGCCGCGGAAAGGCCCGCGTGCACGACGCGATGGGCGTGTTCAGGCACGAGGCCGCGGCGGTGGACCCCCGCGGCCGGCGCGTCTATCTCACCGAGGACTGGGAGGACGGCGCCTTCTACCGCTTCACGCCGCGGCGCTGGCCCGCCCTCAGCGAGGGCCTGCTCGAGCTGGCGAAGGTGGGCAAGGACGGCGCCGTGGAGTGGGTCCGGGTGCCAGACCCGTCGGCGCGCCGCGAGGTCACGCGCCGCCAGGTGCCCGGCGCTACGGAGTTCAAGCGCGCCGAGGGCGTCTGGTTCGACAGTGGCACGGCGTACGTGTCGACCACTTTCGACTCGCGCATCCAGGCCTACCACACCCGCCGGGAGCGGTTCGAGGTGATCTACGACGCGTTCGCGTCGCGTCAGGCGCCACTCGTGCGGGTGGACAACATCACGGCCTCGCGCGGAGGCGAGCTGTTCGTGTGCGAGGACATCGCCACCGACGAGATCAACCTCGGAGTGATGACCCGCGACCGCAAGGTGTCCAAGTTCCTCTCGGTCACCGGCAGGAACCACGTGGACTCCGAGCTGACCGGCGTCGCCTTTGACCCGTCCGGCTCACGAATGTACTTCTCATCCCAGCGGGCGCATGGGGTCAAGGGTGAGGTGTATGAGGTCTCGGGGCCGTTTCGCGGGCGCCGCGCCTAGCGGAAGAAGTCCTCATCCGCGGGCCGCCGCAGCACTGCCGCCCCCGGGCCGTCGCCGGCGGTCACGAAGCGCTCCAGGCCGCGGACCAGCACCACGGGCGCGCCCGAGTCCTTGGTGCGCGCGAGGTCGGCGGCTCCCGCCACGGCGTCGGCCACCGCGATCACTGTGGCCGAGAGCTTGCGGCCGCTGGCGTCACGCCGACCGCGCCAGTCGTCCAGCGGCTGCAGGCCCGCGGCGCCGAGCGCCACGTCCACCTGGCCCAGCCGCCAGGCACGGCCGAAGGAGTCCGCCACCACCACGGCTGGGATCACGCCGCGGGCGGCCGCGATCCCGGCGCGCAGCTCACGGGCCGAGCGGTCGGGGTCCTTGGGGAGGAGGGTCAGCTCGTCCGGGTCGGGGGCATTGGACTGGTCCACGCCCGCGTTGGCGCAGACGAAGCCGTGGTGGGTCTCGCACACCAGCACGCCGTGCCCGGAGCGCAGGATCGCCGTGGACTCGTCGAGGATCGCCTGCACCAGGCGCGGGTCCTTGCCGCGCGCGGCGTCGGAGGCCGCCAGCTGACGCGCGCGCTCGCCCGGCTCGATCTCGTCCAGCCGGCGGGTACGCCCCTCGGCCTTGGACACGACCTTGTGGGCCACCACCAGCACGTCGCCGGCCCGCAGGTCCTCCGGGGCGGCAGCGGCGATCAGGTCGTCCAGGGCGTCACCGGCACGGACCTCGGGCACGCCCTCCAGGGCGCGCAGCGTGAGCTCCTCCGGCGCGCTCAGGCCCCGACCCGCGCGCCCCGGCCCACGGTGGCGCCCACCTGCGAGCGGTCGATCTGGCGCAGCGCGCCGCGCGTCATCGGCGCCTGGCCATGGCGTCCGGAGAGCGTCTCGCGCAGCTCGGCGAGGTCCTCGGGGGTGTCCACGTCGAGCGCGAGCGAGGTCACCGCCTCCACGCGGTGCGCGGCGCCGGCGGCCTGGGCCGCGGCCCGGTGGCGCTCCAGGCTGCCGGGGCCGAAGGCGGGCTCGATGGCCGCGGGCAGCGTCAGCAGCAGCGCGTTGGTGCCCTCGCCGTGGCGGTCGGGCACGATCGTGACGGCGAGGGCGTCCTCATCCGCGCGGTCGAACATGGCGGCCACCTCCAGCGGGTCGAGCAAGGGGGTGTCCCCCGGGACCAGCAACGCGCGCTCGTAGGCTTTGTCGATCGCGTGGCGCAGGCCGATCTGCGCGGCGGCCGACTGGCCGGCCTCCTCGGTGTCCGTCAGCAGCGTTACTCCGGTGCGCATTGCCGTGTCCTCGGCCACCCGGTTGGCGGTCACCACCGCGACGCCCGCGAGGTCGGGCACGTGGCGCAGGGAGGCGAGCACGTCGGAGAACATCGCCTGTGCCAGGGCCTCGCGCGAACCCCCGCCGAGCAGGCCCGACAGGCGCTGTTTGGCAGCGCCGAAGCTCTTGATGGGCAGGATCGCGATCGTGCGCATTTACAGTCAGGCGGCCTCACCTGCGACCTTAGCGGCTGCTCTGACCGGGCCTTCGGCTCAGCCGTCCCGGCCGGGCAGCGAGTCCGCAAACTCCAGCGTCTTCTCAGCCACGTCGCGGCGCCGTTCGGTGGTGTCCATCAGCGTGTCGATCTCCAGCGCCGCGATGCCCTCCACGGGCTCGTCGGCCACCAGGCCGTCGAGTAGCCCGGCGTAGGCGTGCAGCAGTCCGGCCGCCGACGCCTCGATCCCCGCATGCTCACAGAACAGCCGGGTGGGGCCCTTGAGCACCTCGCCGCCCACGAACGGACTGACGGCCACCACCGGCGCCGCGGCCTCCGCCACCGCCCCGCGCATCCCGGGCACCGCGAGGATCGGCCCGATCGACACCACGGGGTTGGACGGCCCGATCACGATCGCGTCGGCGCCCGCCAGAGCCTCGAGCACGGCGTCCGTCGGGCGGGCGGACTCGGTCCCGTCGAACGTCACGTCCTCGAGGGGGCCCTCGGCTCGCCGCCCGATCATGAACTCCTGAAAGCCCAGCTCGCGACCGTCCGCCGTGACGCGCGTGCGCACGGGCTCGTCGGCCATCGGAAGCACCCGCGCCCGGACGCCCATCGACTCCACGACGGCGGCGTGGGCTTCGGTGGGGGTGCGGCCCGCGGCCAGCAGCTCGGTGCGGATCAGGCACATCGCCAGGTCGCGGTCGCCGAGGCGAAACCACACCGGCCGCCCGGCCTGCTCGAGCGCGTCCATCACCTCCCACGTGTCGCCCCGGATGCCGTAACCGCGCTCGTCGATCGCGTCGGCCAGCCAGTAGGTCACGAGGTCGGGGTCTGGCGACACGTGCGCGCCGTGCACCTCGGTGTCGTCGCCGGTGTTGGCGATCACGGTGAGGTTCTCCGCGCCGACGGCCTCGAGCAGCCCGCGGGCCAGCTTGGCGCCGCCCGTGCCGCCGGAGAGCAGGGCCACGCGCACGGCGCGGCTACTTCCGCTCGGGCAGGCCGGTGAGCTTGATGCCGGCGTGGGTCTTGTGCCGGATGTTCACCGAGATCAGCAGCGGGGTGAGGCCCTCCACCAGCCGCGCAACCTCCAGCTTGCCGGCGTCCACCGCGCGCAGCCCCGGGATCAGCTCGATCAACTCGGACACCCGGGCCTTGGCCTCCTTCGAGTCCCCTGTGACCAGCACGTCCTCGTCCAGCTCGGCGCTGAGCTTGCCCAGGGTGGCGGCGCTCACCGTGTGCAGGGCGCTCACCACGGTCACTCCGTCGGGGACCATCTCCTGCGCCTGCTGGGCGGCCGAGCCCTGGGGCACCCCGAGCAGCCGGGTGGCCTTGCCCGACACCGCGGCGGCCAGCGGCACGGTGGCGTCCACCAGCACCTGCCCCTCGGTGAGTGCCTCCTTGAGGTTGGTGAGGTTCTCCGACTGCGCGCGGAATGGCACCGCGAGGAACACGATCGGTCCGCGGGTGGCGGCCTCGGCGTTCTCCAGACCCTCGACGCGGGCGTCGGGCAGCTGCTCGCGCACGCGCCCCGCGGCTTCCTCGGCACGGCCCGCGTCGCGCGAGCCGATGGCCACCGAGCGACCGGCGGCCGCCAGGCGCAGCGCCAAGCCAAAGCCCAGCGCGCCGGTGCCGCCGACGATCGGGATGGTCTCCTGGCCGCTCACCGGCGCCGACACTACCGACGCCCGCTCCGGAGCGGGGTAGGGTCTCGGCTCCATGAACCTGCAGGGAAAGGTCGCTCTCGTCACGGGCGCCACCGGCGGCATCGGCGCCGCCACCTGCGAGCGCCTGGCCGGCGAGGGCGCGCGCGTGGCGGTGGCCGACCTCGACCTGGACCGCGCGCGGGAGTTGGCGGGCGGGCTCGACGGGATCGGCGTGGAGCTGGACGTGCGGTCCACCGACTCCGTGGCCGCGGCGGTGGCCGCCGCCGAGGCCGGGCTCGGGCCGGTCGACGTGCTGGTGAACAACGCCGGCGTGGCCGAGGACGACTTCTTCACCCGCACAGACCCCGACATGTGGGACCGCGTGATCGCCGTGAACCTGCGCGGCGTGCTGGCGGTCACCCACGCGGTGCTACCGGGGATGCACGAGCGCGGCGGCGGCTCGATCGTGAACGTCGCCTCCGAGGCCGGCCGCGTGGGCTCGCAGCTGTCCGCCGTCTACTCGGCCACCAAGGCCGGCGTGATCGGGTTCACCAAGGCGCTGGCCAAGGAGTCGGCCCGCTACGGGGTGCGGGTGAACGCCGTGGCTCCGGGCCCGATCGAGACGCCCATGCTGCGGGTGGCCCCCGACGCTCTGGGCGAGCTGGGCGAGCGCTTCGTGCGGGGCATGGTCGCCTCCACCGCCATGCGCCGCCCGGGCCGCCCGGAGGAGGTGGCCGCCACGATCGCCTACCTGGCAGGCGACGACGCGTCGTTCGTGACAGGGGAGACGATCGGGGTGAGCGGCGGCCTCGGAATGATGTAGCCGTGGATCCCGTCCGCATCCGCGAGGTGGGGCCCCGCGACGGGTTCCAGAACGAGCCCGAGGTGATCCCCACGCCCGACAAGGTGCGGCTGGTGGAGATGCTCGCTGCCACCGGCCTGAAGCGCCTGGAGGTGACCAGCTTTGTGCGCGCCGACGTGATCCCGCAGCTGGCCGACGGCCCGGAGGTGCTGCGCACTGCGGAGATCCCCGACGACGTGGCCGTGTCGGTGCTCATTCCCAACGAGCGCGGGCTGGACAACGCGCTCGAGCTGCGCGACCGCTTCCAGGAGATCAACGTGTTCCTGTCGGCCTCTGAGACGCACAACCGCAAGAACGTGAACCGCTCGGTGGAGGAGTCGCTGTCGGGGCTCGAGTCGGTGCTCGCGCGGGCGCGGGGGGAGGGGCTGCGCTGCGAGGGCGTGATCTCCGTTGCCTTCGGCTGCCCCTATGAGGGCGAGGTGCCGGTGGACCGCGTCTTCTCGATCGCGGAGCGGCTGGTGGCCGCCGGGTGCGAGGAGATCGCCTTCGGCGACACCACCGGCATGGCCAACCCGGCCCAGGTGCGGGAGGTCTACGCGGCGGCGTTCGACCGCCTGGCCGGCTCCGAGCTGACTGCCCACTTCCATAACACCCGCGGCCAGGGGCTGGCCAACGCCCTGGCGGCGCTGGAAGCGGGGGTGCGCTCGTTCGAGTGCTCGTTCGGCGAGCTGGGTGGCTGCCCGGTACCCGCCGGGGCCACCGGCAACGTGGCCAGCGAGGACCTCATCTCGATGCTGCACGAAATGGGCCACGACACCGGCGTGGACCTCGCGAGGCTGCTCGACTGCGCCCGGGAGGCACAGCGGGTGCTCGGCCGGCCCCTGGGCAGCCACCTGCTCACCGCCGGCCCGGTGGACTGGCGTCGCGCCGCCTGAGGGGGCGGGACTACCGCCCGGCGAACTCCGGCTGGCGCTTCTCGAAGAACGCCCGCGCGCCCTCGGCGAAGTCCTCGCTGGCGGCCAGCGTCTCCTGGGCCTGCACCTCCTGCTCCAGCGTGGCCGCCAGCGCCGGCTTGGCGGCGGCGTCCATCACGCGCTTGGCCAGGCCGACTGCGCGCGGGGCGGCCGCCAGCAGCTCGTTGGCCAAGCCCTCCACGCACGCGTCGAGCTCCTCGGCGGGGGCGATCCGGTTGGCCAGCCCGATCCGGTGCGCCTCGTGGCCGTCGATCACCTTGCCGGTCATGATCAGCTCCTTGGCGTTGCCCAGGCCCACGATGGCCGGCAGGCGAGAGCACCCGCCCACGTCCGGCAGCAGCCCAATGCGCACCTCCATGATCCCGGCCATCGCGTCGTGGGCCATCACGCGGAAGTCGGCGGCCAGCGCCAGCTCGAACGCCCCGCCGAGGCAGGCCCCGTGGATCTGGCAGATCGTGGGCTTGGGCATCTCCTCGAGCAGGTTCCACCACTGCAGGATCGGGCGGCGGAACTCGCGCAGCCGGGAGGCGTCCTGGGACAGCTCGCGGAGGTCGTTGAGGTCCATGCCCGAGGAGAACATCGTGCCGTCGCCGCGCACCACCACGCAGCGCACGCCGGAATCGCCCGCGGCGGCTTCCAGCGCGTGGCCGAGGTCGGCGATCAGCTCCCCGTTGAAGGCGTTTCTCTTCTCGGCCCGCTGGAGGACCAGGTGACGGACCGCCCCGCGATCCTCGACTCCGACGAGTGACATATAGGCTCCCCGCGCTCGAAATTCCGATCGAACGGGGACCGTAGTGGAGATCAAGAAGGTGGGAGTGCTGGGCGCGGGGCTCATGGGCCACGGAATCGCCCAGGTGGCCGCGCAGGCGGGCTACGAGGTCGTTGTGCGCGAGGTCGACACGGACGTGCTCGACAAGGGCGTCGGCAAGATCGAGAAGCAGCTGGCGCGCGCGGTGGAGAAGGGTCGCATGGAGCAGTCCGACGCCGACGCGGTGCGCGGCCGCATCCAGCCCACCACCGACTACTCCGACCTGGCCGACTGCGACCTGGTGATCGAGGCAATCACCGAGGACCTCGCCACGAAGCTCGAGATGTGGAAGGAGGTGGACGGCGTGGTCAAGGACGACGCGATCTTCGCCACCAACACCTCTTCGCTGCCGGTGATCGACCAGGCCGCCGCCACGGGCCGCCCCGAGCGCTTCCTGGGCCTCCACTACTTCAACCCCGCCCAGGTGATGAAGCTGGTCGAGGTGGTGCGCGCCGTGACCACCTCCGACGAGACCTTCGAGGCCGGCCTGAAGTTCGCCGCCAGCGAGAAGAAGCTGGGCGTGCAGACCAAGGACAAGGCCGGCTTCATCGTGAACCGGCTGCTGGTGCCCTACATGCTCGACGCCATCCGCGCCTACGAGGAGGGCGTGGGCTCGATCTCCGAGATCGACGAGGCGATGAAGGCCGGCGCCGGGCACCCGATGGGGCCGCTCACCCTGGCGGACTTCGTGGGTCTGGACACCATGGGCTCGATCTGCGACGTGATGTTCGACGAGTTCCGCGAGCGCCGTTTCGCCAAGCCGCCGACGCTGCGAAAGATGCTCGCGGCCGGCTGGTATGGCAAGAAGTCCGGGAAGGGCTTCTACGACTACTCGGGCGAGGAGCCCGTGGCCAACACCCAGCTCTGACCGGGTCCGAACGCAGGACAGACCCAGTACGGCCGTACACTGCGCTCGCCGATGAGCGATCTGAAACAGGCACTTGAGCGCGCGCGTGAGGGCGGCCCGGCCCGCCATCACGAGAAGGCCGAGCAGCAGGGCAAGCTGCCGGTGCGCGAGCGCGTGGCCCGCCTGGTTGACGAGGGCTCCTTCGTGGAGGACGCGCTGCTGGCCAACTGGGAGCAGGAGGGCTTCGGGGCCGACGGCGTGGTCACCGGCATGGCGTCGGTGGCCGGGCGGCCGGTGGCACTCATGGCCAACGACCCGACGGTCAAGGCCGGCTCCTGGGGGCCCAAGACGGTGGAGAAGATCATCCGGATCCAGGAGCGGGCGCTGGAGCACCGGGTGCCGATGGTCTACTTCGTGGACTCCGCCGGGGCGCGGATCACCGAGCAGGTGCAGATGTTCCCCGGTCGCCGCCACGCCGGGCGGATCTTCCATACGGAGGTGAAGCTCTCCGGGGTCGTGCCGCAGGTGTGCGTGCTCTTCGGCCCGAGTGCCGCCGGGGGCGCCTACATCCCCGCCTTCTGCGATGTGGTGATCATGCGCGACGGCAACGCCTCGATGTACCTCGGCTCGCCCCGGATGGCCGAGATGGTGATCGGCGAGAAGGTCTCGCTGGAGGAGATGGGCGGCGCGCGGATGCACACCGGCGTTTCGGGCTGCGGGCACTTCCTCGTGAAGTCCGACGAGGAGGGCATCGACCTCGCCAAGCGCTACCTGTCCTACTTCCCGCGCCACTGGCGCGAGGACCCGCCGCCCTCTCCTCCCGCCGAGCCCGGCTCCGACGCCGCCATACGCGACCTCCTCCCCGCCGACGAGAACAAGCCGTTCGACATCCTGGCCCTGATCGAGTCGCTGGTGGACGAAGGGTCGTTCCTCGAGGTGCACAAGCGCTGGGCGAAGGAGCTGGTGGTGGGCTACGCGCGCCTCGACGGCCACGTGGTGGGCATCGTGGCCAACCAGCCCAAGCAGAAGGGGGGAGTCCTGTTCGTGGACTCCTCCGACAAGGCCGCCCGCTTCATCTGGACGTGCAACGCGTTCAACGTGCCGCTCCTGTTCCTGGCCGACGTGCCGGGATTCATGATCGGCACCGCCGTGGAGCGCCAGGGCATCATCCGCGCCGGCGCGAAGATGATCTCCGCGGTGTCCGAGGCCACCGTGCCGAAGATCTCGGTGATCGTGCGTAAGGCCTACGGCGCGGGGCTGTACGCCATGGCCGGGCCGGCCTTCGACCCCGACGCCTGCATCGCGCTGCCGAGCGCCAAGATCGCCGTGATGGGACCGCAGGCGGCGATCAACGCCGTCTTCTACAACCAGGTACAGGCGATCGAGGACGAGGACGAGCGCGCGGCCTTCGTCGAGAAGCTGCGCGAGGAGTACAAGGAGGAGATCGACGTGCTGCACCTCGCCTCCGAGCTGGTGATCGACGCCGTGGTGCAGCCGGAGGACCTGCGCTCCGAGCTGGTGCGCCGGTTCGCGCTCTATGCGGGACGTACGCGGGAGTGGCCGGCCAAGCACAACGCGGTGACGCCGGTCTGATTCGCCGGCCGCGCTTCCGCTTCGGTTCCTAGGCGCCGGCGGTTTCGGTCTCGGGTTCCGTTGCGGTGAGCGTGGGGGCCACCTCGGCGTCCAGCCGCTCGATCAGCTCGCGGCAGAAGGCCCGCATCCGCTCGAGCCCCTCGGCGGTCACTTCATCGCCCTCGCATGAGACCGTGATGGCGGGGAGCTTCCTCGCCCGGGCGGCCGAGGCGTCGGTGCACTCGCGAACGGCTGTGGGGCGGGCGTCGTAGGCGCCGCCGTCGCCGTCGTCCTCGGCAATCTCCTCGCAGATCCTCAACAGCTGCGGATGCGCTCGGCGGGCGAGCAGCGCACCCTCGCGGCGCGCGAAGCGCACCGGGCCCGAGCCCACGCCATCGACGTTGATCACCGCTGCGCGCTCGCGGTCCAGCTGCCTGCGGTGCCGGCGCAGCCACGCCCTCATCCCGACCGCGAAGGGCTTCTGGCTGCCCGTCAGCAGCACCCACACGTCGAAGCTGCGCAGCGTGCCGCCCAGATCCTCGGCGAGCGCGAGCACGGTGGCCACACCCGCGGCGTTGTCGGCCACGCCGCTGGCCGCGTCCGACAGCTCGAGGTCGGCGAGCGCGGGCACGAGCAGGATCAGCAGCACGGTTGGGACGAACTGGGCCGCGGTGAGCACGTTGCCCTCGAGGCCGAGCGCCCGCAGGCTACAGCACACCAGCAACGCGCCGATCGCGCCAAGCAGCACCGCCCAGGGCGAGCGCAGCACCCGGCGCGCGAGCCTGAAGGCGGGGGCGTCGCGGCCCGCGTCGTAATGCGCCACCAGGATTAGCGTGCCCGCCCGGCCGTCATCCTCGGGGGAGAACACGTTCTGCGAGGCGCGGCGCCCGGTGAGCCGGCGCGTGACCGCGAGGATCCCAGTCAGGTCGAGCAGCGCCAGGACGCCCGCCGCGAGCACCAGCGCGGCGCCCGCGATCGGGTTGGACACCGCGACCACGCTTCCCACGATCGCCAGCAGCGCGTGGAAGGTGTGGACCAGCCCGACGCGGGGCCGCACCTCGATCGCCTCGAACTCGGCCTCCCTGCCCATCCGCCGCAGCCGCTCGCGCAGGTGCACCGCGGCGCGGCGCTCGGCGTCGGTGCCCGCGGTGCGGCCGGCGAAGTCCGCCAGCCCGTCGGCTTCACGTTTCGGGTCCATCCGCAGCGGCAGGTTAGAGTGGCGCGGACGCACCCACTCGAATCGAGAGGACGGCCGTGGACACTTCCAGGATCAGCTTCGGAGAGATGGTTGCAGGGGTGAGCGCAGTAGCCCTGCTCATCTTCATGTTCCTCCCGTGGTACGGGGTCAGCACGGACGTTCCGGGATTCGAGGCCAGCGTGAACGCGAACGCGTGGGAGGCCTTCGGCTTCGTCGACCTACTGCTGTTCCTGGCGATCCTCGTGACCCTGGGCCTGGTGGCCGCGCGCGCCACCGGCAACCTGCCGACTGCCTTGCCGGCCCCTGCCGGCCTGATCATCGCCGTCGCCGGCGGGATCGCCGCTGTGCTCATCCTGTTCCGGATCCTGAGCATCCCGGGACCCGACGTTGACGTCGAAGGCGTGGACCTTGGACGCAAGATCGGCATCTTCCTCGGTCTCATCGCAGCCGGCGGGATCACCTTCGGCGGGTACACGGCGATGAACGAGCGGGCCGGGGGACCCGATCCCGCGCCGGCCGCGGGACCGGGGCCCGGCGGTCCGGGCGCTGCGGCTTAGGAAGGTCTAGCGAAACTCCCGACGCTGCTTGCAGGCGCGAAAGCGGAACTCGCGGCACCCAGCCCCGATTTGACAGGAAGCGTTGCGATGGGAGACTCTCCGCAACCAGCTCACGGGGGAGGACATGGACGACAGTCGGCTGTACCACAAGGGCTCTCGCGAGCTTCAGGACCGATTCGATACGCGCCGGATCGCTGACAGGCTCGAGCGCGTCGACCTCCACCAGGCGTTCACGGGCGCAGAGCGCGAGATGATCGAGTCAGCGCCGATGTTCTTCCTGTCGACAATCGATCCCGACGGCTTCCCCGATGTCTCGTACAAGGGCGGGATGCCGGGATTCGTTCGGGTCGTGGGCGATTCGGCCCTCGCCTTCCCCAACTACGACGGCAACGGGATGTACAAGAGCCTCGGCAACGTGCGCGCGAACCCGCGCGTCGGCCTTGTGTTCATTCGCTGGACCGAAAGCCCGAAAAAGCTGAGAGTCCAAGGCCGCGCGTCGCTGCGCTTCGACGACCCACTCCGCGACGAGATGCCCGGGGCACAGCTGATCGTGAGAGTCGAGGCGGAGCGTATCTTCGACAACTGCCCTCGCTACCTGCACCGTATGGAACTTCAGGAGTACTCGGTCTACGCGCCGCGGGGAGAGCACGAGCCGCCGATCCCGGATTGGAAGCGCAAGCCTGCGTACCGCGATGCGCTTCCTGAGCGTGACCTTGCGGCACTGGCGGACGAATAGGACGCTCAGCGGACCTCGACGGCGCGACGACGCGTGACGTCGCTTTTGAGGCAGCCGGAGGGTCGCCTACGCGACGAGTGGGACGGCTCGCGCTCGCGAGAGCGCACAGCTGAGCTTCGCAAGGATGGTGAGGTCGGCGTGGAGCCTAACCCGATCCAGCCCCCGGACCCGAAGCGGCGTCAATGACCACTCGTTCTTGAGGCGGCCGAACTCGCGCTCGACCGCAGCGCGGCCCTTGTAGAGCTTCCACCACGCACTCCTTCTCGGCCCGCATCAGGGCTTCGAGGCGAGCGCGCGTTTCCCGCCCCTTGCCGCACGCGCAGGACGGCGCCTTTATCGGTCCGCCGGCTGGACAGCAGCGCGCGCTCGCCGATCGCCTGCATCTCGGCGGGCCGCGCCGACATCTCGCCGCCGGTCAGGCTGCAGGCGATCGGCAGGTCGGTGGCCATCGGGTTTCCAGTGCGGCGGGTGGGATTCGAACCCACACGCCCTTTCGGGCAATGGCTTTTGAGACCATCGAGTCTGCCGTTCCTCCACCGCCGCAGGTGTACGGCAGATCTTAGGCCCGGCGGGGACGCTCAGTGCGCTTACGCGCCGGCCGGCTGCGGATCGCCGCGGTGGCCGCCGTCGCCCGGCTGGCCGTGGTCGTCCACGGGGCGCTCCACCTCGACGTTCCATTTCTGCGAAAAGCCGCGCATGGCGAAGGCCAGTAGGAGCAACTGGACGGGCACGATGATGATCGTGAGCAGGCCGAGGATGCTGGGATCCAGTGTGGGATCGGCAAAGCCGGTTTTGTCGCGCGCGAACCAAGCGGGCCCGGATACCCCGGCCACGACGGCCAGCAGCACGGCAAGCGCTGACGCTACGGGCAGCACGCCGCGGTTCCAGCGCAGTACGTAGAAGGCCATGAGTACGTAGAGACCGATGTAGGCAAAGGCCACGATCTGGGCTCCCTGCAGCTGCGACCAGCCGCCGAGCGTGACGATGAGGACCAACCCGGCGCTCACGAGGAGCAGCAGGAACACGATGCCCTTGGTGGCCTTGGACTCGGCCTTGTCCCGGTTTGGGTGATCGATGATCAAGTCGGCCATGCGGGCGCGAGTGTAATCGCTGGAGCGGCTTTGTGCAGCGGTTCTTGGAGGTGCGGGCGGAGGGACTCGAACCCCCACGCTCTTTCGAGCACCGGGACCTAAACCCGGACTGTCTACCAGTTCCAGCACGCCCGCCGGGTCGTCTAAGCGGGGGACCGAGGAATCGAACCTCGAGTTATGGCTTTGGAGGCCATCGTGTTCGCCGTTACACCAGTCCCCCCGGCGCGGGCAAGCCTAGCGCGGGTCACTCGCCAAGCCGTCCTGGCGAGATGCGAACATGCGTTCGTAATGAGGCGGTCTGACAGTGAGTTCGCGACGGTCAAGGAGCTTCAGGGCCGAGGCCTGTCGAGCTACGAAATCGCCCGGCGAACCGGCATCCCGCGCGCCACGGTTCAGAGTTGGCGGCGCCTATCACGCCGAGAGCGCCGCTGGCAGCCGCCAGATCCCAACTGGAGGCCCCGAAACAGCGAGCGATACTGCTACCTGCTCGGCATCTACCTGGGAGATGGGCACATCGTCCTGGCCGGTAGGTCGGCCTTCGTACGGGTGACCCTCGACGCCCGGTATCCCGGAATCATCGAGGAGGTCTCCAACGCGCTGGATCGCGTCTTCGCGCCGGCCCAAACGCGAAGTTGGCAGCAGCGGCACGGAGACGACTTCAACCAGTGCTGGAACCTCCAGCTGTCGAGCCCGACGTTGCCGATTGCCTTTCCCCAACATGGCCCCGGACGAAAGCACCTGCGACCCATCGAGCTCGAGGCTTGGCAGTCCGAACTGTGCCGCACCTACCCGCGTGCGC
>DASROS010000075.1:0-2886 GCA_035646775.1 Thermoleophilaceae bacterium | reverse complement strand
CGCAGAGATCCGCGCCCGCTTCGACGAATTCTCGCGATCCCAGAAGGACGTGGGCCAGTACATCGTCGACCATCTCGACGAGGCTTCCTTCCACACCGCGGAGGAGCTCGCGCGGCGCGCGAACACCTCCAGCTCCACCGTTGTGCGCTTCGCGCAGGCGCTGGGGTTCGACGGCTTCCCCGAGCTGCAGGCGGCCGCGCGCGACGAGTACCGCCGCGCGCGGGAGGGTGACGGCGCCCCCGTGGACATGGGCGCTCAGCCGCTGTTCCCGATCGACCAGACCGAGTTCGAGGCCGCGTTGGCCGCCGACCACGTGAACGTCGAGGAGACCGCCCGCCGGCTGGACCGCGAGCAGATCGAGGCGTCGGTGGAGCTGATCTCCCGCGCCGACCGGATCGTGCTGTGCGGCACCGACCAGATGGCCTTCTTCGCCAGCTACCTGCGGCACCTGTTGATGCTGCTCGATCTCCGCGCGGAGGTGGTGGCCAGCCCCAGCCAGGAGGGCCTGGCCAAGCTCGGCCGCATCGACGAGCAGACCGTGCTCGTGGGCTTCTCGGCCGGGCGCCCCCACCCGCTGGTGGTGCGCGCCATGAAGCTCGCCCGCAACCGGCGGGCCGCGACGATCGCAATCGCCGACGCCACCCTGTCCGAGGTGGCCAAGCTGGGCGACCAGAAGCTCTTCTACTCGTCGAACAGCCCCGCCTACGTGCGCTCGCACGCGGCGCTGCTGAGCGTGGTCCAGGCACTGGCCTACGGGGTGTACGCCCTCGACGAGCCGGCCTACGCCGACCGCATCAAGGCCTTTCGCCTGAAGTAGGACAAACGGCCTTTGTGCGCCCTGGTCACACCCGCGGTGCGGGGTACCATGGGGGCATGCGAGAAGAAGCCACCTTCCGCGTTAAGTCCGGGCTCGCCGAGATGCTCAAGGGCGGGGTGATCATGGACGTGGTCGACGCCGACCAGGCCCGCGTGGCCGAGTCCGCCGGCGCCGTAGCCGTGATGGCGCTCGAGCGCGTGCCCGCTGACATCCGCTCCGACGGCGGGGTGGCGCGCATGTCCGATCCCACCAAGATCGACGAGATCAAGGAGGCCGTGACTATCCCCGTGATGGCCAAGGCCCGGATCGGCCACTTCGTGGAGGCGCAGGTGCTCGAGGCGCTCGAGGTGGACTACGTGGACGAGTCCGAGGTGCTCACCCCGGCCGACGAGGCCCACCACATCGACAAGTGGGCGTTCAAGGTCCCGTTCGTGTGCGGCGCCACCAATCTCGGCGAGGCGCTGCGGCGCATCGCGGAGGGCGCGGCGATGATCCGCAGCAAGGGCGAGGCGGGCACCGGCAACGTGGTCGAGGCCGTGCGCCACATGCGCTCCATCGGCGGCGACATCCGCCGGCTCGGCGCTATCGATCCCGACGAGCTCGCCACCGCGGCCAAGGACCTCCAGGCGCCGCTCGACCTCGTGCGCGACGTGGCCGCCAAGGGCCGCCTGCCGGTGGTCATGTTCTCCGCCGGCGGCATCGCCACCCCGGCCGACGCCGCGCTGATGATGCGCCTGGGCGCCGAGGGCGTGTTCGTGGGCTCGGGCATCTTCAAGTCAGAGGATCCCGCTCGCACCGCCGCGGCCGTGGTCGAGGCCACCACGCACTTCGAGGATCCGGCGCGCATCGCCGCCGCCTCGCGCGATCTGGGCACGCCGATGACCGGAATCGGCATGGACGCGATCGAGTCGGCCGGCGGACTCCTGTCGCAACGCGGTTGGTAGAGCCGAGCCCTCTCACCGTCGGAGTCCTGGCGCTCCAGGGCGACTTTCAGGCCCACTCGCGGATGATCGAGGGCCTCGGGGCCAGGGCGCGGGAGGTGCGCACCCCCTCCGGGCTGAAGGGCATCGACGCGCTGGTGATCCCCGGCGGCGAGTCCACCACGATGACCCTCGGGATCGAACGCGAGGGCCTGGCCGAGCCGCTGCGCGACCTCGTCGGGGCGGGCATCCCGGTGCTCGGCACCTGCGCCGGGTTGATCGTGCTCGACCGTGATCACCTGGGCCTGCTGGACGTGACCGCGCGCCGAAACGCCTTCGGCCGCCAGGTGCGCAGCTTCGAGGCCGACCTGGAGGTGCAGGGGCTCGAAGGAGGCCCGTTGCGGGCCGTGTTCATCCGCGCGCCGTGGGTCGAAGAGGCCGGCGAGGGGGTGGAGGTGCTGGCCGAGGTCGAGGGACATCCCGTGGCTGTCCGCGAGGGCGAGATAATTGCGGTGGCCTTCCATCCCGAGATCCACGGCGACTTGAGGCTGCATCAGTGGCTGATCGCGCGGGCGGGCGAGAGAAACGGAGATACCGACAAGTGAGAGACCATCGAGCCGAGGCGCTGGCGCGGATCCTCGTGGGGTACTCGACCAAGGTCGGCGAGGGCGATACCTGCATCGTGTCGGGCAGTTCGGCGGCAGAGCCCCTGCTGCTGGCCGTCTACGAGGAGGTGCTCAAGGCGGGGGGCCTGCCGATCGTGCAGATGACCCCCGACGAGGCAGCAGCCTCCTTCTTCAGGCTGGCCTCCGACGACCAGCTGGACTGGGTTGCGCCGCCGTCGGAGTGGGCGGCCGAGCACTGTGACGTGCGGATCGCGGTGATGGCCGAGTCCAACTCGCGCGCGCTCACCAGCGCCGACCCCAAGAAGCAGGCGCGCGCCCAGAAGGCACGCAAGCGAATCATGGAGACCACCATGCGCCGGGCCGCCGAGGGCAAGCACCGATGGGCGCTCACGCTCTTTCCCACCCACGCCTACGCCGGCGAGGCCGGAATGTCGCTGAGCGAGTACGAGGACTTCTACTACTCCGCCTGCCTGGTCACCGACGGCGACCCGGTCACCGCCTGGGAGCGCCAGGCCGGAGAGGT
>DASROS010000074.1:0-3891 GCA_035646775.1 Thermoleophilaceae bacterium | reverse complement strand
AGTTCGTGGTCTACGGCACCGCTCCCCGAGAGGGGATCGTCTCGGTGCGCACCGACGTGGAGGCCGTGGCCGAGCCGGGGCCGGGGGCGTGAACTCCGAGGTGACGAACCCCGATCTCCGCGAGGTGAGCGGGCCGTCGGCGATGGGCGGCGGCCGGCGGCGGGCCCTCGAGCTGCTCACGCTCATCGCCGTAACGGACTTCAAGAAGGCCTACTTCGGCACGGCGCTGGGCTACCTCTGGTCGCTGGCGCGCCCACTGATGCTGTTCGGTGTGCTCTTGGCCGTGTTCACCCAGGTCTTCCGCATCGGTGACCAAGTGCCCGAGTACCCGGTGCTGCTGCTATTCAACATCGTGCTGTTCGGCTTCTTCTCGGAGGCCACCGTCACGGCCGTGCAGTCGATCGTGAGCCAGGAGACGGTGGTGAGGAAGACCCAGTTTCCTCGCCTGGTGATCCCTCTGGCCGTGGTCCTCACCGCGATGTTCAACCTCGGGCTCAACCTCGTGGTGGTGTTCGTGTTCATCCTGGCCTGGGGCATCGCGCCCGCCTGGACCTGGGTGCTGTTCCCGGTCGTGGTGGTGCTGCTGTTCGCGATCACCACCGCCGTGTCGATGATCGTCTCGTCGCTGTTCCCGCGCTTCAGGGACACCGCCATCCTGTGGTCGGTGCTGGCCACCGTCCTCTTCTACGCCACGCCCATCCTCTACCCGCTCGAGGTGGTGCCGGAGGCAATGCGCGACGTGATCCAGCTGAACCCGCTGGCGCCGATCTTCGAGCTGGCACGCACGTGGGTGATCGACCCCACCGCGCCCGGACCCGTGGAATCGGGCGGCCTGATGCTGGGGCTGCTGGTGCCGATGGCGATCTACGCAGCGATCTGCGTGCTGGCCGTCTGGGTGTTCAGGCGCGAGGCGCCAAGGATCGCCGAGCAGCTCTGACCGGCGAGCTCAGGCCTCGAGCGAGGCGACCAGCCGGTCGATCAGCGCGTTGGGAAGCGAGTCGTTCCAGTCGCGGCTCCAGTTCACCCGGCTCCCGCTCGCCCGGCGCTCGAGATCGTCGACCCCGGCGGCGGCCTCCAGCAGGCCCGCCGCGATGCCTTCCAATGTCGGCTGAACCGTGATCAGGTTCGTGGAGACCTCAGCCATCGCCTCCGGGGTCTTGTTCTCGAAAGCGCTGGTCACCGTGAGCATCCCGGCGGCCGCCATCTCGATCTGCGCCAGCCCGGGATGCGGCGTGTGGTGCAGCGCCAGGCCCACGTCGATACCGGTCCCACCCGACGGCGGAAGCGGCTCCATGTACGTGCCGCCGCCAACCGCGACACGTCCCGGCCCCGCGAGGCCGGCGCCGTAGATGCGCCAGCCGCCGAAGGCTCCAGCGGCCAGAGCACGGTCCAGGCCCAGCACCGCCAGATCGAACATCTCATGCGACGCGTGCGCTTCGGGCCGGGCGTGCACCACGAGACCGCGCGTCTGGTGTCCCGCAAGGTCCTGGGCCCGCAGTGGCGCCGCCCCGGGCACGACGGGTTGGAACATCGCGGACTCGTTGTCGCCGTCGCGCGAGTAGACGCCAATCGCGTGCCGGCGGAAGTAGTCGCGTAACAGCTCGGTGGAGAACAGGGCGAAGTGGGGGAAGCCGTAGGACTCCGTGGCCAGCGCAGCCCGGCTGCCCATGGGGAACCTGAACGGCGCGTAGTCCTCGACCAGGTAGGCGAAGCGGGGGGCGCCGAGCCCCTGCACGGCGGCGTGCGCCACATGGGCGGTCTGCCAGTCGGTGGCCATGAATGCGTCCGAACGGCTCACCTCCACGCGCTGGGCCTCGCGGCCGAACGCCACCTCAACGCCGTCGAGGAGCCCTTCGAGCCCGGCGGAGGACTCCATGCCCCGGCGCCAGGAGCGCGGCAGCGGGCCCGCGGGCTCGCAGGTCACGATCCGCACCCGATGACCGCGCTCGGTGAGACGCCGGGCGATTTGCAGCCGAGCCGTCTGATCGCCGTGCGGGTCGTCGGGCGCGACGGCTGACACGAGCAGGTTCACCCGTTGCGGCACATCGTCTCCGGTCGCGAAGTCAAGCGGAGCCGTTCGCTCCGCCAGCACCCGTGTCGCGGGACCGGCGGGCTGGCGCATGCGTGGCCCGGGGGCGAGGTTGGACGGAGGCAGGGCGTCCATCCGCAGCCGCCGTGACGGGCGCCGCCGGCCGCGCGCGGAGGCGGCGAGCAACCGCCGCCAGAGAAAGCCGGCCAGCAGGCCCATCTCCGCCCCCAGCGTCTCAGTCCGGCCCGATAGCTCGCGCCTGCCGCGCAGCCACAGCCAGGGGAGCCCTACGAGGGACCGGTCGGCTCTCAGGAACCTGTCGATCGACCGCCGCTTGGACCGCTCCATGCGCGCCGCGCAGCGCATCTGGAGCACGGCGGCGAACTGCGTCAGGCGGCAGTTGGCGACGAAGAAGGTCATGCGCCAGCGCGCCACCCGCTCCTGGGGGTTCTGCCGCAGCCGTTCGACCCTTCCCTGCCGTCGGCTCGGCGCGGTGAGCAGGCCGTTGGCCGCCGCGTGGCCGATCACGGCGTCGCCGTGCTGCACGTAGTCGTACAGCGGGCGTTCCACGAAGGCGATGTCACCCAGTGCCAGGGCGGTGAGCCCAACCCAGTGATCGTGGAAGTGGGCGAACTGGGGCGGAGGGAACGGCAGCGCCGTGTCCAGGACGTCGCGCCGGAATAGCGAGGCGGCGCCCGTCACGCAGTTGGCCATCAGCAGGGAGGCCATGCTCCAGTGGTTGTTGCGGCGGTGCGTCCAATAGGTGTTCGAGACCACGTGGCCGCCCGGGTCCACGAGTCGTGCGTCGCTGTACACGAGCCGGGCGTTTCCGAGCGCGCCCAGCAGGGTTTCCAGCTTGTCCGGGTGCCATGAGTCGTCCTGGTCGGCCATCGCGACGTAACGCGCGCCCGTGGGCGCCATTCCAAGCGCGCGCTCGAAGTTCCGGTAGAAGCCCAGCCGCCGTGGCGACCGCGAGACCACGAAGCGCGGATCGCGCTCCACCGCATCCTTCATCGCCGCAAAGCGCTCCGGGCGCGAGCAGTCGTCGGAGATCACGCACACCCAGTTGCGATGCGTCTGTGCGCGAATGGAGTCGACCTGGCGCAGGAACATCTCGGGCGCGGGGTCGTAGGTGGCCATGCAGATGGCCACGAGCGCGCCGCCCGAGGGATCCGGCTCCTCCACCACCGCCGGCGTTGCCACCGCAGTCGTGGGCAGGCGGCCCAGCTCGGCCTCCATCTCGCCGCCGCCGTCCAGCTGGGCCCTCAGGCGCAGCTCGCAGTCCTCGCCCACGTGTCGAGGTGCCACCCGCGCGATGCCCCAGAACCCGCTCGAGTAGCTGTGGAACTGCGGGTCGTCGGGCGAGTCGGCGTCGCGCTCGATCCCACCGGTGTCGAACGGGTCGAGCTCCGGATGCTGCATGCGGAACACGTCCAGCCGCGGCATTCCGTGGGCCATCAGCGACTGCAGGTCGCCGTCCACCACCAGCTGAAGGGAGCGGATGCGCTTAGAAGGGCAGAAGCACGTCCCGCTCACGAAGACGGCGGTGCCCGCGCCGATCGCCAGCGACTCGGGCAGGGGCGCATCGAGATGGACGATCAGCTCGCCCGCCGGGGCCTCCTCTGTGGAGGCCTGGCTGGCCACGGAGGGTGCACTCAACCCGTCGATCTTTACATAGACTCCCCCCCAGTGGAGACCACGGGGAAGGGTTCTTCCGGCGCGCCTCGCGTGGCGCTGGTGCATGATTTTCTGCTTTCGCTCAGAGGAGCGGACCGCGTCTTCCTGCAGATGTGCGAGACGTGGCCCCAGGCGGACATCTTCACCCCCGTCTACGACGAGGACGGCACCGAGGGGCGCTTCGC
>DASROS010000073.1:0-3275 GCA_035646775.1 Thermoleophilaceae bacterium | reverse complement strand
GGGTGAAGGTGTCCGCGGGTGGCGTCTGGGCGGGATCCTGTTCCTCGATCACCGTGTAGCTCATCGGCTGGCCCGGCACGAGGCCGACCATGCCCTCGAGCGGTGTGCCGGGCGCCACGTCGACCACGAAGGCCTGCGTGGTGCCGTCGGCCATGCGCACGGCCACGCTCCTGCGCTCGGCGGACGCGGGCAGGGTGAGCGCAGTCGCCAGGGAGGCGGCCATCAGGGCCGCTAGCAGGAGGATCTTGGCTGTGCGCTTCATGCAGGGTGGGAACGGCCGTGGGGCGCCGGACAGCCTTGGAGGGCAGGCCGACGCCCCGCCGTGGAGGGGTATGCGTGTTATCGGTCCTCCCGCCGCTGTCCTTGAACCCGGCAAGATCGCTCCAAGGCGCTCAAGTCCGGGCCCCGGACGGACGATCACTGTCCCGATGGCCTTCGATCTGGACTCAGCGCTCGCCGACACCATCCGAATCGGCGCCTCCGACCTGCACCTGAAGGTGCCTTCAATCCCGCGCGTGCGCGTGGCCGGGCGGTTGATGCCGCTTCCGCGCCGCGAGGCGCTCACCCCCGAGGACACGCTCGCGGTGAAGCAGCGGGTGATGCCCTCCGAGGTCAAGCTGCGCGAGTACGAGCAGAACGGCTCGTCGGACTTCTCCTTCTTCAACGGCACCGGCCGTTTCCGCGTGTCGGCCTTCTCCCAGCGCGGCTCGGCCTCGTTCGTGTTCAGGGTCGTGCCCGCGGCCCCGGAGGCGGAGGAGCTCGGGCTGCCTCCCACAGTGATGAGCTGGGCTGACGCCCAGCGCGGCCTCGTGGTCGTAACCGGCCCCACCGGCGCCGGCAAGACCACCACGTGCGCGGCGCTGCTGGACCGCATCAACCGCTCCCGCGCCTGCCACGTGCTCACGATCGAGGATCCGATCGAGTTTCTGCACCCCGACCGCCAGGCGATGGTCTGCCAGCGTGAGATCGGGCTCGACGCGCCGAGCTACCACGTGGCCCTGCGCGCGGCGATGCGCCAGGACCCCGACGTGATCATGATCGGTGAGGTGCGCGACGAGGAGACGGCGATGACCGCCCTCCGCGCCGCGGAGACCGGCCACCTCGTGATCTGCACGATGCACACGATCGACGCCGCCGAGACCGTGCAGCGGTTCGTGGACCTCTTCGGCGAGCGGCGCGCCTCGCTGGCGCGCCAGATGCTGTCGTCCACCCTCGTCGGCGTGGTCTCCCAGCGGCTCATCCCCACCACGCACGACTCGATGACCTTGAACGCGGAGATCCTCGTGAACTCCTCGCGCGCCCGCGACCTCATCTCCACCGCCGGATCGGCGGGCGATCTGCGCGACGCGATCAAGGAGGGCGGCTACTACGGCATGCGTACCTTCGATCAGTCCCTGATCGAGCTGGTGGCCTCCGGCGTCGTCACCGAGGCCCAGGCGATGGACTTCGCCACCGACGGGCACGACTTCAAGCTGGCGCTCAACCAGGCGCCGCTGCCGCTGGAGTCACGCAACTCCGCGGGCCTGCGCGAGCCCGCCGGCGCCGAGTACCGCTGACGCCGGCGCAGAGCCCCGCCGCGGCAAGCCGCGGCGGGGGCTCAGCAGCCCGATTCCGGATCGGTTGGAACCGTAGGCGCTGGCGTGCACTCGAACCATGCGCGGCGGTTCAGGGGCCCGGATCCCGGGCCGACGAGGGACTTCACGAGGACGTCGAGCGTGACGGCGACCTTGTTGTTCATCAGGACCTTCCGGGCCACCACGCCGCCGTGCATGATGACGTCGTTGGTCGCGTGAAAGATCGAGTCGGGCGCATACCACACGGCGTCGATGTTGGCCTTGCCGGTGAGGAGAATGTCCTCCGCAGAAGCGTCGTTTGTCGTGCCGTAGACCCAGACCCAGACGTTGGCGTCGAAGCGCCCGGAGTTCACCTTGGTCCGGAGGCCGGTGCCGCCGTCAGCTCGGAACTGGCCACTGCCGACGGAACATCCGGACCCCGCGCGTCGAGGCGAGTCGAGGTAGATCGCCGCCACAGCCGTAGGCGTCTCCATCCTGAGGTCGCCTCCGGACCCGATCGTGACACTGCAGAAGTTGTACGTGCCCGCGGGCATGGAGTAGGTAGTAGCGGCCGGGATGCTCAGCGAGCGCGTCGCCGCGTCGTAGTAGGCGGTGTTGAGGGCGCCGTTGTTGTTGGTCGTCCGCGACGGGGCGAAGTCCGGCTGGACGAGGCCGTACGGGGCGGGGGAGTTGACGATGCCCTTCTGGATGTAAACCGTGCCCGTCTGTGTGACCACGCCGCCGGGTGGATTGGGACGCGCCGCCGCCAGGATGTCGACCCGCTTCGGCGAACCGGTCAACGTGATCGGCCCGTTCGACCCGACATCCGTTGCGTTGAGGGTCACGTCGTCAGCGAGCGTGACCCAGTCCGTGCCGGCGACGCCCGCCTTGGCGAACGGATACGAGAGGCCTTGCTCGACCCGTGTCTGGATCCGCCGCTTGACCCCGTTGACCAACCCCACGCTGGTGATGCATCGGTCGTTCGCCGTCGGCGTGTAGCCCGGCAGCACGCCGCAGGTTGCCCCCTTGGGCGTGACCGTGTAGCTGAACGTGGCGCCCGCGCCCACGGGCTCCGGCGTGCTCGCCGGGCATTCGCCGCTCGTCGGCGCAACGGCGACGGTGGTCATGCACATGGTGCCCGCGGGGTTGAGCTGCTTGAGGCGGTAGGCCGCCGTCTGCAATCCGGCCTCGGCTGCGCCGAGCGCTCGCTTGTCATTGCGGCCGGCGTTCGCCTGCGACGAGGATCGCCCAGCGGTCGACAGCAGCGCCGCCGCGAGCAGTGACAGCACGACCAGGCTGCCCATGACAACCGGCAAGGCGATGCCGGCTTCGGAACGGAAACTGATTCGGTTTCTCATAGCGCTTTCCTGTCCCAGACGATTGATGTCAGAGTGATTGGCTTGGTCTTGTTTCCCGCCACCGAGACCGCGACCGTGATCCGCTTGGCGTCGGCCTTGTCGGTGGGCGTTTGCACGAAGTTGGGGTCGTAGATCGACGTGACAAAGCGACAGACTTCGCCGCCCAGGCGGCTCGCGCCGTCGTTCCAGTTAGAACAGGGGGTGAGCGTCCCAGCGGCCGGCACGAAGTCCTCGACTCGGGTGGAGTCCGAGGGATCCCACTGGTACCCGGAGCCGGACGTGGTCACGTAGTAGCGCGGATCGAACACATCGGAGGCGTAAGCCGGCAGGGTCGCGGTGGCGACGGCCGCGTAGTCCATGGATA
>DASROS010000072.1:0-17856 GCA_035646775.1 Thermoleophilaceae bacterium | reverse complement strand
GCGTTCTGAGACGGCATCCCCGATGCCACCCCCTGCGGGAAGGTCCCGCCGCGTGCCAGCGGCACCTGGCGGCGGCGTGCCGTCTGCGACAGCGCCGGGTCCACCGGCACGCCGCCGAGTATCAGCGCCCCCGTGCCCAGGCCCGCGTAGGTGAGGAACTCCCGCCGGTCGCTCGTGCCCTCCATGCCGGCGAACCTACCCGACACCAGGCGCACCGTCGCAATTGTGTGTATGTCATGCAGAACCTCCTCGAAGGTTCAGCTCAGGCGGGGCCCCCTCTTGGATGCCCGATGTCCGCTGCGGCGCTACTCGCCCCAGACGGTCGCCAGCAGCGACCGCCCGCCGCCCCGGTCGCGGTGCTCGCAGAGGTAGATCCCCTGCCAGGTACCGAGCGCCAGCCGGCCGTCGCGGATCGGCAGGGTCAGCGACGGCCCGAGCAGCGAGGCCTTGATGTGCGCCGGCATGTCATCAGGCCCTTCGAGCGTGTGGGTCCAGAAGGGGGCGTCTTCGGGGACGGCGTCGGAGAACCAGGACTCGAAGTCGGCCAGCACGTCGGGACTGGCGTTTTCGTTCAGAGTGAGCGACGCGGAGGTGTGCCGGATGAACAGATGCAGCAGCCCGGTGTCGATGTTGCCGACTTCGGGCAGGGCGGAGAGGACCTCGCGGGTGACGAGGTTAAAGCCGCGCGGGAACGGCTGGAGGTCTATGTCGCGTTGCAGCCACATTGGCGATATCCCTGCATCAGACCTAGTATTGACGCTGGAATGGATTCCAGGCAGGCCACACCTGCCACGGCAGCCATGGCTCACGCGACTGGCTCGCACTCTCACGATCCCAGGGAAGAAGGCACGGCTCCGGTGAGCCGGCCCCTCAGGGAACGGCTGGGATGGCGGACCTCCGTGGAGGAGGCGGTCGCGGCTCCCGGCACCCCGGCTGCGATGGCCAGCGCGGGCTTCTGGCTCGCGGCCACCGGCGGGGTGATGGCGCTGCTGGCGATAGCGCTGCCTCACTCACCATCCCTGGACGAGCGCGGAATGGCGTTGGTCGCGGCCGCGGCGGGTGTGCTCGCGCTGGCGGCCCTGGCGGGCTACGACCACCTGCCGTCGTGGTTCTTCCACATCGGCGTGCTGGCCGCCAGCGCCATCGCCACCGGCGCGATCGATTTCTGGGGCAAGGGCGCCGATTCCACGCCGCTGCCCTACCTGTGGCCCACCCTCTACGCCTTCTACGTCTTCTCGGTCAGGTGGGCCCTGGCGCACATGGCGGCGCTGGGGATCATGTTCGCCGCGCTCCTGGTGGCGCGCGACCCCGGCTACGTGCCCGTGGCGGCCTGGGCGATCACGCTTGGCACCCTCACGAGCGCCGGGTTGCTGGTGACCTTCGCACGCGACCGGCTGACGAGCCTGATCGCAGAGCTCAGCGACGCCGCCCGCCGCGACCCGCTCACGCAGCTGCTCAACCGCCGCGGCTTCGCCGAGGTCTTCGACGTGGAGCTCGAGCGCGCGCGGCGCACCGAGCAGGGGCTGAGCGTGGTGGTGGGCGACCTCGACGGCTTCAAGCAGATCAACGACCGCTTCGGGCACATCGCGGGCGACGAGGCCCTCCGGCGCGTGGGGCGGGCGATCCTGCGCGGCAAGCGCAGCTGGGACTCGGCGGCGCGGGTGGGCGGCGAGGAGTTCGCCGTCCTTGCGCCGGACACCGACGAGCACGGCGCCTACATCGTGGCCGAGCGTCTGCGCACAGCCGTGGAGGCCGAGTTCGTGGACTCCGACGGGGGGCCGCTCACCGTGAGCTTCGGCATCGTGAGCTACCCGGTGCACGGCCAGACCGCCGAGGCGCTGCTGCAGCGCGGCGACCAGGCGCTGTACGCCGCCAAGCGGCTGGGGCGCAACCGGTCGGTGATCTCCAGCGCGGAGGTTCCCGGCATCCTCGCCCGCACGGCGCGCCCCGGCCGCGACGAGGCCCACGTCGACCTGGCCACGCTGCTCACGCTCGCCGAGGCGCTCGACGTGCGCGACTCCGGGAGCTCCACGCATTGCCGCCGGGTGGGCCGCTACTCCGAGCTGATCGCCCGCGAGATGGGCCTGCCTCCCGACGCCGTGGAGTGTGTGCGGCTCGCCGGCATCCTCCACGACGTGGGGCGTGTGGGCATGCCCGACGAACTGGTCGTGAAGACCGGGCCGCTCAGCGCGCGCGAGTGGGAGCTGGTGCGATCGCACCCCGAGATCGGTGCTCGGATGCTGGACACCACCGACTACTCCGAGATCGGTGAGTGGATCCTGGCCCACCACGAGCGGCCGGACGGCGGCGGCTACCCGGCCGGGCGGAAGGGCGACGAGGTGCCGCTGGAGGGCGCCATCCTCGCGGCCGCCGACGCCTACGAGGCGATGACCGCCGTGCGTCCCTACCGCGGGCCGCTGGATCCCCAGGCCGCCTCCGAGGAGATGCGCCGCGAGTCCGGCCGGCAGTTCGATGAGCGCGTGGTGGACGCGCTCCTGCGCGTGGTCTGAGCGCCGCCGGGTAGCCCCGAGTACCCGTCTCGCGGCACCTGCCACCAAGTGGTCGTTGCCGGTATCCCTCATATAGAGTCATCCGCCCCTGCGGGACGACCCTCATTTGACGACGCACGCCTTGGAAACACACGGACAGGCAGGCGGGCCCGGCGTGGGCCTAACCCTCCTCCGCTACCTCGACCTCGTGGCACTGGCCGCCGTCCTACCGCTGTTCCTGCTGGCCGGCCTGCCCATGCTCGGCTACACGGTGGCCGCCGCGGCGTGGCTTGTGCAGCGCGGCATCAACCACCTGGCCCAGGCCAAGGCCAAGGCCAGTGACGATCCCCGCACGGTGGTCGGCCTGCTGGCCGGCAGCATGATCGGGCGGGGCTGGCTCACGGCCGGGGCCATCATGGCCGTCGGTCTTGCGGCTGAGCGCGAGGACGGCCTCGCGGCCGCGATCCTGTGCATCGTGCTGTTCTCGATCTACTTCCCGATGCAGATGATCGTCCGGCCCTTCGACGATCCGAAGGCCGGGCGATGAGCACCAAGCGCAAGGTCTTCCTGGGGCTCGGCGGCCTCATCGTCGCCGCGATCGTGGTCAACCTCCTGTTCCCCAGCGAAGGCAAGAACGAGGAGTTCCAGCCCCAGAACGAGTTCAAGCTCGAGCCGTGGCTGGAGCTCAAGCTCGGCCCGTTCGACATGAGCCTGAACAAGGCGGTGCTCTACCTCGCGCTGGCCTGTGGCCTGACCACGATGGCCATGCTCTACGTCGCCAAGCGGATGCAGGACCGTCCCAACCGCGTGCAGACCGCGGTGGAGGCCGCCTACGATCTCGCGCGCAACCAGATCACGGGCGGGAACATGGACGACAAGCTCGCGCTGAAGTGGTTCCCGTTCATCGGAACCCTCTTCTTCTTCATCCTGTTCTCCAACCTGATCGGCTACCTACCGCTGCCGGTGAACACGGAAGAGCCGGTCGACATCCTCGGCGTGAGCGTGCCCAGCTTCGCCCTCTACGCCGCCACGGCCAATCTCTCGGTCCCGCTCATGCTCACGCTGATGGTGTGGTTCGGGTACCACATCGAGGGGATCCGGGTCCAGGGCTTCGTGCCCTACTTCAAGAGCTGGATCCCGGCCGGCACGCCGCCGGCGATGACCGTGCCGATCTTCGCGATCGAGGCGATCTCGCAGTTCGTCCGGATCATCTCGCTATCGGTGCGGCTGTTCGCCAACATCCTCGCCGGCCACCTGCTGATCCTGTTCATGGGCGGCGGGCTCGTGGTGCTGCTCGGTCTGGCCGCGCTGGGCGTGTTCACGCTGCCGATCGCGATCGCCTTCTTCATGTTCGAGATCGTCCTGATCGCAGGCCTTCAGGCCTTCATCTTCGCCACCTTGACGTCTATCTACCTCGGCGGCGCGACCGCCGCCCACCACTAAGGAGGACCCCCTCATGGACGTATTGCTACTGCTCGCCCAGGGAGCCGACCCCACCCCCGGACTCAAGTCGATCGCGCTGGGCATCGGCGCCGGCCTTGGCACCGTCGGTCCGGGCATCGGGGTGGGCTACATCTTCGGCAAGGTGATCGAGTCGGTCACCCGCCAGCCCGAGATGCGCGAGGAGATCACGAGCATCCAGTGGCTCGGCTTCGCCCTCACCGAGGCGATCATCTTCTACGCGTTCATCTTCGGCCTGATCGCCTTCTTCCTCTAGGCCGATGGTCGACGCACTGAACATCGTCCCGCTGGCCGCGGAGGAGGGCGGAGGCAACTTCCTCGTCACGCCTGGCCTGGGTCTGATGCTCTGGACGCTGATCGCGTTCGGCATCACCTACTACGTGCTGTCCAAGCTGGCCTTTCCGCGCATCGCGGAGGCGCTGGACAAGCGGCGCAGGGCGATCGACGAGTCGATCGACTCGGCGGTGCGCACCAAGCAGGAGGCCGACGAGCTGCTGGCCGAGTACCGCGCGCGGCTGAAGGAGGCCCGCGCGCAGGCCGACGACATCGTGGCGCGCTCGCGCCGTGCGGCCGAGTCGATGCAGGACGAGTCCAAGGCCGAGGCCAAGCGCTACCGCGAGGAGCTGATGGAGTCCACGCGCCGGGACATCGAGACCGAGACGCGGCGCTCGCTGGACCAGATCCGCAAGGAGGTGGCCGACCTCACGGTGATCGCCACCGAGAAGGTCACGCGCAAGTCGCTGGACGACGACGACCACCGCCGGCTGATCGAGGAGGCGCTGTCGGAAGCCGACTTCTCCTTGCTCGCCGGTTCCGAGAAGCGCAACGGCGGGTAGCGAGGCCGGATGGAGGAGATCGCCGAGGTCTACTCGCGCTCGCTGTTCGAGGTCGCCCAGGAGGCCGACGCGCTCGACCGCATCCATGACGAGCTGGGCGAGTTCGCCGACGTCCTGGCCGACAACCGCGAGCTGCAGGTCTTCTTCTTCTCGCCCTACTTCTCCTCGCAGGAGAAGAAGGACGGCATCGCCAAGCTCGTGACCGACGCCGACGACAACTTCGTGCGCTTCCTCGAGCTGCTCGCCGAGCGCCATCGCGTGCCGGCCGTGTTCCGCATCCGGCGCGCCTTCGACGAGATGTGGGCCGAGGAGAACAAGCTGCTGCCCGTTACGGTGACCAGCGCGGTCGAGCTGGACGATCAGCTCGTGCAGGACATCGGCAAGCGCATCACCGAGCAGACCGACCGCAAGGTCGACCTCTCGAGCAAGGTTGACCCCGACGTGCTCGGGGGCATCGTGCTCCAGGTAGGGAACATGGTGCTCGACGCCAGCGTGCGCCACCGGCTCGAGGCGCTGCGCAAGCAGGTCGTAAAGGCCGCCTAGGACTAGTCAGAAAGGTCGTTCAGAACTTCATGCAGATCAAGCCCGACGAGATCACAAGCATCCTCAAGAGCCGCATCGAGGGGCTCGACGACGGCGGCGCCGACCTGTCCGAGGTGGGCACCGTGCTGTCGATCGCCGATGGCATCTCGCGCGTGCACGGACTGGACAACTGCATGTCGCTGGAGATGCTCGAGCTGCCCCACGACGTGACCGGCCTGGCGCTGAACCTCGAGTCCGACAACGTGGGCGTCGTGCTGTTCGGCGAGTGGGACAAGATCGAGGAGGGCGACACGGTCAAGCGCACCGGCCAGCTGCTCGACATCCCCGTGGGCGACGAGCTCAAGGGCCGCATCGTGGACCCGCTCGGCCAGCCGCTGGACGGCAAGGGCGACATCAACACCAGCCAGACGCGCCCGGCCGAGTTCAAGGCCCCCGGCGTGGTGCAGCGCCAGGGCGTGAAGGAGCCGATGCAGACGGGCATCAAGGCGATCGACTCGATGACCGCCATCGGCCGCGGCCAGCGCGAGCTGATCATCGGCGACCGCCAGACGGGCAAGTCCCAGATCGCCATCGACACGATCATCAACAATCGCGACAACGACCTCATCTCCATCTACGTGGCCATCGGACAGCGGCTGTCCACCGTGGTGCAGGTGGCCGAGACGCTCGCCGACCACGACGCGATGGAGAACACCATCATCGTGGCCGCCCCCGCCGACGAGGCCGCGCCGATCAAGTTCATGGCGCCCTACGCCGGCTGCGCGATCGGTGAGCACTTCCTCTACAACGGCGGCCACGCGCTCACGATCTACGACGACCTCACCAAGCACGCGTTCGCCTACCGGCAGATGTCGCTGCTGCTGCGCCGCCCGCCGGGCCGCGAGGCCTACCCGGGCGACGTGTTCTACCTGCACTCCCGCCTGCTGGAGCGCGCGGTGAAGCTCAACGACGATCTGGGCGGCGGCTCGCTCACGGCGCTGCCGATCATTGAGACCCAGGCGGGCGACGTGGCGGCCTACATCCCCACCAACGTGATCTCGATCACCGACGGCCAGATCTTCCTCGAGGGCGACCTGTTCCGCTCGGGCGTCCGTCCCGCGATCAACGTGGGCATCTCGGTGTCGCGCGTGGGCGGCGACGCCCAGCCCAAGGCCATGAAGCGGGTGGCCGGCAAGCTGCGTCTAGAGCTGTCGCAGTACCGCGAGCTGGAGGCGTTCTCCCAGTTCGGCTCCGAGCTGGACGCCGACACGCAGGCCACGCTGGCCCGCGGCGAGCGCCTGGTCGAGCTGCTCAACCAGGACGAGCTCAAGCCCTGGGCGCCCGCCGACCAGGTGGCGGCGATCTACTCGGGGACCGGCGGGTACCTCGACCGCATCAAGGTCGAGCGCATCTCGGACTTCCACGACCAGCTGCTCTCGCGCCTGCACTCCGAGGAGTCCGACCTGATGGACAAGCTCGGCGAGGGCGAGTGGGACGACTCGGTCGAGGAGCAGTTGGGCAACGCCATCACCGAAGCGATAGACGACTTCGGGGCCGACTTCGACGAGGAGGGCAACCCCGTCGAGGAGGGCGAGTCCGACCGCATCATGTCCGAGAAGGAGCGCCAGAAGGAAGGCCGCACCTCCGGCTCGGACGACGAGGGCTCGGATGACGGCGACTCCGCCGAGGACTCACAGGACAGGCAGAAGAAGGAGACGGCTAACGCCTGATGGCTTCTCAGAAGGACGTGAAGAACCGGATCTCTTCGGTCAAGAACATCCAGAAGATCACCCGCGCGATGGAGATGGTGGCCGCCGCCCGGCTGCGGCGTGCCGAGCAGCGCATCGAGCACCTGCGTCCGTACGCAAAGGCGATCCGGCGGATGACCCGGCGCACGGTCGAGGCGGTAGAGAAGATCCCCAACCTGCCGCTGCTGGAGGCCCACGACGACGAGAACCGCGTGGGCCTCCTGCTCGTGACCGGCGACCGCGGGCTGGCAGGCGCCTTCAACTCCCAGATCATCCGCGCCGGCAACAGCCGCGCGCGCGAGCTGCGCGACGAGGGCAAGGAGGTCGTCTGGTACGCCTCCGGGCGGCGGGGAGTGTCCTCGCTCACCTTCCGCGGCCAGGAGGTGGCCGGCCAGTGGCAGGGCTTTACCGACCGCCCGGCCTTCGAGAACGCGCGCGACATCGCGGGCGACATCGCCAGCCAGTACATCGACGACAATGTCGATCGCGTGGAGATGATCTACAACGGCTACGTGTCGCCCCTCACGCAGGAGGTGACCACCGACGTGCTGCTCCCGCTCGCCGCGGTCGAGCAGCTACTCGAGGAGGACGACGAGGAAGGTGAGGGCTCGGAGTCCGACGAGCGCGAATCGGGCCACAAGACGCTGTGGATCTACGAGCCCGACCCGGAGGAGATCCTCAAGCGGCTGGTGCCCGACTACATCGAGATCTCGATCTACCGCGCGCTGCTGGAGTCCACGGCGTCCGAGCACGGCGCGCGAATGACGGCGATGCGCAGCGCGCAGGAGAACGCCGGCGAGATGATCGATGACCTCACCCTCGAGATGAACCGCCAGCGCCAGGCAGAAATTACGCAGGAGATCATGGAAGTTGTCGCCGGGGCCGAGGGCCTCAGCTAGATAAGGAGCCGATTTTGGAAGCCAGCACTGAACAGAAGGAAGAGCAGCCCTCGGGGTCTGGCGACCCCAAGGACAGGCAGGATAAGGAGAAGCAGGACAGCTCCAACGGCTCCGGCTCGACCAACGTCGGCCGGGTGGAGCAGATCACCGGCGTGGTGATCGAAGCCTCCTTCCCCGAGGACCTGCCCGAGATCTACTCCGCACTGGAGGTCGAGATCCCAGCCCAGCACGAGGAGGAGGAGGCCACCCGGCTGGTGGTGGAGGTCCAGCAGCATCTCGGCGACGACCGCGTGCGCTGCGTGGCCATGGACGCCACCGACGGCCTGCACCGCGGCGCTGAGATCCGCGACACCGGTGGCCCGATCACCGTGCCGGTGGGCGAGCACACGCTCGGGCGCATCTTCAACCTGCTCGGCGAGACGATCGACGAGGGCGACGAGCTCGAGGAGGGCGAGCGCTGGCCCATCCACCGTCCCGCTCCGACCGTGGAGGACCTCACGCCCACGCGCGAGATCTTCGAGACGGGCATCAAGGTCGTGGACCTGCTCGCGCCGTACGCCCAGGGCGGCAAGGTCGGCCTGTTCGGCGGCGCCGGCGTTGGCAAGACGGTGCTGATCCAGGAGCTGATCCACAACCTGGCCACCGAGCACGGAGGCCTGTCGGCGTTCTGCGGCGTGGGCGAGCGCTCGCGCGAGGGCAACGACCTCTGGGTCGAGATGACCGAGTCGGGGGTGCTCGAGAAGACCGTGCTCGTGTTCGGCCAGATGAACGAGCCGCCCGGCGCCCGCATGCGCGTGGCTCTGTCGGGCCTGACGATGGCGGAGTACTTCCGCGAGCAGGGCCAGGACGTGCTGCTGTTCATCGACAACATCTTCCGGTTCGTGCAGGCCGGCTCGGAGGTGTCGGCGCTGCTCGGCCGGATGCCATCCCAGGTGGGCTACCAGCCCACGCTGGAGACCGAGATGGGCCAGCTGCAGGAGCGGATCACCTCGACCCGCGAGGGCTCGGTGACCTCAATCCAGGCCATCTACGTGCCGGCAGACGACCTCACCGACCCCGCGCCGGCGTCGGTGTTCGCGCACCTCAACGCCACGACCACTCTCTCGCGCTCGATCTCCGAGCAGGGCATCTACCCGGCCGTGGACCCGCTGGACTCCACCTCCACGATCCTCAAGCCGGACATCGTGGGCGAGGAGCACTACCAGGTGGCCACCCAGGTCCAGGAGATCCTGCAGCGCTACAAGGAGCTCCAGGACATCATCGCCATCCTCGGCATCGAGGAGCTGTCCGACGAGGACAAGCAGGCCGTGCAGCGTGCCCGCAGGGTTCAGCGCTTCCTGTCCCAGCCGTTCTTCGTGGCGGAGGCCTTCACCGGCTCCGAGGGCAAGTACGTGCCCATCGAGGAGACCGTGCGCTCATTCAAGGAGATCGTCGAGGGCGAGCACGACGACCGCCCCGAGAGCGCCTTCTACATGAAGGGCACGATCGACGAGGTGACCGAGGAGAAGAAGTCGGGGCGCAAGGAGAAGAAGAGCTCCGACGACGAGGAGGACTCGGACTCCGAGGAGACGGACTCCGAGGAGACCGAGGCCGAGGGCAAGTCCGGTGACGACGACGAGTCCGGCGACGACGACGAGGAGTCGAAGGAGTAGTGGCCCGCTCCACCTTCCCCGTCGAGGTCCTCACGCCGGAGGGCCAGGTGTACGAGGGCGAGGTCGAGATGGTCTCGGCCCGCACCGGCACCGGCTCGATCGGCGTGCTGGCCAACCACGCGCCGCTGATGGCCATGCTCGAGCCCTCCGAGCTCAAGCTCTACGAGTCGGGCTCGGACAACCCCGGCTCGGCCAGCCCGGTGTGCTTCGCCCAGGGCGAGGGCTACTTGCAGGTCGTCGACAACTCGGCGCTGCTGATCGTGGAGGACGCGATCAAGCCCGAGGACCTCGACCGCTCGGCGCTGGAGGCGCGCAAGTCCGAGGCCGAGAAGGCTCGCGATCAGGCCGACGAGGACTCCGAGGAGCGCCGCCGCGCGGAGCGCGAGGTCGCCCGCGCCGAGGCGTTCCTGGAGATCGACGGCTCCTAGCCCGGTGGGTGAGCGCACGGGTTTCGAGCCGGGCACCTTCTGCTGGACCGACCTTTCCACCTCCGATCCGGAGGCGGCGCGGGGCTTCTACACCGGCCTGTTCGGCTGGGAGACGGAGGATCTGCCCGCCGCGGGGGACATGGGCACCTACACGCTGCTGCGTGTGGACGGCAGGCTCGTGGCGGCGCTCTACAAGAGCCCGCAGGGGCCGCCGGCGTGGCTGTCCTACGTGTCGGTGCAGGATGCCGACGCGAGCGCCGACCGGGCCCGTGAGCTGGGAGGGCTGGTGCACGTCGAGCCCCGCGACATTCCCGGCTCCGGACGGATGGCCGTGATCGGCGACCCGGCCGGTGCGGTCTTCGCGGTCTGGCAGGCGGACAACCACTTCGGCGCCGAGCTGGTGAACGACCCGGGCGCCCTGACGATGAACCAGCTCAACACAACCGACGTGGAGGCTGCCCAGGCCTTCTACGAGAGCCTGTTCGGCTGGAGGATCGAGCTGAATCCCGGCGAGGGCGGTCCGGACTACTGGGGCATTCACCTCGGCGAGCGGCTCAACGGGGGCATGATGGACCTCCCTCCCGACGCCGGCGCGCCGTCGCACTGGCTCGCCTACTTCACGGTCACCGACCTGGACACATCCGCGGAGAAGATCGAAGGCGCGGGCGGAAGGGTGCTGGTCGCCCCGTTGGAGATCCCCGCCGGGCGCATCCTGGTGGCCCAGGATCCCCAGGGCGCCCACTTCGCCCTGTTCGAGGGCGAGGTCGACCCCTAGCCGGACGCGGTCTAGTTCCGCGGCGGCTTCGCGTCGCCGTAGGGCTCGTCGCGCTCTCGCACCGCGGCCTCCCAGCCCTCGCGTGCCGCGCGCTCCTGGAAGGCGTAGCCCTCCGGCGTGTGGCGGGCGATGCCGTCGAACAGCGTGCCGAGCGTCTGCGTGGAGTGGAGGCCCTGGGCCCGCAGGGTGTCGTTGACCAGCAGCTTCATCATCACCAGCTGGTTCACCGGCGTCAGCGAGATGCGCTCGACGAGCGCCTCGAAGCGGGCGTCCAGCTCGGCGGCCGGGGGCGCCTCGATCGCGAGCTCCCAGTCGAGGGCCTGTGCCCCTGTGATCAGGTCGCCAGTGAACAGCAGGCGCTTGGCCCGCTGCGCGCCGATCCGGTGGGCCCACAGCGCGGTGGTCGGCGAGCCCCAGACGCGGGCGGGCGGGTAGCCGATGCGGGCGTCTTCCGCAATAACGAGCAGGTCGGAGCAGAGCGCCATGTCGGTGCCCCCGGCGACGCAGAAGCCATGCACCTTGCAGACCACCGGCTTGTCCGACTCGAACAGGCTCATGAAGCCGCGCACGTTGCGGCTCATCATCTGCCAGTCGAGGACGGGGTCCCAGACCTCGCCCGGGTCGTGGTTGGGCATGCCCTGCTCCGCGAACTCGGCCAGGTCGTAGCCGCCGCAGAAGCCCTTTCCGTTGCCGGCGAGGGCGATCACGTGGACGGCCGGGTCGAGGTTGGCCCGCTCCACGCAGTCGGCCAACTCGTGCGGCATGGCGAGCGTGATGCCGTTGCCGCGCTCGGGGCGGTTCAGGGTGATCCGGGCTACGCGCCCGTCCACCTCGTAGGTGAGCGTCGAGAGGTGTTCCACGCCGAGGGTGACCCTACCCCTCGGCGTGGAACACGCCTCGTCGTCCTACTGGCCGAAGCGCGAGCGAAGGGCCATCACGTTGGCCACGTAGCGCTCGGTCTCCGGGAACATTCCCTGACTGCGGACCGAGCTGGCGCCCTGGTAGTAGCCGGCGACCGCCGTGGCCTCGTCGCCGCCGGCGTCGGCGATCAGCTGGTCGAGGTACATCACCCCGGCGCGCACGTTCTCCTGCGGCGAGGCCGGGTCCATCGTGCGGCCCGCGAGGTTGTCCTCGACCCAGCTCCAAGTGCCGGGCAGCACCTGCATCACCCCGCGCGCGTTGGCGGGGGAGACCATGTTGTTGTTGAACCCGCTCTCCTGGTAGGCCAGCGCGGCGGCCAGGTCAGGTGCCACGCCCTGCTCGGCGGCGATCTGCCCGATCTCGGCCGAGGACACCGAGCCGCCCGTGGCCTGCGGCGCCGCGTCGGGCACCACCGTCTCCGCGGGGGCGGTGGCGGGATCGGCCGGCGGCGTGGTGGAGCCCGCCGGCAGCTTGAGCACGGTGCCCGTGATCACGTAGCCGTTGGGGTCGAGCCCGTTCATGAACGCCACCTGGTCGGGTGCCACGCCGCTGGCCGCGGCGATGCCGGAGAGGGTGTCGCCGGGCTGCACGGTGTAGGCGCCGGCCGGCGGGGGAGCCATGGCGCTGGTGGCGCCGCCGGTGGCGGGAGCGCCCGCGGAGGCCTCGCCCGCGGCGGGGATGTTCACGATGCTGCCGAGCACCACGTGGGAATCGGGTGGCAGGCCGTTCGCGGCGGCCAGCGTGCCCGGGTCCATGCCATTTGCGGTGGCGATCGACCACAGGCTCTCGCCCTCCACGACGGTGTGGGGCACGGCCGCGCCGGCGGCCGGCGCCGGGATCAGTGCCAGCGTCAGTCCTCCGGCCAGCGTCCACATGCGAAGCAGCCGGCTCGGCCGGCTGCGCACGATCTCCTTCCACGGGACGGGCATTCACGTCTCCTTGCATTCGGGTTCGCTCGAGTCCCCTGCCCGGGGAAGCTCACCCACCCTTCTTGGCCCTCCGGCCCGCTCCTACGGGATCTGCGGAGTTACGGAGAGCTGCAAGGGCTGGTGCAGGTGGCTCTCTCGCCACGCCGCGCGCTGTGCGAACAGCGCACAAAGGGAGAGGGTGAAGGGTTGTGGTTGCCGTAGCAGCCCCAATCGTTCACGTGCGCGTCCGGAGCGAGGGCCCGAGCCCCCAGAGCTTGACGCGCGATGGCGATTCTCGGAGGTGTTCCACAGGACGTGGCTCTGGCACCCAGATCGTGGAGCACCTCGCCGGGAGTCGATCGGTTGCCAAGTTATGGGGGTTCGACCAGCCGCGGCCAGCGTGTGGCGGTCCTCCCTTTACCGCGCTGTTCGCACGAAGCCGGCCGATCAGGCGTCAGACAGCCAGCGCGCGGTCCAGGATCGGTCCGGCCTCCACGCCGCCCGGCAGCGTGCCGAAGGCGCGGCCCGAGCCGGCGGAGCCGGCCAGGCGCGATGCGCAGAAGGCGTCGGCCACCGCGGCGGGGGCGTTGCGCACCAGCAGGGAGGCCTGCAGCGCCAGGCAGAGGTCCTCGACCAGCCGGCGAGCGTGCCACTGGGCATCCTCGCCGAGCGACGACACGGATTGCTTCACATGCTCCACGTGGGCGTCGAGATGAGCGTTGGAGCCGGCCGCCGACTCCACCTCCTCGAGGAAGGCCGGCAGGCCCTCGGGCTCCTTCATCAGCGTCCGCAGCACGTCGAGCGCCGCCACGTTGCCCGAGCCCTCCCAGATCGAGTTGAGCGGCGAGTCGCGCAGCAGGCGGGGCATGCCCGACTCCTCGACGTAGCCGTTGCCGCCCAGACACTCCAGCGCCTCGCCGGCGTGCGCGGGCGCGCGCTTGCACACCCAGTACTTCGATACCGCGGTGGCGAAGCGGCGGAAGGGGCCGTTGGACTCGTCGTAGGCACGCGCGATCCGCATGGCTGTGGCGGTGGCGGCCTCGGACTCCAGCGCCAGGTCGGCCAGCACGTTGCGCATGGCGGGCTGCTCGGCCAGCGTGGCGCCGAAGGCGGAGCGGTGGCGGGCGTGGTGCACCGCCTGGGCCACTCCCCAGCGCATCCCGGCGGCCGAGCCGATCAGGCAATCCAGCCGCGTATGGTTGACCATCCGGATGATCGTGGCCACGCCGCGGCCCTCCTCGCCCACGAGTCGGCCGCGCACGCCGTGGAACTCGACCTCGGACGAAGGCAGCGAGCGGGTGCCAAGCTTGTCCTTGAGGCGCTGGATGTGGAAGCCGGGGTCACGCCCCTCGATCAGGAAGCAGGAGAGCCCCTCGGAGGCCTGGGCGAGGGTGAGGAACACGTCGCACGAGGGGTACGAGCAGAACCACTTGTGGCCGGTGACCTCGTATGTGCCGTCGGACTGAGGCTCGGCCCGGGTGGTGTTGGCCCGAACGTCGGAGCCGCCCTGCTTCTCGGTCATCGCCATGCCCGCCAGTGCGCCGCCCTCGTAGTCGGCCTTCACCAGCTTCGGCTCCCACTCCGCCGCGACGTCGGGGTTCTCGCGCAGCGCGGGAATGATCGAGTAGGTCATCGACACCGGGCACATCACGCCGGAGTTCACCTGGCTCCACGTGTACATCAGCGCCGCGCGCACGGCGTGGGCGCCGGGCTGGGGGTCGCGCCACGGGAGTGAGTGGATCTCGCGCTCCACGGCCTGGCGCAGGAGCCAGTGCCAGGAGGGGTCGAGGTCCACCTCGTCGATGCGGTTGCCGTAGCGGTCGTGTGTGCGAAGGACGGGCTCGTTGCGCTCGCAGCGCTCCGAGTGCTCCAGCGCCTCGACGGACCCCGCCAGCTCGCCGGTGTCGCGTAGGCGGTCCACGCCCCACGAGCCTCCCTCGCGCTCCAGCGCCTCCCGCATCGGCACGTCGGCGTGGAAGACGTTGTACGGCGCGAGCGGCGGCGCCTGGTTGAAGACCTCGTCCGTGTCGTCCAGCACGCGCATGTGGTCGAGTACTACAGCAGGCTTCGCTGCCCGCGCTTCAGCCGGTAGGAGAAGGGCCGGTCGGGCAGGCGCTTCACCGAGCGCCGCTTGGTGGTGGAGATACGCCGGAACGTGCATTTCAGGCTGCCGCGGCCCGCCGTGACAAGTCCGTAGCCATGGTGGTCGAAGTCGGCGTCCTTGACCCAGGGGTTGGCCTGGCGCAGGAGGTTCTTGATGTTCTCCGGCGTCTTGGGGTTGCGCGGATCGGCGCCGGGGATCAGCCCTGCGCCGCCCTCGCCGAGCCCCTGCGAGCTGATCGAGCCGCCCACGAACTCGGTGGCCACCGGGACCTTGTCGTCGTCGTTGAGCCGCACGTCGCCCGCGATGAACGTGTGGATGTCGCCGGTCACGAATACCACGTCGCGGATGCGCCGCTGCTTGAGGTGTCTCAGCAGCTCGGTGCGCTCGCGGCGGTAGCCCTGCCAGGAGTCGAATCCGATCCACTGGCCGCCCGGGTACACGGTGCGCTCCACCATCGTCTGGTTGGCGATGATCTTCCATGCCGCGGGCGTGGAGGCCAGCCGTTTCTTGAGGAAGCCCATCTGGCGGCGGCCCAGGAGGGGGTTGCGGGCATCCACCTCGGGGCAGGGGTCGCCCACCTGCTTGTCCCCGCACGGCTGGTCGCCGCGGTACTGGCGCTGGTCGAGCAGCACGAGATCCACGTTGCGCCCGAACCGCGCGGCGCGGTAGATGCGCTTGCCCGGCCCCGAGCCGTCGTAGGTGGGCATGCTGTCGAAGTACGCACGGTAGGCCCGGTCGCGGCGCGCCCGCGTGAACTTGAACGCCTCGTCCAGCCCGCCGTCGCCCAGGCTGCCCGCGTAGTTGTCGAGCACCTCGTGGTCGTCCCAGATCGAGATCAGCGGGAAGTTGGCGTGCACCGCCCGGAGGTTGCGATCGGAGCGGTAGAGGCGGTACTTGTCGCGGTAGTCCTGGAGCGAGGTGGCCAGGCCCACTCGGTCGGTGCGCACGCCGCCGGACTTGCTGCCCTTGCTGTGGTAGGCCTCGGCGTAGATGTAGTCCCCGAGGTTCACCACGAAGTCCACGTCCTCCTCGGCAAGGAACCGATGCGCGTGGAAGAAGCCGAACGTCCAGTCCTGGCACGAGAAGAAGGCGAACTTCACGGGCTGGCGTGAGTCCGGCGGCAGCGCGGTCCGGAAGCGCCCGACGGGGCTCGACCGCGTCCGGGTGGAGAAGCGGTAGAAGTACTCCTCGTAGGGGTCGAGCCCGCCCACGCGTGCCTTGACGGCGTGATCCAGGCGTCCGGAGGTGCCGATCAGCTCGCGCGCCACCACGCGCCTGAAGCTGCGCTCGCGCGCCACCTCGAGCTCCACCGATCCACGGCCTCCCACTCCGGCCAGCCTTGTCCACAGCGTGATCGCACGGGGCGTGGGATCACCGGACATGATCCCCTCGGGAAAGCGCCCTCCCCGCAGCGTGGGGGCACGGCGGCCCGCGAGGCCGTTGGCGAGGGCCTGCGGGGCAAACACGGTGGCAGCGCCGAGGGCGCTGGCTCCGGCCACGAAGCCACGGCGGGAAATCGGCGGTTGCTGCATCACTCCTCCAGTGTTCGGTTTCCGAACCCCCGCCGGTTCGTGGCAGGAGCGTATAGCGGCGCGGGTCGTTCGCACCAGCCCCAACCCTCACTGCGACGCTACCTGCGGCTCAGGCGCGCGAGCCCAGGCGCGTGAGCGGAAGCTCAGCGCGGCCACCACCGCCACCAGCGCCGACTGGATGCCCACGAGCGTGAGCGCCACCGCGGTGAGGTCGGTGCCTGCCGCCGTAAGCAGGAACGGCTGCACTATCGCGGCCACCGTCAGGGCGGCCAGAAAGACCCGCGCGCGCACCGCCAGCAGGTACTGCACGCAGAGATACGCGCACGCCAGCAGGCTCATTGCCACTCCCAGCCATGGGAGGGCGTCGCTGGCCACGGCCAGCCCTGGCCCGAAGACAGCCTCGAGCAGGAGCCGTCCCGCCACCGAGTAGACCGCCACCATCGGCAGGGCCACGAGCGCCACTATCCCCAGCGTGCGCGTGAGTACCGACCGCCCGTCCTCGCCGGCGTGCGACCGCCTTGTGGCCTCCGGCAGAAGGAACAGCCCCAGCCCCACGCTGATCCAGAAAATCATCTTCGCGGCCACCGAGGCGGCGGCGTAGGAGCTGGCCGCGGCGTCGGTGGCGGCCTGGTGCTTGACCACTATCACGTCCACGTTCTGCAGCCATGCGAGCAGGGCCAGGGCCAGAAGCGGCACCACCGCGCGGCGCAGGGTCTCCCGCATCGGACGCGCCCGCGCTCGTATCGCGGCGGAGCCGGGAAGCGCCACGCCCAGCCTGCGGGCGAGGATCACGGCGGTGATCGCCATCGCGACGCCGCTGCCCAGGAAGGCCCCGGTGGGTCCGAGCCCCACCCCGATCAGCGCCGCGCCTGTCGCAAGGCGTGCCAGCGCCTCGCCCATCAGGCTCAGTCCGACCAGGCGGTAGGAGCCCAGCCCCTGGAGCACTCCGCGCTGGACCGAGAGCAGCAGCCAGATGCACGCGGTTGGCAGCACCGCCGCCGCTCCGTAGGCCACTTCATCGACTCCGATCAGGCCGGCGATCGGATCGCGCATCAGCAGACCCACCACCGCGGTGGCCCCCGCCGCCGCAAGCAGGAAGCGCACCCAACGCTCCAGCTCGCCGGCCACCCGCCCCTGGTCCTGAGAGGTGCTCACCCGCTTGGCGAACTCCACCTGCAGCGCCTGTCCAGGGATGCCCAGGACCAGGAGGGCCGACATGAGCGCCGCCAGCGCGCCGTACCCGCCGGTGCCCAACAGGCGAGCGAAGACGATCGTGAGAGCGAGGCTGATCACGTTCGTGGCCATCGCCGCGGCCGCGAGGCCGAGCGCCCGGCCCGTGTCGGATCCGGCGAACCTGGGCATGGCGGGGCAGCGTAGCGTCAGAACCGCCCGCAACTATCGCTAGGTTGCGGTGTCCTGATGCTCGCCGTGCGACGCCTGTTCACCGCCGCGCTCCTCGCCATCTGCGCGACCGCCGTGCTCACTCCGGTGGCGTCTGCCGGTCCCCGGAAGGTGCCTAACAGCTTCTTCGGCGTGATGTTCGACGGCGCTCTGCGCGGCGCGCCGCTCGAGACCCAGCAA
>DASROS010000071.1:0-6898 GCA_035646775.1 Thermoleophilaceae bacterium | reverse complement strand
GCGATTCCGGCCGCACGCAGGGTCTTCGAGTCGAACAGATGGCCGAGCGTGCCCACCAGGAAACCGGCCCCGAACAGCACGTAAAAGGCCGACAGGAGGCTCTCGAGGTCCTCGGACCCGCCGGGAAAGTTGGACGGCCCTTGAGCTAGCCAGGCGAGCACGGAGGGCGAAAGTATCCTTCACCACGTGGCGTCGGAGCTCACATCTATCGATGAGACCCGCGACGCGCTGGTGCGCGCCGGCTATCTGGCGGGCGAGTCCACGGCCCTGGTCTCCTATCTGGCCGCGCATTTGGGCAAGCCGGTGCTGGTGGAGGGGCCGGCGGGCGTGGGCAAGACCGAGCTGGCCAAAGCGCTGGCCCGGGCCACCGAGCGCAAGCTCGTGCGCCTGCAGTGCTACGAGGGCCTGGACGAGGCCAAGGCGCTGTACGAGTGGAACTACCGCAAGCAGCTGCTACGGATCCAGGTGGAGGCCTCCGACGCGGGCTGGAACGAGGTGCGCGACGACATCTTCGGCGAGGAGTTCCTGCTCCCCCGCCCGCTGTTGAGCGCGATCACCGAAGAGGAGCCGGTGGTGCTGCTGATCGACGAGATCGACAAGACCGACCAGGAGTTCGAGGCGATGCTGCTGGAGGTCCTGTCGGACTTCCAGGTCTCGATTCCCGAGCTGGGCGTGGTCGAGGCGCGCACCCGGCCGCTCGTGCTGCTCACCTCCAACAACTCGCGCGAGCTCACCGAGGCGCTCAAGCGCCGCTGCCTTTACCTGTGGCTGGACTACCCCGACGTGGAGCGCGAGCTGGAGATCGTGCGCCTGCACGCGCCCGAGCTGTCCGAGGACATGGCGCGCAAGCTGGTGGAGGTGGTGCACATGGTGCGCAACCTCGACCTCAAGAAGCCGCCGTCGATCGCGGAGTCGATCGACTGGGCGCGCGCGCTGCTGCTGCTGGGCGCCGAGGACCTCGACGGCGGCGTGCTGGAGCGCACGATGAGCGTGATCGTCAAGCACCGCACCGACCTCGACCTGGTGGCCGAGCGCGTGGGGGTGAAGCTCACCGATGGCCTCATCGGGTCCCGCCGGGCGGGCTGAGCCCAAGCGGGGAGCGCTGTACGGCGGGATGCCCACCGCCCCGGGCCCCGCCGGCATGGCGCCGCGGCTGCTGGAGCTGGCCGACGAGCTGCGAAACGAGGGCATGGCGGTGGGCACCTCCGAGCTGCTCGACGCGTTCGGCGCGCTCGACGCGGTGAGCTGGACCAGCCGCGAGGACTTCTTCGAGGCGCTGTCGGCCACGCTGGCGAAGTCCCAGGATGACCGCAGGGTGCTCGAGCTGGTGTTCGAGCGCTTCTTCTTCCGCGCCGTGGAGCGCGAGGCCGCCGAGCGCGGCGTGAAGGAGGGCGCCGGCGAGGAGGGCGGCCCCGCCGCCGAGGCCGAGCGCATGGACCTCGACGCGCTGCGCGAGCGGATCCGCGACGCACTCCGGGGCGAGGACGGCTCCGACGGGGAGCTGCGCGACCTCGCCCGGCTGGCAATCGCCGCGTTCGGGCGCCAGGGCGAAGGCTCGGGGGTGATCGGCGTGGACGTGCAGCGCATCCGCCGCACGCTGGGGCTGAAGGGCGAGCAGCAGAGTGCGCAGCTTCCCGATCCGGACGCGGTGCCACGCGACCGGCTGCGCCAGTTCGAGGGCCACGTGCGGCGCGAGCTGGAGCGCGCCCTGATCGAGCGCACCCAGGCGCTGCCGCCCTCCAAGCCACTGCGCGAGCTGGATCGCGCGCTGCCCACCGGCCCGGCCCAGGACCTCGCCGCCGTGCATCGGGTGGTGGCTCAGCTGCGCCGCCGGCTGGCCACCCAGGGGCGCGAGCACCGCGGCCGCAGCCGCTCTTCGGTCGTCGACGTGCGGCGCACGATGCGCACCTCGCTCTCCACCGGCGGGGTGCCGCTGGAGCTGCGCTACCGCCCCCGCCGCCCGCGGCGGCCCGAGCTGTACGTGCTCTGCGACGTGTCCACCAGCGTGACCAGCGCCAGCGTGTTCTTCCTGTCGGTGCTGCACGCGCTGCATGACTCGTTTCGCAAGCTGCGCTCGTTCGTGTTCGTCGAGCGGATCTCGGAGGTGACCGAGGTGTTCGAGCGCGAGCGCAGCTTCGAGGCCGTGTCGCGCGCGATCTCCGGCGACGCCGGCGTGGCCGACGTGTCGGGCTACACCGACTACGGGCGCGTGTGGGTGGAGTTCCTCGACCAGGTGGTGGACGACCTCGACCCGCGGTCCAGCGTGATCGTGCTCGGCGACGCGCGCACCAACGGCCGCGACCCCCACGCCAAGGTGTTCGCCCACGTGGCCGAGCGCGCCGGGCGCACCTTCTGGATGAACCCCGAGCCGCGGCTGTACTGGAACTACGGCGACTCGGTGATGGCCGCCTACGAGCCCCACTGCACGGGCGTGTTCGAGTGCTGGACCACCATGCAGTTGGAGGGGTTCGTGAACGCGATCGCCGACCTGGGCCCGATCCGGAAGAGCTGAGGGATGCGCCGGCTCGCGAAGTTCGGACTGATCCTGCTGATCGTGGTGGCTTCACTGCTCGTGCTGGGCGCCCTGGCAGCGACGCTCGTGTTCGGCGCCAAGACCTTCCGCGCACCGAGCGAGTCGATGGTGCCGACCGTGGACGTGGGCGACCGCCTGGTCACCACCAAGGAGTCCCACCCCAAGCGCGGCGACGTGGTGGTGCTCAACCCGCCCGCGGGCGCAGCGGACAGCCGCTGCGGCGCGCAGCCCCCGCTCGGCAGCGCGTGCTCAAAGCCGACGCCCGGCACGCTGGACCAGGCGCTCGTCAAGCGCGTGGTGGCCGTGGGCGGCGACCGCCTCAAGGTCCAGGACGGCGCGACGGTGATCGACGGCAGGGTGCAGCGCGAGCCCTACGCGCGCCAGGATGCCGAGTGCCAGGCCTGCAACCTCCCCCGCGAGATCACCGTGCCCGCCGGCCACGTGTTCGTGATGGGCGACAACCGCGGCGCGAGCGACGACAGCCGCTTCTGGGGCCCGGTCCGGGTGGACGACGTGCAGGGCGAGGTACGGCTGCGCTACTGGCCGCTGGACGGCTTCGGCGGGCTCTAGCGGTTCGGGCTCCCGCCCCTTCCGCACGATTGGGCCGCATTTGGTCTGACATACCGCCCAAATGCGGCCCAGTCACTTGTCCCCCGCTAGAGTCCGCGCCACGACAACAGGGGGGCTCGCGGCAGGCGGGCTGAGATCGCGCCCATGGCCTCGGCCGCCCGGCGCAGACCCTTCGAACCTGTGGGGTAATGCCCGCGGAGGGAGCTGATGGAGACGAAAGTCGAGGCTTCCGTGGCGGAGCCGCTCTCCGTCCGGGGGCAGGGCGTGACAGTGAAGGGCGTAGGGCGCACGTACGGCTCGCGCCGCGCTGACGTGACCGCGCTCGAGGGCGTGGACCTCGAGGTGCGCGCCGGCGAGGCGCTGGGCGTGGTGGGACCGTCCGGGTGCGGCAAGTCCACGCTGCTCGAGGTGGTCGCCGGCCTCCAGGACCCCGATTCCGGCGTTGTCGAAGTGGCGGGCGAGACCGACGCGGACGCCCGGCGGGCGGCGTGCTCGTTCATGCCCCAGAGCGACCTGCTGCTTCCCTGGCGCGACGCGCTGGGCAACGCTGCGCTGGCGCTGGAGAGCCAGGGCGTGCGCCGCCGCGAGGCGCGCGAGCGCGCGGCGCCGCTGTTCGAGCGCTTTGGCCTGGCCAAGTTCGAGGATGTGCGCCCGGCCGCGCTATCGGGCGGGATGCGCCAGCGCGTAGCGTTCCTGCGCACGCTGTTGCCGGGGCGCCCGGTACTGCTGCTCGACGAGCCGTTTGCCTCGCTGGATGCCATCACCCGCGCCGAGATGCAGGCGTGGCTGGCCCGTGCGCTGGAGGCAGAGCCGCGCACGGTGATCCTCGTGACTCACGATGTGGAGGAGGCGCTCTTCCTCTCCGACCGCGTGGCCGTCATGTCGCGCCGCCCGGGCCGAATCGTCTCGGAGCTGGAGGTACCCCTCGCCCGCCCGCGCGACCGCCGCGCCGCGGTGGCCGATCCCCGGCTCATCCGGCTGCGCGAGCGCGCCCTGGAGGCGCTCGGCGCATGAAGCGCGCCCTACTCGTGGCACTCATTCTGGCCGGTGCCCTGGGCGCCTGGGCCTGGGTGGCCTCGCTGGGGTCGGTGGACGACCTGCTCGTGGCCTCCCCCGGCGAGACCGCCGAGGCTCTGAAGGACGACCGAGCGCTGTTGCTCGACAACGCGTGGGTCACTCTCTACGAGGTGCTCCTGGGCCTCGCGGTTTCGATCGCCGCCGGACTCGTGTTCGCCGTGGCCATGCATCTCAACCGCACCCTGCGCGAGGCGGCCTACCCGCTCCTGGTGGCCTCACAGGCGATCCCGATCGTCGTGCTGGCCCCCATCTTCGTCCTGGCGTTCGACTACGGGATCGGCCCCAAGATCGCGATCGTGGCCCTCATCTGCTTCTTCCCGATCACCGTGAACGTGCTCGACGGCCTTCGCGCCGTGGACTCGGGCCACCTCAAGCTGATGCGCTCCCTCGGCGCCTCGCGCCTGCGCACCCTGCGCAGCGTGGAGCTGCCCGCCGCACTCCCCTCGTTCTTCAGCGGCCTGCGCGTGGCCGCCAGCGTGTCGGTGATCGGCGCCGTGTTCGGCGAGTGGGCCGGCGCCGACGAGGGCCTCGGCCGGCTGGTGCTCCGAGGCAACGATGAGCTGCAGACCCCGCGGGTCTACGCGGGCATCCTGATCCTCACCATCATGGCCGTGGCGCTCTTCTCGCTCGCCTCTCTGGCCGAGCGCCTGGCCTGCCCCTGGAACCGCGACGAAAGGACCGTATGACACTGCGCCCCCTTGCCGCCGTACTGGCGTTCTGTGCGCTCAGCCTGGCTTCCTGCGGCGAGAAGGAGGACGTCCTGGCCCCCAACAGCGCGACGGAGCTGCAGTTGATGCTCGACTACTTCCCCAACGCCGACCACGCCGGCATCTATGCCGCCCAGGCTGGGGGCCACTTCGAGCGGGCCGGCCTCGACGTGAAGATCCGCCAGCCGGCGGACACGTCAGCACCGATCAAGCAGGTGGCCGCAGGGCGGGTGGACCTCGCGATCTCCTATGCACCCGAGGTGCTGCGCGCGCGGGACGAGGGCCTGGCGGTGACGGCGGTGGCCTCGGTGGTGCGCGAGCCGCTCACGTCGATCATCTCCCTCCCGTCAGCCAACATCCGGTCGCCCAAAGACCTCGAGGGCAAGACGGTGGGCACGGCGGGGATTGACTACCAATCGGCCTTTTTGCGCACGATCCTGCTCGAGGCGGGCGTGGACCCGAAGACGGTGAAGGAGCGCGACGTGGGCTTCGGCCTCACCCCCGCGCTGCTCACCAAGCGCGTGGACGCCACGCTCGGCGCGTTCTGGAACTACGAGGGCACCGACCTGAGGCTGCGCAAGCGCAAGCCCCGGATCATCAGGGTCGACGATGCTGGCGTCCCGCCCTACGACGAACTGGTTCTGGTGGCGAATGAGGACGCGCTGGAGCGCGACGGCGAGCGTATCCGCGCCTTCGTCGGCGCGCTGCGACGCGGGACGGAGGACCTGCGCGACAATCCGGATGCCGCGATCGAGGGGCTGCTGAAGGCCAACCCCGAGCTGGACCCCGAGCTGCAGAGGGCGGTGGTGGACGTGACGCTGCCCCTGTTCCTGCCCAAGCGCGGCAGGCCGTTCGGCTATCAGGACGAGCAGCGCTGGCAGGCCTTTACCGCGTGGATGCGCGAGAACCGGCTGGTGACCAAGATCCCGGACGCCGGAGGGGCGTTCACCAACGAGTACCTGCCGGGTGCAGGCCTGTAGCGCGCCGGTCTGCCGCACGATCCCCTATAACCAGGGCATGACCTCTCGCACGCGCTGGCCCCTGCTGCTCACGATCATCGCGACCCTCGCCCTGGCGGCGGTGGGCGCCGGCTGCGGTGGAGACAGCGGAGGCGGCAGCTCGGAGGCCGAGGATGTGTTGAAGAAGGCATTCGCCCAGGAGGTGGACAGCGCCGACCTCAAGATCGACGTGAGCGCGGACCTGGAGGGCGTGCAGCAACTCGATGGGCCGCTCTCCCTTACGATCGAGGGCCCCTACAAGTCGCAGGGCAAGAAGAAGCTGCCGCTGTTCGACTGGGATATCAAGGTCCAGGGCGCCGGCCAGAGCTTCGCGGGCGGCCTGGTGGTCACCGCCGACAACGCGTTCGTTGAGTTCCAGGGCACCAACTACGAGGTGGGCACCGAGCTGTTCCAGCGGTTCGCCACCCAGATCGAGCAGCAGAACACCCAGGGCCCGCAGAGCCTGAAGGCGCTGGGCGTGGACCCGGTTGCGTGGCTGAACGAGCCGGAGGTCAAGGACGGGCAGGAGATCGGCGGCGACCCCACCCAGGTCGTCACCGGCGACGTGGACATCAAGCGCGTGGTCCAGGACTTCTTCGACCTGTTGCAGTCGCCCGCGGTGAAGAAGCAGCTGGAGGCCCAGGGCCAGGCCGCCCCTGAGATCAAGAAGCCCACCGACGAGGAGCTGAAGAAGGTCGAGGACGCGATCGAGAACCTGAGGTTCGAGGCCAACGTGGACGGGGACGACGTGCTGCGCCGCGTGTTTCTGGACGCCGAGTTCAAGGTGCCCGAGGGCGCCGACGCCGGGTCACTGCAGGGCGGCAAGGTGTCGTTCGAGTTCGTGCTCAACGACGTGGGCAACGACCCGCAGATCAAGGCCCCCACGGGCGCCCGTCCGCTCTCCGAGCTCACCCAGCGGTTCGGGCTGCAGGGCCTGGGCGGCGGGGGCGCGCCGGGCACTCCCGGTCTGCCGGGCGCGCCGGGCACCACGCCGTAGTGGATCAGGCGGGGAC
>DASROS010000070.1:0-12370 GCA_035646775.1 Thermoleophilaceae bacterium | reverse complement strand
CTCGCGGCGCCAACCGATTACGCTGGCGCCCCGCGGCTCGTGATCGGATTCGACGGAAGCGATAGCGACGACAACCTCAACCTCGGCGCGCCGGGTTGCACGAGTTCAGGTGGCCCGAGCGAGCCGGATCCCCCAACATTTCCCCCAACTTCGAGCGCGACCACAGAGTCCAGGCAGGTCCAGCCCTGACTCACGAAAACCGGCATTACCAGGGAAAACGTCCACAACGACCGGACCCCGCAAGACCCCCTGAGCCTGCCAGAGGTCCATGGTAAGGAGGGGGTCTCCGGTTCGAGTCCGGACGAGGGCTTGGCTCGCTAATGCCTCGGGGATGTCGCGCGTCGCGGATGAGGCTCTCGACTAGCCGCTGGTCGCCGGCCTCGAAGCCGCCCAGGCGCCGATGCCGCCGACGAGGTCGGCGATCTCTTCGAAGCCGTGCCCGCGAAGCAGGCTCGCGGCGATCGAGGAGCGGTAGCCGCTCGCGCAGTGGACGACGACCTGCCGGCCGCGCGGGACCTCGCCGAGCCGTTCCCGCAGGCGGCCCAGCGGGATGTTCAGGCTCCGCTGGATCCGCTCCTCCCGCCACTCGCGCTCGCTCCGGACGTCGAGCACAACCGGCGGGGCCGGCCCAGCCAGCTGCTCGGCGAGGGTCGCCGCGGTGATCCGCTCGATCCGCGCGACGAGGTCGGGGCGCGGGTCGAGGGCCTGCATCCCGCCCTCGAGATGACCGGCCACGTTGTCGAACCCAATGCGACCCAGCCGCATCACCGCCTCTTGCTCCCGCCCCGGCTCGGCGACGATCACGATCGGTCGCTCACGCTCGAGAATCGTCCCGGCCCAGGTTGCATAGCTCCCGCCGAGCCCGACGTTGACGCTGCCGGCGAGGTGGGCCCCAGCGAAGTCGGCCGGATCGCGCGTGTCCAAGAGCTGGGCGCCCTCAGCGACGAGCGCCAGCGCCTCATCGAGCGAGAGCGCCCCCAGTTCCGCGTCGGGCGCCTGCTCGAGCGTCGGCCGCTGCTTCGTGTTGATAACGGCGTCGTAGGTGAAGTACGGCGGCGTGTCCGGCTGCTCCGCGGTGACGACGCGGACGAACTCCTCCCGACCCATCGGCTGGAGCGCGTAGTTGTAGTGCCGCTGCACCCCGATCGTCGAGACGGTGTCGGTGCTGAGGTTCTTGCCGCAGAGCGAGCCCGCCCCGTGCGCCGGGTACACGAGGGTCTCGTCGGGAAGCTTCAGCAGCTTCGCGTGAGCACGCGCTCCACGTAGTGGTTCGCGAACCGCCCCTCGGGATCCAGCCGCGCGCGCACGGCCGCGTAGCGCTCCCACTCCGGGTAGCGCGGCGCCAGCGTGGCGGCCGTCTGGAAGTGGCGCTTGCCCCAGTGGGGGCGGCCGCCGAAGCCGTCCATCACCCCCTCGACCGCGCGGAAGTAGGGCTCCCACTCCATGCCGCGGTACATGTGCACCGCGATGTAGCAGGTGTCGCGCCCGCCGGCCGGGCTGAGAAAGGCGTCGTCGCCGGCCACGAACCGCACCTCGAACGGGAAGGGCACCGCGAAGCCGCGATCCTCGATCACGCGGCGCACCGCCTCGATCGCCTCGCGCGCGTGCCCGCGCGGGATGGCGTACTCCATCTCGGTGAAGCGCACCAGCCGCGGCGAGGCGAAGATCTCGAACGACCGGTCCACGCGCCGGCTGGATCCCGCCACGCGCGAGACGATCCGGTTCAGGCGCGGGATCAGCGACGGCCGTGCACGCCCCACGCGGCAGGCCAGCCCGAAGGCGCCGTTGTTCAGCAGCACATCATCCGTCCACGCGCGCACGCGCGAGCGCGGGCGGGGCGGCCCGTCCACGCGGTTGTTCGTACGCGTGAGGGCCAGGTCGGAGTGGGGGAAGTTATAGAGCTCGAAGTGATCGCTGCCGCCTGCCAGCTCGTCGAGGTGGTCGAGCACCTCATCGAGCGGCCTTGGCGCGTCCACTCCCTCGAGCGTGAAGGCGGGCACGGCCTGCAGCGTGAGCTCGGTGACCACCCCGAGCGCGCCCAGGCTCACCCGCGCGGCGCGCCAAGCGTCGGGGTCGTCGCGCTCGGACACTTCGATCACCCTCCCGTCGGCCAGCGCGAGCTGCACGGAGACCAGCCCGGCGGAGAGGTTGCGCAGCCGCGAGCCGGTGCCGTGGGTGCCGGTGGCGGTCGCGCCTGCCAGTGACTGTACGTCGATGTCCCCGAGGTTCTCCGCGGCCAGCCCGTGGGAGTCCAACGCCAGGTTCAGCTCGCGCAGACCGATGCCGCCCTCCACCCGGATCATGCCGGACTCGCGGTCCACGTCTAGCACGCGGCTCATGCGCTCCAGCGACATCAGGGTGTCGTTGGTGAGCACCGCCTCGCCGAACGAGTGGCCCGCGCCGGCCACGCGCACGGTGTGCTTCGCGCCGGCGGCGCGGCCGAGCGCGTCGACCACCTCCGCAACCGATCCCGGCCGCTCGAAAACGGCGGGCGAGCAGGCCTGGTCGCCCGCCCAATTGCGCCACGCGCTCACACGGGCGAGGGTAACGCTGCGCGCGCGGGCAGCCCGCGCGCCAGCCAGATGCGCATCTGCTCGTACACCGCGGGGTGGTTGAGCAGCTGAAAGTGGTTGAGGCCCGGCAGGAGATGCCCATTGCCCATCTCGAAGGCGATCCGCCGCTTCTTGTGGTGCCCTGAAGCGCTGGCCTGCCTCACCAGGAGGTCGCCGAGCAGCCGCCCGAGCGGTCCCTTCTCGGGTCCGATCGCGGCCGAGATCACATAGTGGTTGGCGCCGGCCAGCAGCGGCACGTCGGTGCAGCGGTCGTCCAGCAGGGCGTCGGGCTCGCAGTCGCGCCAGTCGTCCTCCACCAGCGAGCCGAAACGCAGGTCCTTGATCCCGGAGCTGCGCATCTCGAGGAAGCGGGCGATGGGGCGGGTCTCGCCGAGCTTGCCCAGAGCCCAACCGGCGGCGTTCACGGCCTTCTCCGCGGGCGCCCCCATGTGGGGGGTGCCGAGGCAGAACACATGATGCACGCGCGGCACCCACCGATGCCCGCGGGCGTCGCCCTGGTGCCCCGCGCTGCGCGCGATGAGGCCGCCCATCGAGTGGCCGAATAGCGCGATCTCCGAGATCTCGACCGGCCAGTCCTCCACCGTGGCCTCGAGCAGCGCGGCCAGGCGAGAGCCGTTGTCGGACACGTGCAGGCCGGTGTTGAAGCGCACGTGCAGGGGCGTGTAGCCGAGGTCGGCGCGCAGGCGCGACGCGTAGGTCTCGCCGCCGTTGGCCTCGCGGAACAGGCTCCAGGAGTGGTCGCTCTCGCACAGTCCATGCACGAACACGGCGATCTTCGGGGTGGTCTCCGGCAGCAGCTCGGCCACCTCGGCCACCGACACGTCGCGGCCGCGGTGGCGGAGCGTCATATCGAGGGACAGCGCGCTCTCGTCGCTTTCCAGGTCGCTCCCGATGATGCCGTTCAGCGCCGCGAGGGCGAGGGCGCCGCGGGGCGAGTCGCCGAGGGCGGGCGCATCCGGGCGGCTGCGCCGCGCCGCCGCCACGCCACCCGCGCGGGCGGCAGCGCCGCCGGCACCGCGAAGGCCGCCGTAGACCGCCGAGGCGATGGAGTCGTGAATCACGCGCGCTGGACGGGCGCCGGGGCCCGAGTTACCGAAGGAGCGGTCGGCGATCGCCAGGTGAAATTCCTCCACCCGGCTTGTCATATCGCCGGCCAGGCGGCCTGCCAGCGCTCCCAGAGATCGTGCTTCTGCGCCTCGCACGCGACCATTACACCAAACGATGGGCCATCAGCGCCATAGGATGGGCGCGGTGGCCGCTTCGTCCGCGAAGACCGAGCAGCTCACGATCGATCAGCTCGCTCTGCGGGTGGGGATGACGGTGCGCAACATCCGCGCGCACCAGTCGCGCGGCCTGCTGCCCCCGCCGGAGGTGAAGGGACGCACCGGCTACTACGGCTCCGAGCACGAGTCGCGAATTGAGTTGATCAAGGAGCTGCAGGCCGACGGCTACAGCCTTGAGCTGATCCGCCGCCTGATCGACGGGACGGGAGGGTCCAGCGCCGAGGTGCTGCGCTTCACGCGCGCTGTGCGCGCGCCGTTCTCCGACGAGGAGCCGCAGTTCGTGGAGGCGGCCGACCTCGCCGAGCGCTGGGACACCAACGACCCCGAGCTGCTCGACAGGGCGGCGGAGCTCGGCCTCATCCGCGACCTCGGGGACGGTCGGTTCGAGGAGCTCAGCCCCAGGCTGGGCCGCGCCGGCCAGGAGCTCGTAGAGCTGGGCATCCCGATCGAGCGCGCGCTGGAGGTGGTCGCACGGCTGCGCCGCAACGCCGACAGCGCAGCGCGCACCTTCGCCAAGCTCTTCATCGAGTCCGTGTGGCGCCCGTTCGACGAGGCGGGCCGCCCTGAAGAGCGCTGGCCCGAGGTGCAGGACGCCCTCGAGCGGCTGCGCCCGCTGGCGGCCGAGTCGCTGCTCGCTGTGCTCCAGCTGGCCATGAACGACGTGGTCGAGAAGGAGTTCGGGCGCACCCTCGAGGGGACCGGCAGGCGCCGCCGCAAGCGTTGATCGCCGCCGCTGCGAACCGCGCTATCCTCACTGGCTGACCCTGCGGCCGGCGGGGTTTTCCTTTGATACGGCCGCATCCAAGACGAACCCCTCAGGAGCCATGGCTCTCGGAGACGTACGAATCGCCGTAACCCTGGAATGCCAGGAGTGCAAGCGGCGCAACTACCAGACCCAGAAGTCCAAGCGGAACAATCCGGACCGGATTGAGTTGCGCAAGCACTGCCGCTGGTGCCACAAGCACACGCCGCACAAGGAGACGCGCTGAGCTCTCACGCTCGCGCGCGTATCAATGGCCAGGAACCGGCAGAAGGCCAAGGAGCGCCAGGCTCGGCGCAGAGAGCAGGGCGGCCCCCCAGCGGCCCCGCTGCGCGACGGCGCCCAGGCGGCGCCGGTCGAGCCCGATCCCGCGCCCGCCCCCGCACCGGAGGCGGTGCCCGATCCCGACCCGCCGGCGCTGAGCGAGTCGGAGGCCATCCGTGCCGGAGTGCCGCCGCTGGAGGCCGAGGGCTCGTCGCAGGCGATTGGCGAGCAGCCCGACTTCGAGGCCGAGGAGGACGACCACTACGACCCCGCCGAGGACCTTCCCGAGGAGGACGCCGCGCTGTCCTCCGGGCCCCGCGGCCGCCGCGGCCACGACGCGGCGGAGCACAAGGACCGGCCGCGTTTCGTACAGTTCCTGTTCGCGGTCCGTGCCGAGCTGGCGAGAGTCCAGTGGCCTGACCGTCAGGCCCTGACCACCCTCACCGGCGTGGTGCTGGGCTTTGTTCTGCTCGCGGGCGCCTACCTCGGTGCGCTCGACGCGATCTTCTCCCGCCTCATACAGGCCATTCTCTAAGGACTTTCGACACGCATGTTCCGCTGGTACGCCGTCAACACCTATTCAGGCCACGAGAAGAAGGTCAAGCAGAACCTCGAGCACAGGGTCGGATCCCTGGGCCAGCAGACCTCCGTGCGCCAGGTCGTGATCCCCACCGAGCAGGTGCAGGAGATGAAGGACGGCCAGAAGATCTCCAAGGAGCAGCGCACGATGCCCGGCTACCTGCTCGTGAACATGAACCTCACCGACGACTCGTGGGGCCTGGTGAAGAACACCCCGGGGGTGACCGGGTTCGTGGGCGCCTCCCAGAAGCCGGTGCCGCTGTCCCAGCCCGAGGTGGATCGCCTGCTCAACCGCGAGACCGCCGAGCGCCCGCGCACGCGCGCGCAGTTCTCGATCGGCGAGTCGGTCAAGGTGGTGTCCGGCCCGCTGTCGGACTTCTCGGGCGAGATCTCCGAGATCAACGAGGACGCTGCCAAGCTGAAGGTGCTCGTCAGCATCTTCGGCCGTGAAACCCCGGTCGAAGTCGGCTTCGACCAAGTGAAGAAGGTCTGATGGCCAAGAAAGTCCTGACACTGATCAAGCTGCAGGTGCCCGGCGGCGCCGCCAATCCGGCCCCGCCGGTCGGCCCCGCCCTGGGCCAGCACGGCGTGAACATCATGGAGTTCTGCAAGACGTTCAACGCCCAGACGCAGAACGAGAACGGGACGATCATCCCGGTGGAGATCACGGTCTACGAGGACCGCTCGTTCACCTTCATCACCAAGACGCCGCCCGCCGCCGTCCTGATCAAGGAGGCGATCGGGATCGACAAGGGCTCGGGTGAGCCCAACCGCGAGAAGGTGGGCACGATCAGCCAGGCACAGGTGCGCGAGATCGCCGAGCGCAAGATGCCCGACCTGAACGCCCACGACGTGGACCAGGCGGCCAAGATCATCGAGGGCACCGCGCGCTCGATGGGAGTGGACGTTCGCTGATGGCCAAGCACGGCAAGCGCTACATGGACGGTCTCGCCCAGATCGACCGTGAGCACCACTACACCCCGCGGGAGGCCGTCGCGCTGATCAAGGGCATCCCGGCAACCAAGTTCTCCGAGACCGTCGAGGTGCACATCCGCACCGGGCTCAACGTGCGCCACGCCGAGGAGCAGCTGCGCGGGACGATCGCCCTGCCGCACGGTCTGGGCAAGGAGATGACCGTGGCCGTGTTCGCCAAGGGCGACAAGGCGCGCGAGGCCAAGGAGGCCGGTGCCGACCACGTGGGCGACGACGACCTCGCCGCGCGCGTGGAGGAGGGCTTCACCGACTTCGACGTGGCGATCGCCACCCCGGACATGATGCCCGTGGTGGGCAAGCTCGGCCGGGTGCTCGGGCCGCAGGGCAAGATGCCCAACCCCAAGGTGGGCACCGTGACCAACGACGTGGCCAAGGCCGTGTCGGAGTCCAAGGCCGGCAAGGTCGAGTACCGCACCGACCGCCACGCGATCGTGCACCTGCCGATCGGCAAGAAGGACTTCGAGGAGCAGGCGCTGCTGGAGAACTACTCCGCGCTGATGGAGGAGATCAGCCGCGCGAAGCCGGCCGCCGCGAAGGGCCGCTACCTGTACACCGTCACGCTCACCACCTCGATGGGGCCGGGCGTGCGGGTGGACCCGGGCGCGCGCACGACCGAGGCCGACGAGGCCACCGAGGAGGCGGCCCCGGTAGCCTGACCGTTCAGAACTTCGAAGCCCCAGACCACCGGCGGGCGTAGCCGTAAGGCCGGTGCAGGCGAGTCCGAGTCGATCAGCACCCACTCGAGCCCGCCTGCGTGCGGGCTTTTTCATTGCCCAGAGGCCGAAAGCGTATGAACAGAGATCAGAAATCAGCAGTCATCGACGAGGTTGCCGCCCAGATCACGGATTCGGCGGCGGTCTTCGCCATCGACTACCGCGGCCTGTCGGTGCCCCAGGCGGCCGAGCTGCGCGAGCGCCTCGGCGAGGCCGACGCCTCCCTGCGCGTGGTCAAGAACACCCTCACCCTGCTGGCGGCGGACAAGGCCGGCGCGGAGAGCCTCAAGGAGCTGCTGGAGGGCCCGACCGCCTTCACATTCGTACGCGGCGACGCCGCGCTGGCCGCCAAGGCCATCGCCACCTTCCGCCGCGAGCACGAGCTGCTCGCGTTCAAGGGCGGAACGATGGACGGCGACCCGGTGTCGATCGACGAGATCGAGGCGATCTCCAAGCTGCCGGCGCGCAACGTGCTCGACGCCCAGCTGGTGGGCGTGCTCGCCTCCCCGGTCACCGGCCTGGTGCGCGGCCTGAACCAGCTGATCGCCGGCCTGGCGATGCAGCTCGGCCAGATCGCCGAGCAGGGGCTGGTCGAAGGTGAGGCTCCGGCCGCAGCGGAGGATGAGTCGACAGTCGATACCCCGCCTCCGGAGGGTTCAGGCAGTCGACAGTCGACAGAGGAGCCCGCTGCCGAAGCTGCGGCTCCCGCCGCGGAGGAGCCCGCGGCCGAAGCTGAGGCCGCGGCTCCCGCCGAGGAGGAGGCTTCCGCCGAGGAACCAGCCGCCGAGGCTGAGGCAGCCGCCGAGGCTCCGGCAGAGACAGAGGACGCTCCGGCAGAGGAGGCACCCGCCGAGCAGGCTTCGGGCGACGAGCCCGCCGCGGAAGAGGCACCAGCTGAACAGGCTTCGGGCGACGCGCCCACAGAACAAGAAAGCGACGCGCCCTCCGAGGGCGACGTTGAGTAAATCGTGCGCAGCCGGCCGAGCCGGCTGCTTCGCAAACAAGGAGGGCTAGATGGCAGCCACAACCACGGACAAGTGGATCGAAGAGCTGAAGGGCATCTCGGTGCTCGAGCTGTCCGAGCGCGTCAAGGCGCTCGAGGAAGCGTTCGGCGTGTCCGCGACGGCGGTCGCCGCGGCGGCTCCGGCCGCCGGTGGCGGCGGCGGTGACGGTGCCGCGGCCGAGGAGGAGAGCAGCACGGTCGACGTGGTGCTCACCGGTGCCGGCGACAAGAAGATCCAGGTGATCAAGGTCGTCCGCGCGGCCACCGGCCTGGGCCTCAAGGAGGCCAAGGCGCTGGTGGACGAGGCGCCCAAGCCCATCAAGGAGGGCCTGGAGCGCGAGGAGGCCGACAAGCTGAAGGCGGACGTCGAGGAGGCTGGCGGCAGCGTCGAGCTCAAGTAGCGTCACTCAGATTCGCAGCAGCTGGCCCACTACCGGGCGGGCGCCCGCTGCCCGCTCCCGCTTTAGGACAGCACGGGAGCGAACACCAGCTCCCAGAACGCCGCGCCCAGCAAGGCGGCGGTAAAGCCCCACAAGAGCATCCAGCCCGCTTGTTCGAGCGGCTTCATGGCCGGACGCAGGCTGCCGATGAGAAGCAGCTCGAGCACGACGCTCAAGCCCACGAAGAGCAGGAAGGAGAACTCACCGGTGAACGCGCCGACGATGAGCAGGAACACGGGCACCAGGAGGCAGGCGCCCACCGCTGAGACTATGAACACCACCAGCTCGTTGAACGGATCGCGGTAGATCCGCTGGCGCGGGTCGAAGGCCGCGCGGAGTGAGCTCTTGGTCTGCCGACCGGACGAAGCCTCCATGGGCGGCATCCTTCCACAACGCACAGCCCGGCCAAACCGCGCTACCCTCCATGGCGGTCCATAGTCGAAGCCGTCCCTTCGGAGCAGCTCCGCCACATATCCGGAGCCTCGGGACGGGGTCCGTGACGACCACGCCCAGCCCACAGAGCGGGCCGGCATCCACCCCACACGGGGGTGGGTGTCACTGTGCTATTCTGAGCGGTCGCGCTTTCGCGCCCCTCGCTCGTCCGCCGCAACCATCTCGAAGGAGCCGCTGTCTTGGCACGTGTTGATGCCTCCCGTCTTCGCCGCAGTTTCTCGCGGCTGGAGAACCCTCTCGACGTCCCCAACCTGATCGACATCCAGCGCCGCTCGTTCGAGTGGCTCGTCGACACGCAGAAGGGGGGCTTGAGGGAGACCATCGACGACGTCTCGCCGATCGAGGACTACACCGGCAACCTGGCCGTCGTCTTCGAGGAGATCCATTTCGACGACCCGGTCGCCACCATCGCCGAGTGTCGCGAGAAGGACCTCACCTACGCGTGCCCGCTGACCGTGAAGGTCGCGTTCCAGAACCGCGAGACCGGTGAGATCCGCGAGCAGTCCGTGTTCATGGGCGACTTCCCGTGGATGACCGACTGGGGCACCTTCATCATCAACGGCACCGAGCGCGTCGTCGTCACGCAGCTCGTGCGCTCCCCGGGCGCCTACGTGATGCAGGCCAAGGACCGCGAGAAGCAGGTCTTCGTGGCCAACCTGATGCCGGCCCGCGGCTCCTGGCTGGAGTTGGAGATCGACAAGAAGGGCCGCGTGTTCGTGCGCATCGACCGCAAGCGCAAGCTGCCGGTCACGGTCCTGCTGCGCGCCATGGGCGAGCCCCTGCGCCAGTCGGGCATGGCCTCGAGCTGGACCGGCTCGGACGAGGACATCCTGAAGCTGTTCGACAACTCGCTCTACATCCGCAACACGATCGAGGCCGACGCCGAGGTCACGAAGTCCGAAGAGGGCGCGCTGATCGAGCTGTTCAAGAAGCAGCGCCCGGGCGAGCCGCCCTCAGTCGACGCCGCGAAGAACCTGCTCAACCAGCTGTTCTTCGACCCCAAGCGCTACGACCTCACCCGCGTGGGCCGCTACAAGCTCAACTCGCGCCTGCACGTGGACGAGTCGCTGGACACCCGCGTGCTCACCCCGCGCGACATCGTCGAGCTGATCAAGGAGCTGGTGTCGCTGCCCAAGGAGCTCGGCATCTCCGAGACCGGTGAGTTCGAGGGCGAGCCGATCAAGGACTACGCGATGGAGGCCAACGCCCTGCCGCACGAGGTGATCGAGGATCGCCTGGACGAGTACGAGCACTTCGGCAACCGCCGCCTGCGCACGGTCGGCGAGCTAATCCAGGAGGCCTTCCGCATCGGCCTCTACCGCATGGAGCGTGTGGTGCGCGAGCGCCTCACCACCGAGGACGCGGACACGATCACCCCGCAGACCATCATCAACATCCGCCCGGTGGTGGCGGCCCAGAAGGAGTTCTTCGGGTCCTCGCAGCTGTCGCAGTTCATGGACCAGACCAACTCGCTGTCGGGCCTCACCCACCGCCGCCGCCTGTCGGCGCTCGGCGCCGGCGGCCTCACGCGCGAGCGCGCGCCGATCGAGGTGCGCGACGTTCACCCCACCCACTACGGCCGCATGTGCCCGATCGAGACCCCCGAGGGCCCGAACATCGGCCTGATCGGGTCGCTCTCGGCCTACGCCGAGGTGTCCGAGCACGGCTTCGTGACCACGCCCTACCGCAAGGTGGAGAACGGCGTGGTCACCAACAAGATCGTCCACCTCGACGCCACGCAGGAGGAGGACAAGGTCATCGCGCAGGCCAACGCGGAGATCGACGAGAAGACCATGAAGCTCAAGGGTCCCGGCGTGACCTGCCGCTCGCGCGACGAGGAGCTCTCGCTCGTGCCGCGGAAGGACGTGGACCTGATGGACGTGTCGCCCGACCAGATCTGGTCGGTGGCCACGGCGCTGATCCCGTTCCTCGAGCACGACGACGCCAACCGCGCGTTGATGGGCTCGAACATGATGCGCCAGGCGGTCCCGCTTCTGAAGACCGAGGCCCCGCTGATCGGCACCGGCATGGAGTCCCGCGCGGCCATCGACACCGGTGACGTGGTGGTGGCCGAGTCCCCGGGCGAGGTCACCTACGTGGACTCCGAGCGCATCACCGTGGACAGGGCGGAGTACCCGCTGCACAAGTACATGCGCTCCAACCAGGGCACGATCATCCACCAGAAGCCGCTGGTTTCGGTGGGCGACAAGGTCAAGACCGGCGAGGCCCTGGCCGACGGCTCGTCCACCCGCAACGCGGAGCTGGCGTTGGGCAAGAACTGCCTGGTGGCCTTCATGTCCTGGGAGGGCTACAACTTCGAGGACGCGATCATCATCTCGGAGCGCCTGTCCAAGGAGGACGAGCTCACCTCGATCCACATCGAGGAGTACGAGATCGACGCCCGCACCACCAAGCTGGGCGACGAGGAGATCACCCGCGACATCCCCAACCGCTCGGAGGAGTCGCTGCGCAACCTCGACGACCGCGGCATCGTGCGCATCGGCGCCGAGGTCGGGTCGGGCGACCTGCTGGTGGGCAAGGTCACGCCGAAGGGCGAGACCGAGCTGACCGCCGAGGAGAAGCTGATCCGCGCGATCTTCAAGGAGAAGGCGCGCGAGGTCCGCGACACCTCGCTGAAGGTGCCCCACGGCGAGGGCGGCGTGGTGATCGACGTGAAGACCTTCTCGCGCGACGAGGAGGACGACCTTCCGCCGGGCGTGAACGACCTGGTGCGTGTGTACGTGGCCAAGAAGCGCAAGATCGCCGAGGGCGACAAGCTGGCCGGCCGCCACGGCAACAAGGGCGTTATCGCCAAGATCCTCCCCGAGGAGGACATGCCGTTCATGGCCGACGGCACCCCCGTCGACATCATCCTGTCGCCGCTGGGCGTCCCCTCGCGGATGAACCTGGGCCAGGTTCTCGAGACCCATCTCGGCTGGGCCGCCGCCCAGGGCTGGGACGCTCTGTCCATCGACAGTCCCGCCGCCGCCGGGACCGGACCATGGACGAAGGTGGCAACGCCCGTCTTCGACGGCGCCCGCGAGCACGAGATCATGGAAGTCATCAGCCATGCTCTTCCCAACCGCGATGGCGATCAGATGGTGGCAGGCGATGGCAAGGCTGTGCTCTATGACGGTCGCGATGGCGAGCCCTTCGACACCCCGATCACCGTGGGTTACATCTACATTCTCAAGCTGGTCCACCTGGTGGATGACAAGATCCACGCCCGTTCCACCGGCCCCTACTCGATGATCACCCAACAGCCCCTGGGCGGAAAGGCCCAGTTCGGTGGGCAGCGCTTCGGGGAGA
>DASROS010000069.1:0-34944 GCA_035646775.1 Thermoleophilaceae bacterium | reverse complement strand
AGTCGCGAGCAACGCCGTGACAAGCGCTGCAAACACCATTCCAAGCTTCCTCATTCGGTTCCCTCCAAGCCTTTCTCGTAATTCCCCGATGGGAATGTACTCCTAGGTGCGGAGTGCTACAGCCGCACTCAGCTTCGCGTTCGCGGGCGGGAGTCCTGCTCGGCGCGCCGGCGCCGAGGCTCGGTCATCGCAGGCAGAGGCTCGACAAGTCCAGACCATACATCGGATGGAAGCGGCGGCAGTTGATGGCGTCCAGGCGTTCGGCCAGCAGGGTGCCCTCCTCCTCCAGCCCATACGGGGCGATCAGCGCCTGCTCGACCACCTGGCGGTCCAGCGAAGCCCACTGCTCGGCGAAGTCCCGGGGCGGCCCCGCAAGTTCCTGGCGCCGGACGCGGCTGTCCACCACGACGTCGTCGACGACCTCGAGATAGCGCGCGGGCAGCGGAATCGACGGCACCAGCGTCGCGAATCGCAGCTCGGCCTGGACGCGATCGACGGGCGTTCTGGCGGCACGGGCGCGCACGCCGATCTTGCGCAAAGTGCCGAGCAGGTAGCGCTCCAGCGCCCGGCCGTGCGCGTCTGTGGACTGCGCGGCCACCCGCACCTGACGGCGCGGTGGGGCAGGTGTCTCCACGAGCTGCCGCGCCCGAACGAGGTCGGGGTTGCCCAGCCGGTCGCCGTAGGGGCACGGGTCCAGCCGGCGGCTTCCCGCCACCTGTGGCGGTATCGCGTTGCAGGTGGGCTGGAGGAAGCCGTCGTTCAGCCGCCCCAGCTCACTGAGATCCAGCGACAGACTCACGGCCCGCCGCAGCCGCTCGCTGCGAAACGGCGGACGCGTGACGTCCATTGCGAGGTAGTCGAGCGCGAGCGTCTCGTCCTCCTCGTAGCGGTCCTGGTACTCCGAGCGGATCTCCACCAGGCGCTGCACCGGGGGGCGCCCCTGGAAGACGTCGACCCGTCCGTCGATCGCTTCCTGGACGGCCACGGCCGGATCGGGGACGATCCTGCCCACGATCTCGTCGGCGTTGCCCTCCGGCACGCCGCTCAGCTCGAAGTCCCGTCGTCGGTCCAGCACGAAGGCGGCGCCCCGGCGCGGGTCCGTGATCAGGTATGGCCCGATCCCGGCCGGCGGGCGCGCGGCCAGCTCGCGCATCGGTGTCCCGGCGGGCACCGGCGCCAGCCGGGGTGACGCCAGGGCGTATGGGAAGTTCAGGTCGGGCGCCAGCAGCTCGACCCGCACACGGCGCCCGTCGACGGTGACCCCCGCTACGTCGCCGCCGGGTCGTCCCCCCCTCACGAACGCCCGTGCGCCGCGAACGGCCCCCAAGCTGGTCAGCGCGCCGGGATCGAGCAGCAGCGAGCGTTTCAGCGCCGCCTCGAAGTCGGCTCCCGCGAGCGGACGGCCGGCGGGGTAGCGCAGGCCCCGCCGCAGGGTGAACTCGTACACCCGCCCGTCGCTCGAGGCCTCGGGCATCTCCTGGGCCAGGGCCGGGATCAGCCTGGTGCCCGCGGCGCCCTCCGCGCGCGCGTAGGTGAGCGGCGCGAGGTGGGTGAGCGCCAGCACCCGCTGCGCCTCCGGCGTGGACGCCGTGGCCGGGTCCAGCGAACCGGGGTCCGACGGAAGCGCCACCGTGACCGAGCCGCCCTTGCGGGCCTCGCCCCGCTGGAGCTCGGTCCCGACGCAGCCGGCCAGAGCCATCGCGACGGCCGCGGCCATCGCGAGGAGCGGGCGCACGGCCACTGGGCGCTCAGATGGTTGATTCCGAATTGACGTGCCCGCGGGGGCGGCGCAGACCAAGCTGGGCGCCGCACGGGGCCGAAGCAGGTAGTAGCACTACCTGCGAGGCCGCGGGTGGCGAACCAGCGCAGGTGTGCGCCGTCATCCGTGGGTGCGGCAATAAGGAATCAACCATCTCTAGGCGAGCTCGTCGCGCATCACCGCGAGCGACTTGCGGATCAGGCGCGACACGTGCATCTGGGACAGCCCCACGCGCTCGGCGATCTGGGTCTGGGGCAGGCCCTCCTCGAACCGCATACGCAGGATCTCCCGCTCCCGGGACGGCAGGTGGTGGAGCGCAGGCTCCAGCGAGGCCCGGTGCTCGGTGCGCTCGAAGTTGGTGTCCTCCTCGCCGATTGTCTCCAGCGGATCGCCGTCCTCCTCCCCGCCCCGCCCGACCGACAGCGACAACGTGGTGTAGGCCGATCCCACCTCCAGCGCTTCGAGCATCTCCTCGGACGTGACCCCCAGGTCGCTCGCCATCTCGGCGATGCTCGGCGAGCGGCCCAGCCGCGACGTGAGCCGCTCGATCGTGGAGGACATCCGCGCGTTGAGCTCTTGGAGCGCACGGGGCACGCGGATCGCCCACCCCTTGTCGCGGAAGTGGCGCTTGATCTCGCCCACCACGTTCGGCGTGGCGTAGGTGGCCAGGGACACCTTGCGGTCGAGCTCGAACCGGTCGATCGCCTTGAGGAGCCCGATCGCCCCCACCTGCTCGAGGTCCTCCAGCGGCTCGCCGCGGCCGGCGTAGCGGCGCGCCAGCGAGCGCACGAGCGGGAGGTGGCGGGTGACCAGGTGCTCACGGGCGCGGACGTCGCCCTCCTTGTGGAACCGCCGCAGCAGCTCGCGGTCCTCGGCCGCATTCAGGGGACTGCCATTGGCCTGCTTCACGTGGGCTCCCCGACCAGCTTCTCCAGGCGCACCACGATCCCGTCGCCCGACGCCTCCTCCACGCCGTAGGAGTCGACCACCGTGTCGAGTACCCAGGCCAGCGTGAGATGGCCCGGCGTTCGGTCAAGGCGCTGCAGCGCCTCGGCAAGGCCGTGCTCGCGCAGCGGACCGATGAGGGTGCGCACGTAGCCGGTGCCGAGCTCGAACGAGAGCGACGCGCGCCCCTCGCTGCCCGCCTCGGCCAGGAGCCGCTCCACCGCCAGCTGGAGGTCGTCCATGTCCTCGAAGGCCAGCTCGGCGCGCTCGGCTACGCCGGACACGATGATCCGCACCACCGAGACGAAGGCCTCGTCGAGCGGGACCGCGACGGTCACGTGCTCAGGCATCGGCGATCGTCCCCCACCCCACCACGAGGTCGCCGCGCATCAGACAGGCCGTCTGGCCGGGCGCCGGCGCGCGCACCTCCCGGCCGAGGCGCAGGGCCAGGGCGGGATGGTCGCCGCGGCCCGGCGTCTCCCCGGCCGCTCCGCGCACGTCGCAGGGAACCGCGGGCGAGTGGTAACGCAGCCGCACGGAGTCGGCGCTGCCGGCGGGCCGGTGCAGGCGGGCCGGCGCCACGGCCACGTCCCGGGCGGCCAGGCTCTCACGCGGACCGACCACCACGCGGTTGCGGCGGGCGTCCTTGGCCAGCACGTAGAGCGGCTCGGGGGCGGCCACGCCGATCCCCCGCCGCTGGCCCACCGTGAAGCGGTGGTGGCCGCGGTGGCGGCCAAGCACGCGGCCCTCGCGGTCCACGATGTCGCCGGCTTGCGAGGCCGAAGGCAGCCCGGGGCGGCGCGCCACGTGGCGGCCCATGAATGCGGCCGGCCCGCCTGTGCCGGCGAGGAAGCAGAGGTCCTGGCTGTCGGGCTTGCGCGCCACCGGCAACCCGGCGGCGCCGGCAAGCTCGCGCACGCGCGGCTTGTCCAGGTGGCCGAGCGGGAAGCGCAGGCGCTCGAGCTCCGCGCCGGTGAGCCGCGCCAGGACGTAGCTCTGGTCCTTGGCGGGATCGGCGCCCGCTCGCACCAGCGGCCCCTCGTCATCGTGGCCTATGCGCGCGTAGTGGCCGGTAACCAGCCGCGCCGCGCCAAGCCGGGAGGCGAGCGCGAGCATCCGGTCGAAGCGAACGAGGCCGTTGCAGCGCACGCACGGGTTGGGCGTGGCGCCGCCGGCGTAGCCGTCCAGGAAGTCGTCCACCACGGCGGCGCCGAACTCCTCGCGCAGGTCGAGCGTGACGTGCGGGATCCCCATGCGGTGGGCCAGGCCGCGCGCACCCAGCACCGCCTGCGGCGAACAGCAGCTGCGCTCGCCGTCGGTGCCGGGGTCCGACCACAGCTCCAGGGTCACGGCCAGCACCTGCTCGCCCGCGTCGAGGGCCAGCTGTGCGGCGGCGGCGCTGTCCACGCCGCCACTCATGGCCACGAGCGTGCGGCCGGGCGCGGGCGACAGTGCGACCGCGCCGTCGCGGGCGGCCAGTCCGACGGCGCGATGCAGGGCGTCGGCGGCAAGGCTCGCCGCGTGCGAGGCGGGCGACGACAGCCCGCCGAGCTCCGCGGAGATGGCCTCGGGTGAGATCAGCGCGGTGTCCAGCACCGGTGCGCCCTCGGCCAGCTCGACGGTGGCGCTGCCCGCGGCGCGCGCGGCGGCGCAGCCCTGCGCCTCGAAGCCGGCCTCGACCACACGACTCCCTTCCACGCGAACCGAGATCCGGATCAGGTCCCCGCACGGGGCCCCGCCGGCCGCGCCGGTGTGCGGTGAGCGCGCGAGGACACCGAGGCCACGGGGGCGCTCGAGGTGGTCACGGAGGGCCGGGCCCTCGGTGGGGGTGCGAGCCCGCATGCGATGAGGATACGAGTGGCGCGTAGGACCGTTGCTGCTTTTTTCAGTTGGACGGCTCCAGCTTGCCGCTGCCGGCTCGTGGAGTTGGGCCTGCTCTGCAAGCTTGGGTGTCCTCCGGGACAAACCTGGCGGCAAAACGCCTGGCGTGCCCCGAGCCGGACTCCCACTCCGGTGGTGTTGGCTCAACGTGTTGGCCGGCTGGCGTACAAGCTCGAGCCTGGAGCAGACGCTAGCAGCGGATCCTGCGCTCAGCCACCCTCTGGGCGCGGTCCGCCACCCGGCCGCAGCTGCACGCCGAGCTCGCGCAGCTGGGCCTCGTCCACGGGCGCGGGGGCGCCGGTGAGCGGATCGAAGCCGCTGGCCAGCTTGGGGAAGGCGATCACGTCGCGGATCGAGTCGCGCCCGGCGAGCAGCGCGACGATCCGGTCGATGCCGAACGCGATGCCGCCGTGCGGCGGCGCGCCGAAGCGCAGCGCGTCCAGCAGGAAGCCGAACCGCTCGCGCGCCTCCTCGTGGCTGAGCCCGAGCGCCGTGAACACCTTCGACTGCACGTCGGGCGTCGAGATGCGGATGGAGCCGCCGCCGATCTCGGCGCCATTCCACACGATGTCGTAGGCGCGGCTGCGCCAGGTGCCCGGATCCGCGTCGAGGTCGCCACTCGGCGCCGTGAACGGATGGTGCAGGGCGTCCCAGCGCCCCTGCTCGGGGTCCCAGCCGAACATCGGGAAGTCCACCACCCACACGAAGTCGTGCCCGTCGCGCGGCTCGCCCACCTCCAGGCGCAGGTCGCCGAGCACGCGGGCCGCGGTGGCCACTTCGTCGGCCACCGCGAGGATGGCGTCGCCTTCCTGCGCACCGGTCGCGGCGATCAGGCCGGCAATCTCCTGCTCGGAGAGGAACTTGGCCACGGGCGATCGCCAGCCGCCAGTGCCCGTCTGGGTATCGGGCTCGACCACACCCCAGACCAGCCCCTTCGCGCCGAAGCGCTGCGCCCGCTCGGTGAGAGCGTCGAAGCGCGAGCGCGGAAACTCGCCGCTCACGCTGAAGCCGCGCACCACGCCGCCTGCGGCCAGGGCTCCCGCGAAGACCTTGAACTCCGATGAGGCGAAGACCTCCCCCAGGTCGGCGATCTCGATCGGCACGCGGCGGTCGGGGCGGTCCGTCCCGTAGCGCAGCATCGCGTCGTCGTAGGTGATCCGCTCGATCTGCTCGGGCACCTCCACCCCGCCGACGGCCAGCACCTCACGCAGCAGCGGGTCCACAGTGGCGATCACGTCGTCCTCCTCCACGAAGGACATCTCCACGTCCAGCTGGGTGAACTCCGGCAGGCGGTCGGCGCGCGCCGACTCGTCCCGGTAGCAGCGGGCTATCTGGTAGTAGCGCTCGAGCCCGCCGATCATCAGCAGCTGCTTGAAGATCTGGGGTGACTGCGGCAGCGCGTACCAGGATCCGGGCGCTATCCGGCTGGGCACCAGGTAGTCGCGCGCGCCCTCGGGGGTGGAGCGGGTGAGCGTCGGCGTCTCGACCTCGATGAATCCTTCGTCGTCGAACCGCCGGCGGATCGCCGTAACCACCTGCGCGCGCAGGGCGATCGCCTCGGCCATCGCGGGCTTACGCAGATCGAGGTAGCGATAGCGCAAGCGCAGCTCCTCGCTGACCGGGTCGTCCTCGTCGATCTGGAACGGGGTGGTGTCGGCGTCGGCCAGCAGGTCGAAGTCCGACACCGCCAGCTCCACCTCGCCCGTCGGCAGGTTGGGGTTCACGGTGCCCTCCTCCCGGCGCACCACCTTGCCGGCGGCGCTGACCACGTCCTCGGAGCGCAGCCGGCCGGCGGCCGCGTGGGCCTCCTTGGCCTCCTCGGGATGGAAGACCAGCTGGAGCAGCCCCTCGCGGTCGCGCAGGTCGATGAAGATCAGCCCGCCGTGATCGCGACGGCGGTGCACCCAGCCGGCCACTCGCAGCTCGGTGTCCACCTGCTCGGCGCGAACCTGGCCGCACCAGGCGCTGCGGTAGCGGTTGTCGAACGTGTCCGTCACCGGGTCACGGCTTTCACGGCATCCTCCAGGGAGGCCACCGCGCGCTGCTCGCCGGTGCGCATGTCCTTGACCTCCAGGGAGTCGCCCGCGATCACCACGTACTCGGCCTGGACGCGGTCGGCCTGCTTCATCTGGCCCTTCATCGAGCGGCCGGCCTGCTCCATCTCCGCGAGCGCCCCGGCGTTACGCAGCGCCTGCACGACGCGGAAGGCCAGTGGCCGCCCCTCGGCCTTGGGAACCACCACGTAGGCCCGCACCGGGAAGTACGCACGCTCGGCCTCTCGCTGCGAGGCGAGCAGGATTCGCTCCACGCCCGCCGCCCATCCAACGCCGGGCGTGGCGGGGCCGCCGAGCTGCTCCACGAGGCCGTCGTAGCGGCCCCCTCCCCCGACCCCGCGCTGCGCGCCCAGGTCGTCGCTCTCGAACTCGAACACCGTGCGCGTGTAGTAGTCCAGCCCGCGCACGAGCGTCGGGTCGAGCTCGTACGCGCAGCCCGCCTCCTCCAGCAGGGCGCGCACCTCCGCGAAGTGCACCGTGTCCTCGGGGTCCAAACGGTCGATCAACCGCGGCGCCTCATCCATCGCCGCGCGCGTGCCAGGGTGGTCGGAGTCGAACGCCCGCAGCGGGTTGGTGTCGATCCGCGAGCGGACCTCGTCGGACAGGTCGGACTCGTGGGCGCGCAGGTGTGCGCGCAGCTCCTCGCCGTACTCCGCCCGCGTGTCGGCGTTGCCCAGGCTGGAAAGGAGCAGACGCGCCTTGACGCCGGACCGCTCGAGGATCTGGGCGAGCAACACGATCAGCTCGGCGTCCAGCGACGGGTCGTCGGAGCCCAGCGCCTCGGCCCCGATCTGGGCGAACTGGCGGTAGCGCCCGGCCTGTGGGGCCTCATGGCGGAAGAACGGCCCCGCGTAGCGCAGCTTTACCGGCTGCGGCAGCTTGTGCATCCCATGCTCGATGTAGGCGCGGCAGATCCCCGCCGTGCCCTCGGGGCGCAGCGTGAGCGAGCGGCCACCCTTGTCCTCGACGCTGAACATCTCCTTCTGCACGATGTCGGTGGACTCCCCCACGCCGCGGGCGAACAGAGAGGTGTCCTCGAAGACCGGCGTCTCGATGGGCTCGTAGCCGGCGCTGTCTAGCGCCGCCGCCGTGCGCTTGTGCAGCAGGGCGCGCCGGCGGGCGTCCTCGGGGAGCACGTCGAATGTGCCCCGCGGGGCCTGGAGCTTGCCGCCGGCCACGCCGGCTACCTCGCCAGCTCAGCCAGAAACGGATTGCCCGCGCGCTCGGCACCGAGCGTGGTGATGCCCATGTGCCCCGGGTAGACGGTGGTCTCGCCGGGCAGCGTGTCGACCAGGGTGCGGATCGACTCCAGCAGCGTGGGCCAGTCGCCGCCGGGGAGGTCGGTGCGGCCCACCGAGCTCTGGAACAGCACGTCGCCGGAGAACACCACTCGCTCGTCGGGGATCGAGTAGGTCACGTGGCCGGGGCTGTGACCGGGGGTGAACAGCACGTCGATCTCCAGCCCCGCCAGCTCGAGCCGCTCGCCGCCGGACACGGTGTGCTCAGCGTCCCAGCTCTCGAACGGGCCGAACTCCGGCCACGGAACGTAGCTGTCGATGTCGGCGAGCACCTGTTTCTCCAACTCCGGCACCCACACCTCGGCGCCGGTGGCCTTGGCGATCGGTGCCACCGCCCCTACGTGGTCGAAATGCGTGTGCGTGAGCAGGATCCCGTCCAGGGTCACGCCCAGCTGCTCGATCGCGGCCAGCAGCTTCGGGGCCTCCTCGCCAGGGTCGACGATGAGCGCCCTGTCGGAACCGTCGCGGCGAAGCAGGAAGCAGTTCTCCTGGATCATGCCCACGGTGAACATGCGGACGTCCATGGCGCGTCAGCCTAGCTCTGCTTGCGCCGGCGGAAGTTGTAGATCGCGCGATCGGTGAGGTAGCCGAGCGGGATGTAGAAGAGGAACACGAGCACGCCCAGCAGCAGGTTCGCCAGGGGCGGCTCGTCGCGCAGCACGAACATCAGCGCGGTGAACACCACCGCGGCGATCGCCGCGCGGTTCAGGGCTCCCTTCCACGTGGGCTCCTTGCTCATCCGCTCGGCGCGACGCTCCCGGGCGGTCGTCTTGGAGTCCTTCTTGCCCTGCTGCCGCCCGGTGCGCCCCGGGCGTTCGATCGTGCCGGCCGGCGTGCCACGGTGCTTGCGCTTGCGCTTGCGCTTGTTCTTGGTCTGGGCCATTGATCTAGACCGAATCTAACGCGTTCTCGAGCAGGTGCCGGTCCGGCGAGAAGCCCCGGATCGGCACATCGTCGGGGAAGCCGTCGAAGGCGGCGGCGGGTGCGAGGCCCACGAGCTCGGCTTCCGCCACCTCGGCGTGCCGCCGCACCGCTTCCACCACGGCCCGCAACGGCGTGGCGCGATGGTCGTGCACGTTGGTGGACACCTGCACGCGCCCGCGCGCCGCCAGGCGCAGGCCGATCGCGCGCACGCCCTTCAGCCCGCCGCCGGACTCGCGGATCCGCGCCGCCACGTCACGCGCCAGGTCCAGATCGTCCTCGGCCAATTCGAGGTTGAAGGCGATCAGCGGCGGGCGGGCGGTGGCCAGGATCACCCCGCCCGTCGGATGCGCGCGCCGGGGCCCGAAATCGGGGGGCACCTCTCCCGTCTCGATCCGGTCGGCCAGCGCGCGCCAGCCGCCTTGGCGCAGCCAAGCGCGCTCGCGACGCTCGGGTTGCGTGGCGAGCTCGCCGTAGAGAACGACGGGCACCTCGAGCTCCTCCCCGACCCTTCCAGCCGCAGCCAGCACCTCGGCGCACGCCGCGCCGCGGCGCTCCTCGTCGAGGTAGACCACGGGCATCACGTCGAGCGCGCCAACGAACGGGTGCAGGCCGGCGTGGCCGGCCAGGTCGATCGCCTCCAGGGCAGCCGCGGCGCCCGAGACGAGGCCGTCGGCCAGCGATCCCTGCGGAGCGGCGAGCGTGTAGACCGAGCGCCCGTGGTCGGGGTCGGCGTGCATGTCCAGCAGAGCCGCGGGCGCGAACGCCCGCCCGATCCTCTCCATCGCAGCGCTGTCGCTTCCCTCGCTCACGTTGGGAACGGCGACGAGCGTGGGTGCGGCGGCGGGCACGAGCCGGATTCTGACGGTCAAGGGCTACCCTTGCCCGCGCGGGCCACCGCGCCCCACGGCTCCGTAGCTCAGCGGTTAGAGCGCACCACTCATAATGGTGAGGTCCCTGGTTCAAATCCAGGCGGAGCTATCCACAGAAGCCCCCGCAGAGCAGCGGTTTCTGGTTTCTCGGTAGGCCCGCTGCTGCGGTGCCGAGCTGCACGGCGCTGGGACGGATCGACCCAGAACCGGCCCCGCGAGGCTCGGACGGGTGTACCCAATGCGGACGTGGCTTCGGCCCCGGCGGGTGCCGGGGCCGACTTGCTCTGAGTCCGCGCTACCGGTGCGCGTTCAAGAAGCGCGGGCGGCTGAAGCCCCGCGCGTGGTCTCGGTCGTCGCTCGTGACCCGGTAGGTCCCGTCGCGATAGACACGAAAGCGCCGGCGGTAGACCGAGCACCGGGTCGCCGCCCTCAGCGTGGTGCGGCGAACGGTTCGGAACGTACCCTTGCGCGTCTTGCGCTGGATACGCACGAGGAGGCCGTCGTGGGCGGGGCACGCCCGGCCCCTGAAGCGGACGATCTGGCCCACGCGAGGCGTGCGGTCGCCCACCCTCAGGCTCATGCGGATGCGAACCTTAACGAGCACCCCTATGCTGACCGTCGTGCCATAGGTGACCCCTGTGTTGGCGACGGCCTGGTAGGCGGTGTTGCGAGCCGGGCGCCGGGTGAAGGTGTAGTCGCCCTTGGCGTCGGTTGTCGTCGTGGCCGCGTTCCTGATCCCGGTGCCGTACGGGAACTCGTCCTCTCGCAGGACCACCGTTTTGCCGGCGTTGTTGGGACCCTTCAGGCGGCCCGAGATCACGGTTGCGCCCCGGAACACCGTCACGTTCGGCTGCGCGGCGATCGTCAGATCGGTCTGTGCTGGAGGAGACGGCTTCGGTGGCTTCGGCTGGCCGGGCTTGGCATGGCCCGGCTTGTGGTCGGCCTGCGCGATCACCGGCAAGGCGACAGCGACAGCGGCTACTACGACGGGCAAAAGGCGTCTCAAGGCCGTTCCCCTCCGTTGACTCATTTTCCATATAACGCACCCTGACGCCCGAAGTTGTGGAGATAGGCGGCCGGTCGCGCCGCCCATCGGCCGGTCGCGCCGCCCAGCGGCCGGCTCCGCCGTCGCGCGGTCAGCGGCCTGATCGCACCCGAGAGCCGTTCCTAGCGAAAGGCGCCGACATCGATTCTCAAGTCGCTGAAGGTGTAGTTCTCCGGGTTGCAGCTGTCGGACACCTCAACCTCAAGGGTAGGATCCGTGGGCGAGCCTTGGCTGCTGCGCGCAAAGCTTCTGTCCCCCACGGTTCTCGACGGCCTCCACGTCGGCCATGAACTCGGGGAACTGGCTGGGATCGCGCCACAGGTCATAGACCTGCTGCGGCGGCGCGTCGATGCGGATGTACTTGCTGACTGCTCCCATGTCGTCTCCTTGCGGTGTCGTGAGGTACGGAGACGCGCGGGCGGATGGTCAGGACTTGACGCGTGACCGCTCACCCCGCGGCCAGAAGCACCACGCCGACCAGCGCGGCCACCACGCCTGTCGACTGCAGCCGGCTGAGCCGCTCCCCGAGCAGCACAAAGGCCAGCGCCACGGTGACCACCGGGAACAGCGAGCCCAGCACCGAGACCACGCTCAGCTGGCCCTCGGCGGTGGCCTGCGTGTAGGTGACCGTGCCGGCGAACAGCAGTACTCCTGGGAGCGCGAGCTTGGGCAGGTGCGAGACCCTGGCGTGCAGGGCGGCGCCGGTGGTGGCGGCCACGCCGAACAGGACCACGAGCAGGCTCGCCCGGCTCACCAGCACGGCCCAGAAGGTGCCCCCGTCCGAGGCAGGCGCCATCGCCGACAAGAACACCCCGAAGCCCACCGCCGCCGCGACCGCCCAGAGTGCGCAACGGCGAACGTCCCCGCCGGGGACGGGGGTGCTCTCCCGGCGCGCCGCCAGCACCACGCCGCCCACGGCCAGCACGATCCCCGCCACCTGGTCGGGGCCAAGGCTCTCGCCGCCGGCTACGCCGATTCCCACCGGAATGATCGCCGCCGTGGCCCCGATTGGCGCGGCCACCGACAGCGGACCGACCGCGGCCGCCCGGTAGAAGGCTGCCACCCCGAGCGCGTTGCCCACGCCGGCGACCAGCCCGGCCGCCAGCTCTCGGTCCGCGGGCACGGAGGTGCCCTGCGCCACCACTACCGCAGCGCTTACCACGAAGGCCACGAACTGCCCGGAGATCAGCACCACGAACTGCGGGTTCTCGCGACTGAGCAGGGGCCCCAGGAAGTTCGAGACCCCGTAACACAGGCAGGCGGTGAGGGCGAGGGCGGCGGCCATGGGCGGCGCGCCACGCTATCGGGCAAGCCGGGTAGGCCCGGCGGAGGCGGGTATGGGAAGCCCCATGACCCAAACCACCACAGCTAGCAGGGCCGGCACCGTGAACTTCGGCGACATCGAGGTCAACCGCCTCGGGTTCGGTGCCATGCGCATAACCGGCGACGGCGTGTGGGGACCGCCCGAGGACCGCGACGAGGCGATCCGGGTCCTGCGGCGTGCCGTGGAGCTCGACGTCCAGCTGATCGACACGGCCGACTCCTACGGCCCCGAAGTGTCAGAGCAGCTGATCGCCGAGGCGCTTCACCCCTATCCCGAGGGCGTCGTGATCGCGACGAAGGGCGGCCTCGAGCGCACAGGTCCCGGTCAGTGGCCCCGAAACGGCCGTCCCGAGCACCTGCGCGAAGCATGCGAGGGCAGCCTGCGCCGCCTGCGGGTGGACCAGATCGAGCTCTACCAGCTTCATTCGCCCGACGACGAGGTGCCCTACGAGGAGTCCATTGGCGCGCTCGTGGAGCTCAAGGAGGAGGGCAAGATCGCCCGCATCGGCGTGAGCAACGTGAACGCCGATGAGCTGGCCACCGCTCGCGGCCTCACCGAGGTGGTGTCGGTGCAGAACCGCTTCAACCTGTCCGACCGCTCCAACGAGGACGTGCTCGAGACCTGCACGGACGACGGCCTGGCGTTCCTGCCCTGGTTTCCGCTTGGATCAGGGAACCCGGCTGAGGTGGCCAGCGAGATCGCCGAAGATCGCGGCGTGAACGCGCACCAGGTGGCTATCGCCTGGCTGCTGGCCCGTTCCCCCGCGATCGCGCCGATTCCCGGCACCTCGAGCGCCGATCATCTCGAGGAGAACGTGGCGGCCGCTGAATTGGAGCTCTCCAACGAGGAGCTGGAGCGCTTGTCGGACGCCGCGTAGCGCCTTCGGCGCAAACCGCTGGGCCGGCCGCGAGTCGGTGCCGCAGCTGCTCGCGCTGGAGGCTGGGCCGCCGGCAGGCTGAACCAAGCGGCTCGAGCGGAGGTGCTACGCCTCGGGGCCCAACAGCTCGCTGACGTCGACCGCCGGCTCGCCAATCCTGTCGCCGTCCACGAAGGCGGCGACCTGCTCGTAACCCCCAGGCCGCGGGCGGCGATGAACGCGCACGGTACGCGCCGCCACGTCCACGATCCAGTACTCCCCGACTCCCGCCGCGGCGTAGCGGCCGGCCTTCCATTCGTCGTGCCGCTGCGTCGTGACAGATACCTCCACCACCAGGAACGCCGTGGACGGATGGCGACCTCGCGGCGGCGGATCGATGACCATGAGATCGGGCATCACAAAGCCGCCCTCGATGAGGAGCAGGTCCTGAACGCGCACCTCACGCTCGCCTGCGCCGGCGACGAAATGGCGGGTCAGCCACGAGACGATCGCGCTGTGGTCGGCGCCCGGCGGCGTCATGTCGATGAGCACGCCCTCGACCAGCTCGACCCGGTCGTCCTCCCGCAGCACGCCGGTCTCGACCATTCGCAGCACGTCCTCGTAGGACAGGCGGTGAACCTCGGTGTCCGTGTGCGCCCAGAGCATCGGTGCTTCGAGCGTAGCGCTGACGCGAACACGTGTCACGACTGAGAGGTGGCGGCCCGGTTCGCCTTGAGGATCGCCATCCGCACCGCTTCGGCGTCCTCGGCGTCCCAGCCCGCCAAGACCCACCAGTTGCAAAGCGCGGCTTCGAGGGCGTAGTCCAGCCGCGACCGCACGAAACGCTGGCAGGCCGTCCACTCGTAGGCGCACCCCGCCTCGGTCAGATACAGGTAGCGGCGGGTGTAGATGTGCTTGTAGGCGTGCACCCGCGAGCCGTCCGGGAGGGCGCTCTCGTCCATCCACATGAAGGTGCCGGCCAATCGCTCTCCGACCGCATCGACGAGCGACTGCCACTGTGGCTTCTCGCATTGGACATGGAGGGCTGTGAGGCAGCAGCCGACGGGCACACGGAGACCCTGCCGCGAGCCGTGTGACGGAACAAGACCCGCCAGTACCAACTCTGTAACTCTCAGCCGCACAGTCGGGGGCCATCCTTCACTAAGTAAAGTAATAGGTCGATGGCCGTATTCAGACGCCTGCTTGGCTTTCTCTCTCCCTATCGCTCAGGGGTGATTTCGTCCTTCGCGCTGGCGGCCGCTGCGATGGGAACCGGCGTGCTGATCCCCTTCCTGGTGGGCCGCACCGTGGACGACATCCGCACCGGCGGCGCCGACCTGACGCTGCTCGTGGCGGCGATCGCCGCCGCCGCCGTGCTGCGGCTGGCGTTCTCGGTCGTGCGCCGCCTGGTGGCAGGGCGGGTGTCCCTGGGCGTGGAGGTCGACCTCCGCAATCGCATGTATCGCCACCTTCAGGCCCTGGAGCTGGAGTTCTTCGACACCCAGCAGACCGGCCAGCTGATGTCGCGGTCCACGGTGGACCTGCAGTCGGTGCGCTTCTTCCTCGGCTACGGCCTGATCTTCATGGCCCAGTCGATCATCACGATCCTCGTGGCCGCCGCGGTGATGCTGGCCGTGAACCCCACGCTCGCGCTGGTCGCGCTCGCTCCCACGCCCGTCGTGATCTGGGTGGCGTTCCGCTACGGCAAGCGCAACCGACCGGCCACCCAGGAGGTACAGCAGCGCGTGGCCGAGCTCACTGCGGAGGCGGAGGAGAACATCTCCGGCGTGCGCGTGGTGAAGGCCTTCGCGCAGGAGGCGCGCCAACTGCGGCGCTTCAACGAGACCGTGCGGCGCGTATTCGACCAGTCGATGGTCTCGACGAAGCTGCGGGCGTTCTACAACCCGTTCATCGGGTTCCTGCCGCAGTTGGGACTCGCCGCGATCCTGCTCTTGGGCGGCCGCCAGGCCATCGACGGCTCGATCTCTCTCGGCGATTTCGTGGCCTTTTACGGCTACGTGCTCATGCTCACCTCGCCCGTTCGCACGCTCGGGGTGTCGCTGGGCATGGCCCAGCGTGCGGTGGCATCGGGCGCGCGCGTGTTCGAGATCCTCGACCGCCGGCCGGCGCTGACCGCCCCGGCGGGCGCGCCGCCGCTGCCCGAGGGCGGCGGCCGGGTGGAGCTGCGAGGGGTGAGCTTTAACTACGGCGACGGCCGCGACGTGCTGCGCGACGTGGACCTCGACGTGGAAGCCGGGCGCACCGTGGCACTGGTGGGCGGCACGGGCTCGGGCAAGACCACGCTGGTGGCACTCATCCCGCGGCTGTACGACGTCCGCGAGGGCGCGGTGCTGGTCGACGGCACCGACGTGCGCGACGTGGACACCGTTTCGCTCCGGAATGAGATCGCGCTGGTGTCCGACGACGCCTTCCTGTTCTCCGCCAGCCTGCGCGACAACATCGCCTACGCCGATCCGCAGGCCGACGACGAGCAGGTGCTGGCCGCATCGCGTCGTGCCGGCGTCGACGACTTCGCGCGCGAGCTGCCCGACGGCTACGAGACCTTGGTGGGCGAGCGCGGCCTGACCCTCTCCGGCGGTCAGCGTCAGCGCGTGGCCATCGCGCGCGCCCTGCTGGCCGAGCCGCGCATCCTCATCCTCGACGACGCCACCTCCAGCGTGGACGCCTCGACCGAGAGCGCGATCAAGGAGGCGCTGGCCGAGGTCATGGACGGACGCACCACGTTCGTGATCGCCCACCGCCTGTCCACCATCGCGCTGGCCGACGAGATCGCGGTGCTCGAGGACGGCCGCATCGTGGCCCGCGGGACCCATGACGAGCTGCTGGAGCAGTCCGACCTCTACCGCGAGATCGCCGAGCGCGGACTGCCCGACCAGGTGTTCCTGAACCGCAAGCCCGAGGAGGCCAAGGTGGCGGGACTGTGAGCGGGCCGGCGCAGGCCGACGGCGGGCGCGCGCGACGTGTCTGGGAGACGCTGCGCGGCGAGCGCGGCCGTACGCGCAAGCTGGGCAAGCTGCTGGCCCTGCTGCGTCCCTACCGGGGGCGGGTGGCGCTGATGTTCGTGGCGCTTGTGATCGCCACCGCTGCTTCGCTGGCGCCGCCGTACCTGGCCGGGCGCGCGATCGACGACGGCATCGGCGCTGGCGACACCGGCGCGCTCACGTGGGTGCTGATCGCGTTCCTGGCGGCCGCAACGATGAACTGGGGTGCCACCTACGTCCAGACCTATCTCGTCAGCTGGATCGGCCAGCGCGCCCTGCAGGATCTGCGCAGCCGGATCTTCTCCCACCTCCAGTCCCTGTCGATCGGCTTCTACTCGCGCAACAGGGCCGGCGTGCTGATCTCGCGGCTCACCAACGACGTGCAGGCGCTGGACCAGCTGGTCTCCGACGGCATCGTCACGCTGTTCTCGGCCTCCCTCACGCTCGTGGGCACAGCGGCGATCCTGCTGTTCCTGAACGCCCAGCTGGCGCTCGTGACGTTCGCCGTGTTCCCGGTGCTGCTGGCCGGCAGCGTGGCGTTCCGGATCGCCTCGGCGGGGGCCTACCGGCTCACGCGCGAGAAGATCGCGCTGGTCACCGCCTACCTGCAGGAGACGCTCTCCGGTGTCCGGATCGTGCGCGCGTTCGGCCAGGAGCCGCGCCATATCCGCCAGTTCGCCGAGCTCAACGATGAGCACCGCGCGGCCAACATGCGCACGGTGAACCTCAACGCCGCCTACTTCCCGTCGGTGGAGCTGCTGTCGGCTGTGGCAACCGCCGTGATCCTGCTCTACGGCGGCAACCAGGTGGTGGACGGGGCGGTCACGATCGGCGTGCTCGCCACGTTCGTCTTCTACCTGCAGAGCTTCTTCGACCCGATCCAGCAGCTGTCCCAGCTGTACACCACCTACCAGGCAGGCATGGCGGCGCTGGACAAGATCTTCGACCTGCTGGACGAGCAGCCCGAGCTGGCCGACTCGCCGAACGCGGTGGAGCTGCCCTCGGTGAAGGGCGAGATCGAGTTCGAGGGCGTGGACTTCGGCTACGCCGGGGAGGGCGGCGCGCTGGCGCTGCGCGACGTGTCGCTGCACGTGCCGCCCGGGCAGACGGTGGCGCTGGTGGGCGCCACCGGCGCGGGCAAATCCACGCTGGCCAAGCTGGTGGCTCGCTTCTACGACCCCACCCGCGGACGGGTCCTCATCGACGGGCACGACCTGCGCGACGTCACCGAGCACTCACTGCGGTCGCAGCTGGGCGTGGTGCCCCAGGAGGGCTATCTGTTCTCCGGCACTGTGCGCGAGAACATCGCCTTCGGCCGGCCCGGAGCGACCGACGAGGAGATCGAGTCGGCAGCCAATGCCGTCGGCGCGCACGAGTTCATCGAGCGGCTGCCGGAGGGCTATGAAACAGAGGTGGGCGAGCGCGGCGGGCACCTGTCGGCCGGCCAGCGCCAGCTCGTGGCGTTCGCGCGCGCCGCCGCGGCCGACCCCCGCGTGCTGATCCTCGACGAGGCCACGTCGAACGTGGACGTTCACACCGAGGCGCGCATCGAGCGCGGGCTGCGCCGGCTGCTGGCCGGCCGCACGGCGATCGTGATCGCCCACCGGCTGTCCACGATCCGCGACGCGGGGCGGATCGTGGTGATCGACAGCGGGCGGATCGCCGAGCAGGGCACCCACGACGAGCTGCTCGAGGCCGGCGGGGCCTACGCGCGGCTGTACCGCGACTGGGCGGAGCAGGCCGCGGCCTAGTAGCCGCCGGAGCCGCCTGAGTCGTCGTCCTTCTCCTCTTCCTCGGGCGGCTGGTCGGTCTGGTTGACCTTGTCGAAGGCGATGAAGATCGACCCCGTCATGCCGCGCTGCTCGTGATCGCCGATCGGGCAGTACCACTTGTACTTGCCGGGCTTGCTCAGGTCGACCGTGAGCTTGGCCGTCTTCCCGGGTGCGATCTCATCGGTCTCCTGCTCGCCCTTGGGGCCCTCCACCTCGATCGCGTGGGGGAACTTGCCGGCGTTGGTGGCCTCGATCGCAACCTTTCCGGCGTCCTCCACGCCCGGGTTGACGGGGTCGAGCTTGAACTCGGTCAGGTCGACCTCGATCGTGGCGACCACGCCCTTGGCGGGCGGGCCGGTGTCCTCAGTCGTGGTGGTCTGCGAGGAAGCGCTGCCGCTGTCCTGTGAATCGGCTCCGGAGCTCTCGTCGTCGTCTCCGCAGGCGGGAAGAGCAAGGGTAGCGGCGGCCACGAACACCGCACTAAGGCGCGTGCCGTTCATAGGTGGGGATGCTAGCCAGTAACCGTCAACGCGCCGCCGGTTGAACCCGCGGATTCCGACGAGCGGATGCCACCCGAGGTTTCCCGGGGCCCACCGGAGTTCCGCCCACCGTAGTTCTCCGTCTGGCTGTTGCAATTCGGGCAGAGGAGCAGCAGATTCTCGCGGCGGTTGTCGGTCCCATCTCCGTTGACGTGATGGAGTGCGAGAGAGAGTCGTCGACCGCGCCACTCACTCGTCTCGCACCACTCACAGGCGTAGACCACGTCGCCCTCGGCCAAGAGCCGGCGCTTCAGTCCCGAACGCCCGTTGCGACTCCGGTCCGCGAGGTAGGACTCCAGTGATCTGCCACGGGCTCGTGGCACCACAGCGCCGCGACGCACAGCGTCGTGCCACGCGGATGGGCCGAAGCCGAACCGCTCTCGACACTCGGTCACGCTCGCGCCCCCGTCGTAGTGCTCTCTGATCGCCGACCAGTCGTGTCGAATCGCAAAGCGCGGGTCCGGAGCCCTGCCAAGCCGGCGGGCGTGATAGCACACCGTGCTCTTTGCGAGCGCCAAGGCTTCGGCGACCTCGGAGATCGACAGGCCTTCGGCAAGTAGCGCCGATACTCGGTCCCGCGTCTTCATTGCCGAAGCTTCCATCCCGGCCCGGACGGAAGGCGAACGTGTGTTCCGTCCGGGGTGCGTCATAGGCTGTAGAGAGCCAGCTGCGGGGCAGGGACTCGAACCCCGATTTCACGGACCAGAACCGCGCGAATTTCCATTATTCGACCCCGCAGAGAAGGCCGGTGAGGATAGCGATGAGCAGCGGTACACGGGAGGCGGTCAGCAGACTCTTGGGTAGCGGCCAGAGCGTCGGTCAAGCTGCACGAGAACTCGGAGTCTCGGCCGCTGCCGTGTCCTACCACCGCCGGAAGCTGGGCCTGCCGCCGAGTGCGAAGTACGGTCCTCGCGGGGACTGGGACGAGATTCAGCGCTACTACGACGCCGGGCACAGCGTCCGCGACTGTGAAGCGGCGTTCGGATTCTCGAGTCGGTCGTGGGGTAAGGCCGTCCTCAGAGGAGAGATCGTTCCGCGGGCACCCGGCATCCCTATCGACGAGCTGTTGGTGAAAGGGCCGGCACGTAGCCGACAGCACTTGAAGCAACGGCTTCTTTCAGAGGGCCTGAAGCAGGGCCGGTGCGAGGAGTGCGGCATCGACCAGTGGATGGACGAACCGCTCAACATGGCGCTACACCACGTCAATGGCGACGGAACCGACAACCGGCTCGAGAACCTCAGGCTCCTCTGCGCGAACTGCCACAGCCAGACGCCCAACTTCGCGCGGAAGCGGGGACGAGTAGCCAGCTAGCCCGAACCGAGGTCGCTGCTCTCGTCCGCAAGCGCCTCGGCCCCCGGAGCCCCGCCCTCGGCGATCCACCGCCGCGCGTGCTCCAGGTCGCCGGACCGGCCCACGGTCAGTGCGGCGGTCACGCGTCCCTCGTCCACGTAGAAGGCCGTGAACTCGCCGTCGTCGATCGAGCCGCGGATCACCGGCTCACCGGAGCCCGGGCCCACGTATTCCATCGAGGCCCAATCGGCCAGGTCGGAGAAGAAGTAGGGGATCTCCTCGTGCGGTGTCTCGCGACCCAGCATCCCGAGCGCTGCGGTCTTGCCCTGCTCGGAGGCCACATCCCAGTGCTCCACCCGCAGCGACCGGCCGTGCACCGGGCTGTCGTACTCGCAGATGTCGCCGGCGGCGAACACGTCGGGCGCGGAGGTGCGCAGCGACGACGAGCACTTCACTCCCCCGCTCTCGCCCAGCTCGAGCCCGGCCGCCTTGGCGAGCATCACGTCGGGGACCACGCCCGCGCCCACGACCACACAGTCGGCCTCCAGCTCGAGGCCCGACTTGGTGACGACCTTGCCCACTCGCTCGCCGTCGCCCTCGAAGCGGTCGAGCTCGTCGCCGCCGTGCAGGGATATCCCGTGCTCCTCGAGCACTCCCTGGAAGAAGCCGCCCACCTCGCTCCCGAAGTGGCGCTCGAGGGCTACTTCCTCCTGCATCACGATCGAGCACTCCGCGCCCAGTCCCGCCACCAGCGACGCAGCCACCTCGCAGCCGATGTAGCTGCCCCCGATCAGCACCACGCGCTCGGCCTTCGAGGCGTCCTCGCGGATGGCGTCGGAGTTGGCGAAGGCGCGCAGGTAATGGATGCCCTCGAGGTCGCACCCGTCCGCGCGCAGGCGGCGCACGTTGGCGCCTGTGGCCAGGAGCGCCTTGCCGAAGCGCACCTCCTCCTTGTTGGAGAGCTTGGCCACGCGCTCGGCGGGGTCGAGCTTCATCACGCTCGTGCGTGTGAGCAGCTCCACCTCGTTCTCGCCCCACCACGCGTCGGGGTGCACGAGGGCGTCGCCGCGCTCGGACTCGCCCCGCAGGTACTCCTTCGACAGCGGCGGGCGGTCGTAGGGCGGGTCGGACTCGCGGCCCACGAGCAGGATCGAGCCGTCGCCCCCCTCATCTCGCAGCTTCGCGGCACAGCTGGCCGCAGCCAGCCCACCCCCGATCAGCAGGTGGTCGACCTCGCGCACTTAGATGGCTGATTTCATGGCCGCGTGCACGTGCGGGGTCGTGGAATCAGCCATCTAACGGCCGTCGGTGCCGGCGGTCTCCACGCGCTCCGAGAAGCGCTCGGTGACCGACTCCTCGATCCCGATGTCCAGCACCAGCAGCACCTCGTCGCCGCCCTTCACCACCGACTCGCCGGTGGGCACGAAGCCGCCGTCGTCCCGAAGGATCGAGATCACCAGCGACCCGTCGGGAAGGGCAAGGTCGCGGACCGCGGTGCCGTCGGCGACCGACCCGGCGGCCACCTCCATCTCGATGATCTCCAGCTGCTCCCGCTTGAGGTCGAGCAGGTGCACGAGGCCGTACTTGGGCACCTCGTGCTCGATCAGCCGCAGAATCAGGTCGGTGGCAGACACCGCGGGCTTAATCCCGAGCAGCTCGAAGTGCTGGAGGTTGCGCGGGTTGTTGCAGCGGGCCACCACCCTCTCGACGCCGTACTTCTCGCCGGCCATCTGGCAGATGAGAATGTTGTCCTCGTCGTCGCCGGTCACGGCGATCACGAGGTCGGCGCGCTCGATGCCGGCGCGCTCGAGGATCCACAGCTCGGTGCCGTCGCCGTACTGGATCGAGTGCTCCAGCTCCTCCTCGACCGTTTCGTACCGGCGGCGGCTCGCCTCGACCACGGTCACCTCGTTGCCCTTGTCCTTGAGCTCGCGCGCGAGGTTCCAGCCGACCTTGCCGGCGCCGACGATCAGCGCGTACATCAGCCGCTCCTCCGCGAGGATCGTGCCCGTCCTGGCGAAGACTTGCGGCCGCCAGGCGGGTGCGAGCCCAGTGGAGGAGCGGCCACTAGCCGCTGACCCCCTCGAACCGCACCTGCCCGCGCACCGCGGCCTCGAGCAGCTCGATCGCCGTCTGGGTGGGGCACACGGTCTGCAGTCCCTGCTCGGCGTACCACCTGGCGCGACCCGGGTCGAGCACACGCACAACCACGCGGTCCACCTCGAAGCGGCGCTGGGCGATCTGGGCGATCACCAGGTTGGTGTTGTCGCCGTCGGTTGAGGCCACGAATGCGTCGGCGTTCTCGATCCCGGCGGCCAGCAGTGCGTCGATCTCGAGCGCGGTGCCCACGGTGAACGATCCGCCCTGGTCCTCCCAGGTGACCTCCTGGCCGCGGTTGAGCAGCGCGATGGCCTCGGGATTCTCGTCGAGCACCGATACCTCGTGGCCCTCGGCGAGCATCGACTTGGCTATCGCCGAGCCCACCCTTCCACAGCCCACTACCAAGACGAACATTGCGCGCACAATAGCGCTGTGGTGGGCCGTCAGCCGGTGGTCGTGCGCACGTCGCCGTCGACCGCCGAGTCCGCATCGGACGGCGGCGCGGTGAGGATCACCTTGCAGGGCGCCTTCTCGATCACGTAGCGGGTCATGTCGCCGGCGAAGCGCTCCCGCGCGAGGCCCTTGCCCCCGAACATCGCACCCCCACGGATGCGGCTCGGGGCCTCCGCGGCCAGCACGATCGCTTCCACGCCGCGCCGCTTGGCCTCGGTGACGATGGTCGAGCCGATCGAGCGGCCGCGGGCCAGCGCCGTCGCAACCTCCACTCCCTCGTACTCCTCCCCCACCTCCTTGGCTCGCGCCAGCGCGCGCCGCGCGCGCTGCGCACGGTCGTCGGACACTCGCGCGTCGATCGGCAGGGACATCGGGATCTCGAACACATACAGCGCCTCGAGCACGGCGCCGCCCTCTCCCTCGTCGGCGTCCTCGGAGGCCAGCCGGCCGGCGGTGCCCACGATGTCGTCGTCCAGCGGCTCACCGAACACCGGCACGAGGATGCTGCCGTACGAGGTGTCCTCGGCCTCGCGCAGCGCCTCCTCGGGAATCGTGAAGCGCTTGGTGAGCGACCTCCCCGCCGAGCGCCGGTGGATGACATAGATCGTCAGGCCGAGCGCCATCCAGATCGTGCCGGCCACGCGCGCCCCCTCGAAGAGCAGGATCACAGTGACCCAGCCGGCCATGCCGATCAGGGCGCCCAGCACGGCGGGGAGCGGCACCTGCGCACCGCGCACGGGCACGTTCAGCGGCACTCGGAACGCTCGGACGCGATCGGGCTCACGGAAGCGCAGCACGATCAGCGACAGGTGGGCGATCGTGAAGGCCAGCATCGCCCCGAACGCGAAGATGCCGGCGAGGAACTCCACGTCGCCGGACAGCACGAGCCCGAAGGCGATCGCCGCCGCCGCCAGGATCGTCACGTACGGCGTGGAGTAGCGGTCGCCCAGCCGCGACACGGCGCTCGGGATCTGGCGGTTCACGCCGAGGGAGTACGCCAGCCGCCCGATTCCGAGCATCTGCCCGTTGGCCGCCTGGGCCAGCACGACCGCGGCCACCACGGCCACTGTGTAGCGCAGCGTCTCGGCCAGCCAGGCCGGGTCCAGCGCGGCAACCACCCCCAGCACCGGTGCCTCGACCAGCGGGCCTCCGAGCGCCGTCTCGGCCTCTTCCACGGGCACCGCCATCAGGGCGACGGCCGAGAACGTGAAGAACAGCAGCAGCACACCCGCCGACCCCACGGTCACAACCCTGCGGAGGCCGTGCCGGGGCACCCTCACCTCGCCCGCGAGGCCCGACGCCGCTTCGATCCCGGTGCACGCCACCGTGGCCACCACGGCCGCCAGCAGCAGGTCGCCCACCCCTGGCGCCGACCCCAGCTCCACGGACTCGGTGAGCAACGACAGGTCGAACAGCTGCGCGAGCCCCACGATGGCGATCACGGCGAACAGGACGAAGCTGAGCAGCGAGACCGCCAGCGCGGTGCGGTAGCGATCGGGGCTGACCCCGCGGATGTTGGCCCAGGCCACGAAGGCGATCGTGGCGCCGCCGAACGCCAGCTCCACCCCGGCGTCCCCGGCGGGCTCCCAGAAGGCCGAGAGGTAGTGGGGCACCGAGAGTGCGGCGATCGCCATCACGATGATGTAGTCGATGAGGATCGCCCAGCCCGCGATGAAGCTCCACAGCTCGTTGAAGGCGTAGCGGGCGAACACCGACGCGCCCCCGCGCTCGGGGTGCAGCGAGCTGCCCTCCACGTAGGTGAGCATCGTGAGCACGAAGAACAGGCCGGCAGCCAGGAAGGCCAGCGGGGTCAGGCCCAGCGCGCTTCCGGCCACTAGCCCGAGCCCGAAGAACAGCGACGAGCTCACCGCGATCAGGCCGATCGCAAGGAGCACGGGCGCACCGAGCCCGCGCGCGATCCACGCCTCGGCATCCACGCCGGCCCTCAGGGGGTCGCGAAACCGGCGCCCCGCGCCGTCGCCCGCGGCGGGCCGGCTCACCGCTCGCGCGGCCGCACGGCCGCTCCCGCCAGGCGCAGCCGCAGCGCGCCGAGGACCGCGAAGATCGCCCCGAACACCACGCCGATGGCGAGCGGCCCGCCGCCCCGCGCCAGCGTGGTGACGACCATCGCCAGCCCCACCACCATCAGCAGGATGCCCAGCAGGCGCGACGTGGCGAGGAAGGCCCGGTCCACCGACGCGATCCTACGCCGCAGCGGCCGGGGGCTTTCGCTCGACCGACGAGTCGATGATCACCCGGCAGGGGCGCTCCGCGAGCACGTACTCCACCGTGCGCCCGAAGATCGAGGATCCGGTGCGGCGCGGTGGCACCGTCATCACGACGGCAGCCGCATGGATCTCCCGGGCCTCCGCCACGATCCGGCGCCCGGCCTCGCCGGCCCGCACGCGCTCCCAGTGGCCGGTCACCCGCCGCCCGCCGCGCACGCGCGCGGAGTCGATCGCCGCCTGGGCGCGGCCCTCGGCCTCGGGCATCTCGGCGTCGATCGGCGCCGTGGCGGGCACGGTGATCGTGACCAGCACGTGGATGCCCCGGCGGCGCCGCGCCGCGAGCTTGGCCGCCGTTGAGACCGCCTCGCCCGAATACTGGCCGTCCTCGAATGCCACGAGCACCGACTCGTACTCCACCTCGTGGTCCACGATCGGCTTGGGCACCACCACCTTGGTGGTCTGCGTGAGGCTCAGCCCCTGGTTGCGCCTGTAGGCCACGTACGCCACGAGCCCGATTGTCAGCCAGATCGCCCCCGACACCAGCGTCACCAGGTCGAGCACCGATACCACGACAAAGGCGATGCCGGTGCCCAGTCCCCCAAGCACCGCGAGCACCGGCATCTCGTATCCGGCGATCCGCACGTTGCCCGGACTGCGGTAGGGACGCTCGTGGTCGGGCTGCTTGGCGCGCAGCACACAGACCGACACGTGCGCGATCGTGAACGAGAGCATTGCGCCGAAGGCGTAGATCGTGCCGAGGAACTCCGCCTGGCCGGGCACGATGGCCAGTGCCGCCACGGCTCCGAAGATCAGGATCGCCACGTAGGGCGTGCGGTACTTGGGGTGGAGCCGGCGGATGCCCTCTGGCAGCTGGCGGTACTGGCCCATCGAGTAGGTGAGGCGCGATACCCCGATCAGCCCCGCGTTGGTGGCGATGAAGAGGATCGTGGCCGCCAGCAGGCCCACGTAGATCTCGGCCGGGCCCTGGAGCGCCCCGAGCTCAATGTTCTCCACCACCCCGAGCACCGGGTCGTCGGCGTAGCCCCCCTCCTCCTTGGACAGCGCCAACTCGGTGGTGCCGTCGCGCACCGGCATGACAGACAGCGCCACCGCCGGAAGAAAGGCATAGATCACCGCCACCGCCACCACCACGCCGCCGATCCCGCGGGGGATCGTGGTGCCGTAGTCGCGCGCCTCCTCGGCCATGTTGGAGATCGTCTCGATCCCCGTGTAGGCCACCATCCCCACGGGGATAGCGATCAGGAAGTCGCTCACGGTGGGCGTGGTGCCGAAGTCCACGTTGTTGAGCAGCGTGTCGGGCGAGAACACGAGCACCATGCCCACCACCACCAGCAGTACCTGGGTGAGGAAGTCGGCCACCGCGAAGAAGATGTTCACCCCCGCCGACTCCTTGGCGCCGAAGATGTTGACCGCCACGAGGATCGCCACAACGAGGATTCCGCCCACGATGTCGGCCGGCGACTCGCCCAGCGGGTCCCAGAACACGCCGAGGTAGTGGGGCACGAAGAACGCCGAGATCGAGACCGTAATGATGTAGGTGAGCATCTGGCCCCAGGCGGCGAAGAACGACCAGAACTCGTTGAAGGCGCGGCGGGCGAACGAGGAGGATCCGCCCGCCTCGGGGTACATCGTGGTGGCCTCGGCGTAGGTGGCGGCTGTGGCGGCGAAGATCAGGCCGGCGATGATGAAGACGACCGGCGTCATGCCCAGGGCGAAGACCGCGACCAGCCCGAGCGCGTAATAGATCGAGCTGCCCACGTTGCCGTAGGCGGTGGAGAACAGCGCGCCGGTGCCGAGCACGCGCTCGAGGCCCTGGCCCTTGGGTCTGCGTTCCGCCATCAGCGGAAGCTACAGAGCCAGGCCACAGTCGCCAGAGAACAGTCGACTTGTTGCTAAACCAGGAACGGAACGATCAGGAGTGCGACGATGTTCGCCACCTTGATCATCGGGTTGATCGCCGGGCCCGCGGTGTCCTTGTAGGGGTCGCCGACGGTGTCGCCGGTGACCGACGCGGCGTGGGCCTCGGAGCCCTTGCCGCCGAACTCGCCGTCCTCGATCAGCTTCTTGGCGTTGTCCCACGCGCCACCGCCGGCGGTCATCGAGACAGCGGTGAAGAACCCGACCACGATCACGCCGATCAGCAGTCCGCCCAGTGCCCGGGTGGACAGCAGGCCGACCACCACGGGCACCACGATTGGGATCAGCGCCGGCAGGATCATCTCCCGCTGCGCGGCGGCGGTCACGATCGACACGGCCTGGACGTAGTCGGGCTTCTCGGTGCGATCCATGATGCCCGGCTTCTCCTTGAACTGGCGCCGGACCTCGTCCACCACCAGGCCTCCGGCGCGGCCCACCGACTCGATCGCCAGGGCGACGAACAGGTAGACCATCATGCCGCCGATCAGCAGGCCGATCAGCACCTCGGGCTGGGAGATGTCGAAGGTGACGACCGCGGCGCCCTCGGCGTTGGCCTCCTCACGCAGCTCCTCCACGAAGGCGGCGAAGAGCACGAGCGCCGCGAGCACCGCGGAGCCGATCGCGTAGCCCTTGGTCACGGCCTTGGTGGTGTTGCCCACGGCATCGAGCGGGTCGGTCACGTCGCGCACGGCCTGGGGCAGCGCGGCCATCTCGGCGATGCCGCCCGCGTTGTCGGTGATCGGTCCAAAGGCGTCCAGCGCCACGATCAGGCCGGTGAGCGACAGCTGGGCCATCACGGCCACGCCGATGCCGTAGATGCCGCCGAGCTCGTTGGCCACCAGGATGCCCAGCGCGATCAGGATCGCGGGGGCGGCGGTGGACTGAAAGCCCTGCGCCAGGCCCTGGATGATGTTGGTCGCGTGGCCGGTCTGCGAGGCCCGCGCGGTGCTCTTGACGGGGTTGAAGCGGGTGGAGGTGTAGTAGTCGGTGATCACGAACAGGCCCGCCGTGATCGCGACGCCCACCAGCGTGCAGAGCCAGAAGTCGAAGCCGGTGGCCCCCTCGGCTCCGCCCCTGAGCAGCTGCGAGGCGCCCTCCTTGACGGTGATGTCGTCCATCAGCCAGAGGGTGATCGGCAGGAACGCCAGCGCGGCGATCACGCCGGAGACGATCAGGCCCTGATAGAGGGCGCGTTCCACGTTTCCCGCGCGGCTTCGCACCGCGAACGTGCCGATGATCGACGCGAGCAGCGACACGCCGCCGATCACCAGCGGGTACACGCCCACCTCGCCGACCTCGTTGAAGGTGAGCACGCCGAGCAGCATCACGGCCACGGCGGTCACGGCGTAGGTCTCGAAGAGGTCGGCGGCCATCCCGGCGCAGTCGCCCACGTTGTCGCCCACGTTGTCGGCGATCACCGCGGGGTTGCGCGGATCGTCCTCGGGGATGCCGGCCTCGATCTTGCCCACGATGTCCGCGCCCACGTCGGCGGCCTTGGTGAAGATGCCACCGCCCAGACGGGCGAACACCGAGATCAGCGAGCCGCCGAAGCTCAGGCCGATGAGGGCGTCGATGGCGTCGCGCTCCTGCTCGCCGCCGGCAAGCAGGATCCCGTAGTAGCCGGCCACGCCGAGCAGAGCCAGACCCGCCACCAGCAGGCCCGTGACGGCGCCGCCCTTGAAGGCCACCTCGAGCGCCGGCGACACGCCGCCGCGCGCGGTCTCTGCCACGCGTGCGTTGGCGCGCACGGAGACGTTCATGCCGATGAAGCCGGCCGCGGCCGAGAAGGCGCCGCCGATCAGGAAGCCGACGGCGGTGAGCAGATTGAGCACGATCGCCAGCAGGATCGCCAGGACCACGGCCACCACGCCGATGATCTGGTACTGGCGGGTGAGGTAGGCGCTGGCGCCCTCCTGCACCGCCTGGGAGATGGCCTGCATCTCCTCGTTGCCGGGCGACTTGGCCAGCAGCCAGCGCGAGGTGATCACGCCGTAGACCACGGCCGCGCCGGAACAGGCCAGGGCGACGATGATCCCGTAGTCGGTCAGAAAGTCGGTCAAGGGGGGTTTCCTCCGTGTGGTTCGGTAGGGCGGGCGTCGCCGGAGCGGGGCGCGCAAAAGCGCTCGACGAGGGCCGAGAAACGGCGCCGCCCGCGAAAAGGCGTCGGCAGTCTAGCGTCCGGATACCCGGGACGCGGCCCGCCACCCGTCGCTCAGTGGACGATCGCGCCCTGCCGGGCTGTAGAGCAGACGTCCTCGGGCTGAGGCCCCACCCGCGGCACAGCCGCGAACAGCAGCGAGCGCAGCCGCTCGAGGTTCTCCTTGAACACCGCGAAGGCCGAGTCGGCGGACACCGGGGGCCCGTCGGGCATCCCCTCCAGCTCCACGTCGTAGTCGGTGACCAGCGACACGTTGGCGTAGCAGAGCTCCAGCTCGCGGGCCAGCCATGCCTCCGGGTACTGGGTCATGTTCACCACGTCCCACCCGGCTTGGGCGAACCACCTCGACTCGGCCCGGGTGGAGAAGCGCGGACCCTGGATGACCACCACGGTGCCCGAGCCGACCACCGGGATGCCCAGCTCGCGCGCGCACGCCAGCAGCGTCCCGCGGAGGTCCGGGCAGTAGGGGTCGGCGGCGGACACGTGGGTGGTCTGGGGCCCGTCGTAGAACGTGTCCTCGCGTCCCCTGGTCCGGTCCACGAACTGGTCGCAGAGGACAAAGGTGCCGGGCTCCAGCTCCGGCTTCAGCGAGCCGCACGCCGACGGCCCGATCAGCCGCGTCGCGCCCACCTGCTTCATCGCCCACACGTTGGCGCGGTAGTTGATGCGGTGGGGCGGCAGCGTGTGCTCGTCGCCGTGGCGCGGCATGAAGGCCACGCGCGCGCCGTCTATCTCCCCGATCCGGATGCGCGCGGACGGCGGGCCGTACGGGGTGTCGACGGCCTCCTCCTCAACGTCCTCGAGGAAGCGGTAGAAGCCCGACCCCCCGAAGATCCCGACGGTGTCGGTCACGCCCGGCCGGGCGTCCAAATCTTGGACCGGGCCTTGGCCCGCTCCTCATCCTCGGGTGCAGGCTTCTCGGCGGGCTTCTCGCCGGCCGGCTCGGCGGCGCCCTGGGTCTCCTGCACGTAGGCCATCTGGAGCTGGCTCAGGGCTTCCTTGACCGGGGCCTCCTGCTCCGGCGGGCACATGGGCGCCAGGGCCCGGGCGCCGTCGATGGCCAGCCTGGCCTGCGCCACGTCCTTCTCATCCGGCTCGCCCGCCAGGCCCAGCCGGCGGCCGGCCAGGTTGATCAGCGTGGCGATGGTCTGGAGGATCACGTCCTCCACGCGGATCTGGCGCATCTGCTCCTCGAGCGCGGCGCGCAGCTCCTCTTCCGTGGGCTGTTGTCCGGGTGGATCTTGCATGCGTCAGGTGCTGCTGGTGACCCCCGCCGCAGCATACGTGCGCTGGGTGTCCGACACCGCCGCGGCGAAGACCTCCTGCATCGACGCGCCCTCTGCCAGGGCCCGGCGCTGGCGCTGGGCGCCGTTCTCGGCCGCCAGCGCGGGCTCGATCCGCAGCGCGGCACGAGCGGGAGCGGTCCACGCCAGGAGGCGGTCCGCCACCACGGAGGCGGGCAGCTCCTCACCCCGCTCGAGGTCGATCATGCGGCCGTCGAGGCCGTAACGGATCGCGCGCCAGAGGTTCTCCTCGATCAGGCGCCCGGGGGTCTCATCGGGGGCCTCGCCCTCGTCGTGGTCCATGGCGGCCTGGGCGACGCAGGCCACGATCAGGCCGGCCAGCGCGCTGGAGTCCTCCGCCGTGGTCTGGGCGTCGCAGATCCGGACCTCGACCGTGCCGAAGGAGTGGTGCGGGCGCACGCTCCACCACAGCTGAGTGTGCTCCACGATCGACTTCGTGCGCACCAGCAGGTCCACGTAGTCGGCGTAGTTGGCGAAGTTGCCGAACGGATCGGGGATTCCGCAGCGAGGGAAGCTCTTGGTGAAGATCTGCGTCCGGGCCGAGTGCAGACCCGAGTCGCTGCCGTCCAGGAACGGCGAGTTCGCCGATATCGCCAGCAGCTGGGGCAGGATCGGGCGCAGGCGGTCGCACACGTCGATCGCCCGGTCGGCTCCCCTCACCCCCACGTGCGCGTGCATGCTGAAGGTGTTGTTGCGCCGGGCCACGTAGCCCAGGTCGTCCTCCAGCCGGCGGTAGTGCTCGGTGTCGATGATGCGCTGCTCCTGCCACGGGCTCCAGGGGTGGGTGCCGGTCGATGCAAGCAGTGCGTTGTGGTCGGCCGCCAGTCCGAACAGCCGCGTGCGGGCCTCGCGCTGCCGGGCCAGGGCGTCGGCCAGGTCCTCGCCCCGTCCCGAGCGAATCTCGATCTCCGAGGAGATCAGCTCCCCGGCAACCGAGTCGGCCAGCACTTCGTCGGCCTGGGCGGCCACGCGCAGCTCCTCGTAGCGGTGGTCCAGCTCGAGCGTGTCCGGGTCGAGGATCCCGAACTCCTCCTCGAGCCCCACCGTGAAGTCCTGCGAGGCGTCGAAGGCCTCCCGCGCGAGCTTCATGTCGAGCATGGTCAGGTCAGGTAGAAGTACAGCGCGTACAGCAGGTCGACGGCCGGACTCGACGTGTGCACGGTGACCTCGGGCGGCACTTGCAGCAGGGCCTCGGAGTAGTTGAAGATGATCTTCACGCCGGCCGCCACGATCTCGTCGGCCACCTGCTGGGCGGCCTCGGTGGGCACGGCGATCACCCCCACGACGATCTCGTCGTTCTCCACCACGGTTGCCAGCTCCTCGGAGTCCCGCACCACGAGCTGCTCGTTCACCCGCCTGCCCAGCTTGTGCGGGTCGGTGTCGAACACGGCGACGACGCGGAACCCGTGGTCGGCGAAGATGTCCGATCCGGCGATGGCCTGGCCGAGGTGGCCGGCTCCGAACAACGCGATGTTGTGCTGGCCGCTGGTGCGCAGGATCTTTCGGATCTGAGAGACCAGCGAGTCCACGTTGTAGCCAACTCCCCGCTTGCCGAACTTGCCGAAGCCCGACAGGTCGCGGCGGATCTGGGTGGAGTTCACGTGCGTGTAGTCGGCCAGCTCCTGCGAGGAGATCGTCTCCTTGCCCATCTTCCGTGCCTGGGTGAGCACCTGCAGGTAGCGCGACAGGCGGGCGGCCACGCCCAGGGACAGACGCTCCGGGGGGAGCTCCTCGACGGGCGAGCGGGGGGCCAATGGCTCGCGGAAGCTCACGCGTCCACTCTACCGAGCAATTTGCGCAGCGCGGGAGCGTCGAAGCCCAGCTCCAGGGCCTCCTCGCCGTCCACGTCGAGCACGGGGATCCGCTCTCCGTACTCACGGAACAGGCGCGGGTCGAGCGAGATGTCGACCTCCTCCACTTCGAGATCCATCTCCTCGCGCACCTCGGCTACGGCAGCGCGCGCGTCGTCGCAGAGGTGGCAGCCGGGTTTGCCGTAGAGGGTGAGCTTGCGCATCAGTCGGGCGAGTCGACAGGGTCTTGTGCCGGCCGCGCACTCGCATCGAGGGTGAGGTACTGCGGGTATGGCAGTGGTTTGCTGAAGCGCGCCGCGGCGGCGATCATTGCCGCGTTGTCGGTGCAGAGGTCCGGTGGTGGGGCGTGGAGGCGTACGCCGAGGTCCGCGCAGAGCTCGGTCAGGTGGGTGCGCAGCTCGGAGTTGGCTGCCACGCCGCCGCCTATGGCCAGCCGCGGTACGCGAGCGCGGCCCAGGGCACCGGCCACGCGGGCGCCCAGCGCGCCCACGATCGCCCGCTGGTACGAGGCCGCCAGGTCGGCTCGCCTGTGTGCTGTCTCCTCCTCGCCGAGGCCCCTGACTCGGTAGAGCAGTGACGTCTTCAGCCCGCTGAAGCTGAAGTCCAAGCGCTCGGCGGAGGGGCCGCCCGGCGCCGAGCGGGGAAAGTCGAAGGCCTCCGGATCGCCCTCGCGCGCCAGCCGGTCGATCTCCGGGCCGCCGGGATAGCCGAGACCCAGGATGCGGGCGCCCTTGTCGAAGGCCTCGCCCGCGGCGTCGTCCAGCGTCTGGCCGAGGATCGAGTACCCGCTGGGCTCGTCCACGCGGGCGAGGAAGGTGTGGCCGCCGCTGGCCACCAGGCACACGTACGGCGGCTCGATCGGGTCGGGCTGGAGCGTGCTCGCCACCACGTGCCCGTGGAGGTGGTCCACCGGCACAAGCGGCAGGCCCCGCGTCGCCGCCAGCGCCTTGGCAGAGGACACGCCCACCAGCAGGGCGCCGATCAGCCCGGGCCCGCGGGTGACGGCCACGGTCTCGATGTCGCCGAGACCCGCGCCGGCCTCCTCGAGGGCGTCCGCCGTCACGGCGTCGATCAGCTCGAGGTGCCGCCGCGCCGCCACCTCGGGCACCACGCCGCCGTAGCGGGCGTGCAGCAGTCCCTGCGAGGCGATCGCGTTGGAGCGCACCGTTCCCGCCCGGGTGACCACGGCCGCGCAGGTGTCGTCGCAGCTGGTCTCCAGCGCGAGGATCATGCGCCGGCGGCGCGGGGAGCCGTCTCCGGCGAGGCCGCGATCGCTTCTCCCACGGTGCGCCACATGATCACGGCGTCCTCGCGGTTGTCGTGGTAGTAGCCGCGGCGCCGGCCGGCCGACCGGAACCCGAAGCGCTCGTACAGCTCGATGGCGGGGGTGTTGGAGGTGCGCACCTCCAGGGTGTACCGGGCGCCGGGCTGGTCGAGCGTCGCGAACAGGTCCTCGATCAGCACTGTGGCGATGCCCTCGCGGCGCAGCCGGTCGTCCACGGCGACATTCATCACGTGCCAAACCGTGTCGTAGCGCGAGCAGACCAGGTAGCCCACCAGGCGCTCCCCCCGCAGGGCCGCCAGGCAGACGCCGGTGGCCTTCGACAGCTCCAGCACGAACATCGCGAGCGACCACGGCGTGGTGAACGCGCGCCGCTCGACCGCGATCACCTGCGGCAGGTCGGCGTAGGCGAGGCGTCGGAGCTCGAGGTCGGGGGTCATGTGGGTGCTTGCGGGGTCGCGTCCGGCAGTCGGAGGTAATCGGGTAGGACGGCCTCGGGAGGCGTGGCCGGCGAGTCGGCAGCGGCCCGGCAGATGGACAGCCCCCGCACTACGTGGGCGGGCGAGCCGGCCGCTGCGATGCGCACGCCCGCAGCCTCGAGGACGTCAAGGAATCGTAACGACCCGTCCCCGGCCGCAAGCGGGTCCAGACCGGTCTCTCGCACCCTCTCGACCACGACCTCGGGGGCGGCGGCGAAGGGCCGCAGGTGCCGCTCGCCGTCCTCATACAGGGCAGCGAACAGCTCCCCGCGACGGGCGTCGATGAGGGGAAGCCGTACCCGCTCCTCGATGCCCATCGCCAGGGCCGCCAGGGACGACACCGGCCGTAGCTCGGCGCCGGACGCGTGTGAGAGCGCCCTGGCGGTGGCCACGCCGATCCGAAGGCCGGTGAAGGAGCCCGGCCCCACCCCCACGGCGATCGCGTCGAGGTCCGAGTAGCCGAGGCCCGAGCGGTCGAGGCAGTCGGCCACCGCGGGCATCAGCTCGGCCGAGTGGGCGGACCGCGCGGCGAGCGCCTCGACCGGGGGCCGCACCTCGAACGCCTCACCATCGGAGCGCAGCACGCAGGCCGCGCTGGCGGCGGTCGAGGTGTCGATCCCGAGCACGTTCACGGCAGCACCACTATGCGCCTGCGGTCTCCGCCGGCGTGCTCCAGCGCCACGCGGGCCGCAACCCGCTCGAACGCCGGCTCGCCCACGCCGGGCCACTCCACGAAGCCGATCCGCTCCGGGGTGAGGTAGTCCTCCAGCAGCGATGGGTCCTCGCCGGCCAGCGAGCCGAGCCGGTAGAGGTCGAGGTGGGCGACCTCGAGGCGACCCGACAGCACCTGGCCGATCGTGAACGTGGGGCTGGTCACCGGCTCCTCCACGCCGAGCGCCCGGCAGGCGCCGCGCACGAAGGTCGTCTTGCCGCTGCCCAGCTCGCCGCTTACGAGGACCACCTGGCCGGGCGACAGCCGGGCGGCCAGCTCGGCGCCGGCGGCTTCGGTCTCCTCGGGGCTGGCGGTATCGATCCGCATCGGCCCGAAGTCTCGCGGCTCGGCGCCGGCCGAACCATGCGGGGCGCCTTTCCGGACATAGTGTCCGACAAGTCGCCCCGTACCCGGCTGGCGAGCAGTCGGCGCTCTACCCGCCGAAGAGGCCCATCTGCTCCGCAACTGCCGGCGGCTCCTCCACGGGCACGGGCGGCCCGGCCGCCGGCTCGGCGGGCGCCGCCGGCTCGGGCCTGTCCTGCGCCAGCAGCCCGGGCAGCCGGGCGAAGTCCTCGCTCAGTTGCTCCTTCACGCGTGGGGTGCGCAGCGCCGCTGCCGGGTGGAACAGCGGGTAGAGGATCACCTGGCGCCCGCCCAGCTCGCGCTCCTGGGGCACGCCGTGCACGCGGGTGATCCCCTGCTGCGATCCGCTGAGCAGCTTGGTCGCGAAGTTGCCCAGCGTGCAGATCACGCGCGGCTCGATCAGCTCCACCTGGCGCTGCAGGTAGGGCCGGCAGGCCTGGATCTCCTCGGCCTCGGGGTCGCGGTTCCCGGGCGGCCGGGACTTGAGGACGTTGGTCACAAAGACGTCGTCGCGCGTCATCCCGTTCTCGGCCAGCATCTCGTCGAGCAGCTTGCCC
>DASROS010000068.1:0-5966 GCA_035646775.1 Thermoleophilaceae bacterium | reverse complement strand
CTCGCGGCGCCAACCGATTACGCTGGCGCCCCGCGGCTCGTGATCGGATTCGACGGAAGCGATAGCGACGACAACCTCAACCTCGGCGCGCCGGGTTGCACGAGTTCAGGTGGCCCGAGCGAGCCGGATCCCCCAACATTTTCCCCAACATCGAGCGTGACCACAGAGTCCTGGCAAGTCCAGCCGTGACTCACCAAGACCGGCATTACCAGGGAAAACGTCCACAACCACCGGACCCCGCAAGACCCCCTGACCCTGCCAGAGCTCCATGGTAAGGAGGGGGTCTCCGGTTCGAGTCCGGACGAGGGCTTCGCTCTCTAGAAGGAATCCGGACTCGCCAGCAGCGGATCCCCCAACATTTCCCCCAACATCGCCGGTAGTGTTCGCAGGCGTGAGCGTCCACGCCCGCAAGCGCGCGAGAGGTCGGGTGGCATACGAGGTCATCTGGCGGGACGTCATCGGCAAACAGCGCTGCGAAACCTTTCCGACGCGCCGCGAGGCGGACGCCCGTGACCGCGAGATCCGCGACCTACGCGAGCGGGAGCGCCACGACCGGATCGACGCCGGGACCGAGTCGCTGCGCGAGGCGACCGAGCGCTGGTGGGTCGACCACGTCGAGGTGACCGTCAGCCGTGCCACGGCCAAGGTCTATGCGACCTGCCTCGACCGTCACTTGATGCCGCGTCTCGGTGAGATGGCGATCCGCGACATCGAGCCCTCGCACGTGCTCGCGCTCCAGCGCGGGCTGCGCGACGACGGGGTCGGCGACGCGATGGCGCAGAAGGTGCTCGTCGTGCTGTCCGGGATCATGCGCCACAGCCAGCTGCTCGGCCGGGTCGACCGCAACCCGGTCGGGCCCGTGCGGATTCCCCAGCCGCGGCGCAAGCGCGCCATCCGCCCGCTGGCACCGGAGGTGGTGGAGCGGATGCGCGCCGACGCCCTCGTGCGCGGGCACGTGCGCGATGCGGTGCTGTTATCGCTGATGACCTACGCCGGCCTGCGGCCGGGCGAGGCGTTCGCGCTCTCGTGGGACTGCGTGGGCGAGCGGTCGCTGATCGTCGAGCACGGGCGGGCCGACGGCGAGCTGAAGGAGACCAAGACCGGCAAGATCCGCACGGTCGGGTTGCTGGCACCGGTCTCCGAGGACCTGGCCGCCTGGCGGATGTCGTCTTCCGGTTCCGCTGGACTCGTCTTCCCCCGGCCGGACGGAGCAGTCTTCCGCGACACCGACTACCGTAACTGGCGCAAGCGCCACTTCGATCCGGTTGCCGCGGCGGTGGAAGCGAGCCACGGCACGCCCTACACGCTGCGTCACAGCTTCGCGAGCCTGCTCGTCCAGGCGGGTTGGAATCCGCTCGAGATCGCTGTCGAGATGGGCAACTCGCCCGAGGTCGTTCAGCGGGACTACTCGCACCTCTTCCGCGAGTTCGCGCGCGGCGAGCAGGTAGATCCGGAGGCGACGATCGTGGCGGCGAGGCGAGCGGCGGCGGGGTGAAGATGACCGGGAGGCAGCAGTGGAACGTCGACTTCGACGAGGGGGCGGTGAGGGACTTCGAGGCGGTGAAGTCCAAGGAGGAGCGCAAGGCTGTCTTCAACGCCATCGACAAACTGCGCCAGCTCGGTCCGCGCTTGGTGCCACCTCACGTCAAGTCGCTGGCCGGTGAAGCCGACCTCTTCGAGCTCCGTCCGCGCCAGGGCAACAGCAAGGCCCGACCGCTCGTCATTCGCGAGGGCCGCGGCTATCTGGTCGTGGCTGTTGCTCCCGACCACGCGAAGGACATGTCGCGCGCAGTCGAGGACGCGCGCCGCAGGCTGAGCGCTCGGGCGGGAGTGGACAGTCGATAACTCATCGGTTATCATGATTTCATGGCTATGAACGATCTGACGAGTGATGAGCTGCTCGCGGCGGAGCAGGCGCGGGACGACGAGTTTCGTGCCGACTGGCTGCGCCTCGCCCCGGCCCGCCAGTTTGCGGCCATGCTCGTCGGCTACCGGGCCGACGGCGACCTGAGTCAGCGGGCGCTGGCCGAGCTACTGGGCGTGTCGCAGCCACGTATCGCCCGGATGGAGTCCGGCGAGCAAAACCCCGATGTCGAGACGATCATCTCCGTAGTCGGGAAGCTCGGTACCGAGTTCGCCTTCGACGTGGCCCCGGCCGGCGCCGAAGCGCGGTTGATCAGCAAGCGCGCTCGGACTGGTGGATCGACGGCAGAGCACGGTGACGTCGTCGTGGTGGCTGCCTCGTCGTAAGGCACGAAGCCGTGCTTGCTAAACCCCACAGCCGCCGCGCTCTTCCGCGCCGCGCCGATCCGGCCACAGCTGAACACAATGGGCGCCCCAGCGCTACAGAAGGCCTCCCTATCTGCCCCGAGTGCCAGCTCTCGCGTTACGCAAGAGCTCGCACAGACCAGATGCACTGTGTGCTTGTGTCACACCTGCGTCCCGCGATTCCGAAGCGGTCGCGCGCCACTTGACCGCACGCGCTATCCCTTTCGCCGAATCCGATAGCGAGCCACGTCGGCGCCGGCGCGATTGCTTGGCGCCGAAACCGATAACGCGCCGCCTCATGCTGGCGCCACTGGTCGGCGCCGAATCCGATAGCGCGCGTCTTCGGCAACGGCGCTGCTGTTCCTCGTCCAGACCGGTCGTCTGCTGAACGCCGGCGGAGACGCCCGCTTGCTCGTGCGAAGCAGCAGCGGCCGCGTCTTGGCCGCGTGGGCATCGTTCGTGGTGCTTCGGAACCGCGGGGCGGGGGGCGCGAAAGCTAAACGCGACGATGGGCGCGCGCAGCCCGAGCCGAGCCTCGCGATCGCCGCGGTGATGCGGACCTCGCTGGCGAGCGCGGCGCGGTCCCGGCCGGTTGGCTTTGCCCAGTGGGCGAACAGCACGCGCACGTCCCGGAGACGTGCCAGGTTGGAAATTGGGCGGGATCCGGGAGCACGGTGAAGTCCCACCGCGTCCAGATCCGACCGCAGAGACCGGACAGCGAGTGCTCGTCGCGGTCCTCGAGCAGGGTGAAGGGATCGACGCGGAACATCTCCCGGAACGTGACTCGCGCCGGGCGCGCTGGGGATCCGCCAGCGCACCAGCCGCCCAGCAGGGGCGAGTCGGGGAGCCGCACAGCGCCCGCCGCCTCCACAGCCGGCTGGGACTGGCGGCCGCTTCGCGCCGGTGGTGCGTGCTGATCACGGAGTCCGGCAGCCAACGGTCGAGCTCGGCCCGGTCACAGCCGCAGGATCACCAGACCGCCGGCGAGCAGCACGACCGCGAGCGAGAGCGCCGACAGTGCTCCGTCCAGCGGCTCGGCGAGGCGCGCCACCGTAAGCTCGACCACACGGCCGTCGGCCAGCCGCTGCTCGCCGCGCACCGCGGCGGTGCGCCGGCGCAGCTCGCGCGCCGGCGTGCTCAGCCGCCGCTGGGCCACGCTCAGCGCGAAGCACGCGCCGGTCACCAGGACGCCGGGGGCGCGCAGCTGCAGGGCGCTGGCCCAGTAGCCGGTGAACGCCGGGAACGCGCCCCAGGTAGCGGCAAACCAGAAGTCGCTGTGGAAGCGCCCGCCGAACAGCTCCAGGTTGTAGGCGACGACGATGAACCCGCCGACGGCCACGAACGGCGCGAGGGTCGCCGACACCGTGACGACGCCCGCGACGCCGATGGCCAGCGCGCCGCCCAGGCCGGCGGCGGCGAGCGCGACGAGCGCCCGGTCCGACAGCTGCGTGCGTAGTGGCCTGCCGTTGAGCTCGTCGAGCGCGTGGGCGCAGACGCCCACGGCCAGGAAGAAGGCGCCCAGCGCGGCCGCCAGCCGGTCGGCGCGCATTGTGGGCGCGGCGGCGGCGCCGATCGCCACGTAGCTCAGATGCCACGCCGTGTAGGGGGGGTGAAGGAGCGTGACGAGGTCGCGCCAGCCGCCCGGCGCGAGCGCGTAGAACGCAGGACGCTTAAGCTGCCGCGTCCGCATTGTCTCGACGCACTCCCCACATCACGACGCCCCCGCCCAGGCTCATGCGCCGGACGTGCACGTCGTCGATTCCCGCCGCGCGCCACAGCTCCACCAGGCGCTCGAGCGGGACGCGGGCGTAGAACTCCGGGATGCTCCGTCCCAGGAAGCGGCCCACCTCGTACCAGTCGCGCGACACGAGGCGGCCGAGCGCGGCCAGCCCGAGCCGCGTGTAGAGGATCCACGCGGCGCGGCTGACGCGGCGATCGGGCACCGCGAATTCCAGCGAGGCGATGCGCCCGCCGGGGCGAACGACGCGAGCGAGCTCGCGCAGCATCGCGCCGACGTCGTCGACGTAGCGCAGGAGGTAGGTGAACGTGAGCGCGTTGAATTCCCCGTCGGCGAACGGCAGCCGCTCGGCCTCGCCGCGCACGAGCTCGATCCGGCCGGCAAGGCCGGGACGGGCGGCGAGCTTCGCCCGGGCCTGTGCGAGCATCTCCTCGCTCTGGTCCAGGCCCACGACGGAGCAGCCGTACCGGCGCACGAGCGCCTCGGTCACCAGGCCGGTGCCGGTCGCGACGTCGAGGACCCGATCCGCCGGCCCGGCGCGGACCGCGGCGACCATCGCGCGCCGCCAGCGCGGGTCCTGCCCGAAGCTCAGCAGCGCTCCCATCGCGTCGTAGTGCCGCGGCAGGCCGGCGAAGAGCGCCAGCGCCTGCTGCTTGCGCGGGCTGCGATCGGCCGTCCCGGTCACGGAGCGGTCCCCGGCGGGCGCCGCTCCCATCCGCCCGCGCGGTCGGTGAGGACCAACCATCCGGCAGTTCCCATGCCCGCGAGCACGCAGACCGCGGCCGCGATGGCCAGGGCGGAGCTGGGCACCGCCGCGAGCCAAGTGGCCGGCCCGAGCGCAAGCGCCAGCGCCGCCCAGCCCGGAAGCACTCCAGCGCGCCCCACCGCCAGCCCCAGCAGCACGCCACCAAGCCCCAGGGCGGCGCTCATGCCGAAGAGCGGGGCGAGGATCGCTGGGCTGTCGTCCAGCCGCGGCGACACGGCCGCCATCTGCGTTGGATCGGCCGGCAGGTGCGCCATCTGCCAGACCACGAAGTCCGTCCCCACGAGTGCGGCAAGGCCCATGGTCCCCATGAGGGCGAACCCGTCGCCCGCGATCGCCGTCCCGGCTCGCGGGAGCGCGCCAGGTGAACGGGGCCGAGGACGGCCGGCACGAATGCCGCCAGCGCCAGCAGGAACAGCAGATGCGCTGCGTAGCAGCGCCCGCGATGCGCCGCGGCGGCGTCCAGCAGCGACGTGAAGCGCCGCGAATGCGCCGGGTGAAGGATCGTTCCGGCGAGTAGGAGGAGTGGCGCGGCCATCATCCCGACGCCGGCGGCGATCTCCTCACGGGCTGGGGACCTGAGCCCTGGTCTATCGCAAAAAACGCCGGCATGGGGCCGCAACGACTGTAGCCCAGCGGTGCCCGAGGGACAACGGTTAACTGGGGCAACAGTTAACTGACCTCAGGCGGAACAACCGTTGATCGGGACCGGACTCGCGGCTGGCCGGCTCCAGCTGAAGTTGGCGCGGGTCGCGATCGTCGGGCTGGCGCCGACGCCGGCATGGGTTTAGGCTCCGCGCCAGCATGGCCTCTGCCACCGCAACCCGCCTGATCGGCATCGACGAGCTTGGCGAGTCCGCCGTCGCCGTGGTCGCGACGCCGCACGGCGACCTCGCGGTCGGCCTCAGCGGCGGCGAGCCGTTCGCGGTGTCCAACCGCTGCCGTCACCTGTTCGCGGCACTCGGGAACGGTCGCGTGGCAGACGACGGCTGTCTCGAGTGTCCGTGGCACGGCGCCCGCTACGACGTGCGCAGCGGCAAGATGACGCGCGGCCCGCAGGGGGCGTTTCGCCCGGTCGCCGGGCTCGTCAAGAGCACGACCGGGGCGCGCGCGCTCGCGAACCACCCCGTCGAGCTCCGCGACGGCGCGATCTGGCTCACGGACTGACCGCTCGTCGGCCGGCCGTGACGGCGAGCG
>DASROS010000067.1:0-28064 GCA_035646775.1 Thermoleophilaceae bacterium | reverse complement strand
GGTGCTGTTTGACCAGTTCGAGGATCTCGGGATAGATCGCCGGCCAGATCGAGCGGCGGGTGGCGCCCTCGTCGGAGATCTCACCTGCGGTGCTCGCCCAATCGACGATCGGGCTGCGCTCCTCGGCCGGGCCGAGGCCGGTGCCCACCAGATCGCCGCCCCCGGCGGCCGTGCCCTGGCCGCCCACGGCCGGGTCGGTCACGTCGTGTGCGCCGGGCTCGCGCATGTCCTCCACCGGCACCTGGATGCGCAGGTCCAGCTCCTTTCGCACCCCGGTGTCCACCACCTTGCAGTGCCGCCCGGCGCCCACGAGGAAGCGGCCCACCTCCTCCAGCGGCTTCTGAGTGGCCGACAGCCCTATCCGCTGAACCGAGTGCTCGGACCGGTGCTCCAGGCGCTCCAGCGTGAGCGACAGGTGCGCACCGCGCTTGGTGCGGGCCACCGCGTGGATCTCGTCCACGATGCACCACTGCACCCCCTCGAACATCTCGCGCGCTCGCGAGGTGAGCATCAAGTACAGCGACTCCGGCGTGGTGATGAGCACGTCGGGTGGCTTACGCAGCATCGCCTGGCGCTCCTTCTGGGGCGTGTCGCCGGTGCGAATGGCCACGCTGATGTCGCCCCCTATGCCCTTCAGCGGCGCGCGCAGGTTCCTCTCCACGTCGTAGGAGAGCGCCTTCAGCGGGGAGACGTACACGAGCCGGGTGCGCTTCTCGCCTTCGGGCAGGGGATTGGCGGCCAGCCGGTCGAGCCCCCAGAGGAACGCGGCGAGGGTCTTGCCCGAGCCCGTCGGGGCGGACACGATCACGCTCTCGCCCCCCGCGATCGCGGGCCACGCCTGGACCTGGGCGGCGGTGGGCTCGGCGAAGGAGCGCTCGAACCAGCTACGGACTTCCGGGGTGAACGATGCGAGCGGATCGGACGCCATGCGACCCTCGAGCGTACTCGGCGGCCGGCCGGGAGGCCGTTGGCGCCGAGCGGTCGGCGAGCTTCCCCTAGGCTCGGGCAGGCACTCTTACCCGCCCCAGGAGGACAGATGGACCTCATTCGCTACCGCTTCACCGCCCTGCTGGCAGCCGCCACGGTGGCCGTGGCCCTCCCGGCCTGCGGCGACGACGACGGTCAGGGGGTCGGCGAGGACATCGAGCGCGAGGGCAAGAAGGCGGGCGAGGCCGCCGAGCGGGAGGGCCGCGAGGCCGGTGAGGACCTCAAGAAAGAGGCCGACGACATCGGCGAGGACGCCAAGCGCGAGGGCAAGAAGGCCGGCGACGACGTCAAGCGCGAGGCCGGCGAGGCCAAGGACAAGGCCGACCGCGAGATCGGCGAGGACGACGTGCGGACGAAAAAGGACTCCGACGCGCGCTAGAAGCGCCCGGCGGCGACCGCGATTGCGGCGTCCATCTTCGCCGCCGGCGACTCGAGCACCCTGCCGTGCCCCACGGCGAGCCGCGACGGGTCCAGCGCCCGCAGGGCCCGGGCGCTCTCGAGCGCCGTGGGCCGGTGCCAGGTGGCGATCGCAGGAAATGGGAACAGCGGCCTGACCACGCCCGCCACGGCCATTCCGCCCTTGGTCTGGAAGGCGTCGCCGACGATCAGGGTGCGGTCGCGCGTGTCCAGGTAGGCCACGTGGCCGGGGGTGTGCCCCGGTGAGGCCACCACCTCCAGCGATCCCACGCGGTCGCCCGGCTCCAGCACGCGCGTGGGCCGGGTCTTCACCTTCGGGTAGCTGCCCCTGAGCTTGGCCTGGGGCTCGCCGGGGTCCAGCTGCCTGTCGCCGGCCATCAGCCTGGCGTCGCGCGCGCCGATCGACACCTCGGCGTCGGGCAGGGCGGCGGCCAGCTTGTCCAGCGAGCCGACGTGGTCGCCGTGCGCGTGGGTGAGCGCGATGCGCACGATCGGCGCGCCCGTGGCGCCGGCGGCCTCCAGCAGCCCCTTCTTCGAGCCGGGCAGCCCCGTGTCCACCAGCGTGAGCCCGTCGGGCTCGCTCACGAGGTAGCAGTTCACGATGCCCATACGGGTGACCTGGGCCAGGTGCTCTCCATGGGAGCTCGTCTTCATCGGGTTGAACCTACCTCGATCCGGCGATCCGCAGTGCGCGCTGCAGCACCTCGTCCAGCATGGCCTCGGTGAGCCTGCCGGTGAACGTGTTCTGCTGGCTGGGGTGGTAGCAGCCAAGCAGCACCCTGCCGTCGGCCAACTCGTGCTCGGCGCCGTGGCCGAACTTGGGGCGAGGACGGGCTCGCGAGCCGGTCACGCGCAGGGCGGCATCCCAGGCGAAGCCCCCGAGGCAGACGATCACCCGCACCTCGTGCAGCAGCTCGAGCTCCTCGGCCGCGTAGGGGATGCAGTTGTCGCGCTCCTGCGGCGTGGGCCTGTTGGCCGGCGGCGCGCAGCGCACGGCGGCGGTCACGAACGCATCCTCGAGGCGCAGGCCATCGTCCACGCTCACGGACTCCGCCTGGTTGGCCAACCCGGCGCGGTGCATCGCGGCGTACAGCCAATCGGCCGACCGGTCGCCCGTGAACACTCGCCCGGTGCGGTTGCCGCCGTGGGCGGCGGGCGCCAGGCCCAGCACGTAGATCCGCGCGGCCGGATCCCCGAAGCCGGGGACCGGGCGCCCCCAGTACTCCTCGTCCTTGAACGCAGCGCGCTTCTCGCGCGCCACCCGCTCGCGCCACTCGACCAGCCGCGGGCAGCGGCGGCACGCCACCACGCGCTCCTCCAGCGCTGCGAGAGGAGCGGAGCACCGCATCGAGCAGTCTCCTAGGCGCCGAGGGTGCGGCCGTACTGGCGTTCGTAGTAGGCGCGGTACTCGCCCGAGCGGATCGGCTCCCACCACCATTGGTTGTCGCGGTACCACTCCACGGTGCGCTCCAGGCCCTCGGCGAAGTGGGTCTGGGCCTCCCATCCGAGGGCGCGCACCCGATCCGATGACAGCGAGTAGCGGCGGTCGTGGCCGGGGCGGTCGGTCACGTGCTCGATCAGCGAGTCGTCCCGGTCTGTCAGGTCGAGGATGCGGTTGACCACCTCGAGGTTCTCGCACTCGTCGGGGCCGCCCACGTTGTAGGCCTGGCCGGGCTCGCCCTTCTGCAGCACGAGGTGGATGGCGCGCGCGAAGTCCTCAACGTAGAGCCAGTTGCGCACCTGGCGGCCGTCGCCGTAGACGGGCAGCGAGTCGCCGTGCAGCGCGTTCAGCACGCACAGCGGGATCAGCTTCTCCGGGTACTGCCTCGGTCCGTAGTTGTTCGAGCCGCGGCAGATCACCGACTCCAGCCCGTAGGTGTGGTGGTGGGCGGACACCAGCAGATCGCCGGCGGCCTTCGTGGCCGAGTAGGGCGAGGAGGGGTCCAGCGGCGAGGACTCGGTGAACGAGCCCGACTCGATCGAGCCGTACACCTCGTCGGTGGACACCTGCAGGTAGCGCGACAGCCCCAGCTCGCGCGCCGCCTCCAGCAGCACGCTGGTCCCGATCACGTGGGTGAGGGCGAAGGGGTCCTGGCCCGCGATCGAGCGGTCCACATGCGACTCGGCGGCGAAGTTGACCACGGCGTCGGCGCCCTCCATGACGCCGCGCACCTGCTCGCGGTCCTCGATCGCGCCCTCCACGAACTCCACGTCCACTCCCTGGAGATTCTCGCGGCGGCCCGCGTAGGTGAGCTTGTCGAGCACCACCACGTCGTGCTCCTCCGCCGCCAGCCGGGCGTAGGTGGAGCCGATGAACCCGGCCGCCCCGGTCACGAGCAGCCTCATCCGCGCTCCTGGAGGTAGTAGAGGAGGCCGTCCTGCCACCTGGGCAGGTGGATCGCATCCTCGTACCGGGTGTCCATCACCGAGTACGCGGGCCGCGGCGCTGGTCGCGCCAGCTCGTCGGTGGTGGCCGACATCACCCTGCAGTCCACGCCGGCGCGGTCGAAGATCGCCACCGCGAAGTCGTACCAGGAGCACTCGCCCGCGGCGGACATGTGGTGCAGGCCGTAGGCGCGAGTGTCGAGCATGCGCACCAGGCCCTCGGCCAGGTGGGCGGTGTAGGTGGGCGAGCCCACCTGGTCGCGCACCACCACCACGAAGTCGTTGTCCTCGGCCAGGCCGAGCATGGTCTCCACGAAGTTGCGACCGCCCACGCCGAACAGCCACGAGCTGCGCACGATGAAGTGCTGCGGATTCACTGCGGCGGTGTCCACCTCCCCTGCCAGCTTCGACGTGCCGTAGCTGCCGAGCGGGCTGGGCTCGTCGGTCTCCAGGTACGGCGTGTCCTTGCTGCCGTCGAACACGTAGTCGGTGGAGGGGTAGACCACCGTGGCGCCAACCCCGGCCGCTGCGGCGGCGAGGTTGCGTGCGCCGTCGGCGTTCACCTTCATGGCCGCGTCGGGCTCGCGCTCGGCGCCGTCCACGTCGGTGAAGGCGGCGCAGTTGATCACCGCCTGCGGCGCCTGGAGGCCGAAGAAGGCCTGCGTGGCGCGGGAGTCGGTCACGTCGAGGGCCGCCCGGTCGGCGGCCACCACCTCGTGACCCGACAGCTGCGCGGCTCGGACCACGTCGCGCCCGAGCATTCCCGCCGCCCCTGTGACCAGCACTTTCACCGAAGTAGAGATACCAGGGAGAGGTGGCTCGGCCCGCCTCGCCTGTCTCTAGAGTCCGGCGGGCCTTGCGGGAGCGCTTCGCCCGACACCTGGCCATGGCCGCGCTGGCGCTTCCCGCGCCCGTGATCGCGGGCGACTGGCCCGATCCCACGTCGATCTTCGAGGGCGGTGAGCACGTGGCCGTGACCACCGCCAACGGCTGGGCGCCGAGCATGCGAGTGCTGCGCTCGCCCGACCTCGCCAGCTGGCGGCTCACCGGCGAGGTGTTCCGCCGCCCGCCGCGCTGGGTGCTGAAGAACTTCTGGGCACCGGAGATCACGCGCCTGAGGGGCGGGCGGCTCGCCGTCTTCTACAGTGCGCTGCCCAGGCGCAAGGGCTCGTGGCACTGCGTCGGCGTGGCCACCGCGGCGCGGCCCGAAGGCCCGTGGCGCGACCTGGGCCGGCCGCTGCGCTGCGGGCGCGACGGCTCGATCGACGCGTTCCCGGTGCGCGACGAGCAGGGCCGCCTGAACCTGCTCTGGAAGAGCGACGGCAACAACTTCGACCGCCCCACCTACATCTTCGGCCAGCGGATGGCCGAGAGCGCCACCCGGCTGCTGGGCAAGCCCAAGCGGCTGCTGCGCAACACCACGCGCTGGGAGGGCAAGGTGATCGAGGCCCCCACGGTGATTCGCCGCCCCGACGGCTTCGCGATGCTCTACTCGGGCGGCCTCTGCTGCACCAAGAGATGCCGCTACGCGGTGGGCGCTGCTCGCGCGAGCACGCTGCTCGGGCGCTGGCGCAAGTTCTCCGGCAACCCGATCCTGCGCAACGGCAACGGCTGGCGCTGCGCGGGCCACACCGGCCTGGCCACCGACGCCGCCGGCACGACCACGGCGCTGTTCCACGCCTACCGCGGCGGTCTGGGGCGCCTCGCCGGCCGCCAGGTGCTGGCCGCGCCGCTCACCTTCCGGGCCGACGGCTGGCCGCAGATCGGCGACGGCCGCCCGCCCGTCCCCGCGCCGGGTGCCGCCACCAATGCCTTCGCCGACGACTTCGTGGGCCCGCGGCTGTCGCCCGAGTGGGAGTGGCCTATGGAGCGCGTGCCGGGTATGCGCGCGGGCGGCGGTCTGGCGCTGCGGGCGCCGGTGCGGCTGCGCGACGGCTCCCGGGCGCGCGTGCGCTTCGACGGCGGTGTGCTGGCGCACCGGATCGGCTCCGACCGGTACACGGCCGGCGCGGTGGTGGACCGCTCGTCGTTGAGCGGGGACGAGGCCGCCGGCCTGGCGGCGTTCCGCAGCGGCTCGGAGGCCATCGGCATCTCGGTCGCGCGCGGCCGCGCCGTGGTCTGGCAGCGCGACCACAACCGCTTCCGGCGTCTGGCCACCGGCCGCACGCCCGGCTCGGGCCAGGTGCACCTGCGGCTCACCGCAAACGGCAACGCCTACCGCTTCGAGGTGAGCCCGGACGGCGCGCGCTGGAAGAGCGTCGGCGGGCGGCTGCGCGGCCGCGTGGAGGAGTCGGCGCGGGTGGCGCTGATCAGCGGCGGCGAGCGCGCGGCGGAAGTGCGGTTCGTGTCGGCGCGGCTGGAGGAGTAGGGAGCCCGCCCTGCCGGTGGCTTGCCTCGACTCCGGGTGGTCGGCGAGCTACCGTTGAGGCATGGACTCGGTGCTTGAGTTGACGATCGTCTACGAGGAGGCTGGTGACGGCTGGATCACCGCCTCGGTGCCCGAGGTCCCTGGCGCCAACAGCCAGGGAAAAACCCGAGCGGAGGCGCGCGAGAACGTGATCGACGCGCTGCACGGCATCTTGGAGCTCCGCTTCGGCGAGCACGCGCTCAAGGAACCAGCTCCCGACAGCGAGTCGCTGACACTGCAGCTGACGGCTTGAAGCGCCGCGATCTGGAGCGTCATCTGCGAGAACACGGGGCAAGGCTCCTGCGCGAGGGCGGGAGCCACAGCTTCTGGGGCATCGACGCCGAGCGTTCGACCGCGATTCCGCGGCACCGCGAGATCGGCGTCGGCTTGACTCGAAAGATCTGCAAGGACCTCGGCATCCCACCGCCGACCGGCTCACGCTGAGGCAAGCGATGGATTCGCTGCCCCTTGGGGCGGAGGCCGCGGCTAGCGCAGTCGCAGCGCCGCGCCGTTGCGGTTCCCGAAGCGGTCCCGCCCTTGGCCCGCCGGCACCGTCACGCTCTTGCCACGTGGTGCCCGCACCGAGAAGAAGCGGCCCTTCTTGCGCCTGACCCTGACGATCCGCTTGCCCACGCGGAAGCGCACCACGCCGCCGCGCGCGTACTGCGGCCGGTGGGTGAGATCGACGTCGCGCCTGGCGCCCGGGTACTGCAGTCCCACGGCCACCCGGCCGCGGCGGGCGGGCACCCCGAACACCTTCAGCGCACGGGTTACGCGAACGCGGAACGGCCGTGAGGCCAGGCGGTAGCGCTTGGCGGTCACCAGCAGGCGGTAGCGGCCGGGCCTGGCCTCCAGCGGGACCTCCCACTTCACGCTGTGGAGGCCATCGTCGTTCACGGTCCACAGCATCGCCAGGCCGAGGTCGGAGTCGGCGCGCACCCAGCGGCGGCCATTGCGCCGCTGGGCGGTGACGAAGGCGCGGTCCACGGGACGGTCGAGCCCCTTGGGGCCGCCCTTCCACGCGAAGGTTGCGTGCTGAAGACGGGAGTAAGCGGGGGCGGGCTGCGCAAGAGCCGAGCCTGAGGCGGCGCCGCTGGAGTAGGGCGCGCCGTCCGGGATCACGCCGTTGGTGGGGTCGAAGGGATACGGCGCGGGAGCCGGCACGCCACGGGCGAGCGTCCCGGCGAGCTTGGCGATCTCGCTGCTGATGAACACCGATGACAGCCGGCCGAAGTGGCTGTTTCCGCCCTCGTAGTGCTGCTTCTCGTACTCCTCGGGGGTGCTGAAGTAGAGGACGAACTCGTTGGCCAGGCCCGAGAGCGCCACCTTCTCGATGCCGGAGCCCGCGATCGCCGAGGCAGCGGCGGCCGTGATCTGGGCACCGGCCTCCTTGGTCCCCTCGCCGGGCAATGACACGATCATCCGCCTGCCCACGCGCACCGCCAGCAGCGGCACCGCATTGGGCACCCCGCCGCCCGCCCCCGGCGGGAAGATCTTGCGTCCCTGGGGGTCCATCCCGATGGGCGCGCGGCGTCCCTCGAAATGCTCCTGGGTCACGTCGAAGAGCGGGCCGCGCTCCTCCTCGGAGCCGGTCAGGAACGGGATCCCCACCTGCGACTCGTCGGCCACCTTGCCGCCTTCCACATCCTGGCCGCAGAAGCACACCCGCGTCCAGCGCAGGTCGAGCGCCGGTGTGCGCGACATCCCCCTACGCGCTCCGCGCCACGCACGGAGCATCGCCGCGGCCTCCACGCGCCCCACGTAGTCCGACGCCGCCGGTCCCGAGCGGTCCAGGCCCGCCGACTGGTCGCCCTCGTTCGACGTGCCGTACACGTTCACGATCTGCTGTCCCCGGGGCACCCTCGCCGACCTGCGGATGCGGTCCTCGAACACGCGCATGGCCGAGCCGTGATGGTCGGCGTTGTAGTACTCGAACGTCGACTTGGTCACCGTGCCGTGGTTGGCGAAGGTCGACCAGCCGCCCACCGGCACGCGCACCCGCCTGCGTTTCCCGCGCACTCGCCTGCGCACTATCTTGTCCACCCGCAGCACGTTCACGTCCGGGTCGATCGTGTGGTCGTAGCCGCCGGGGTCCTGGCTCTCGGTGCCCTTGCCGTAGTCGAGGTCGAAGCCGTGGTTTGCGAGGTGGGCCTCCAGGCTGCGGTTGCGCGTGATGCCCAGCAGGCGCGAGGAGCCCCAGCCCGCCTCGGCCGGCCCGAGGTCGGCGTCGGCGCGCTGGATGGCGGCCGAGATCCGTTGGAGCAGGAAGGTGTACAGCTGGCGGTCCGCGGGTTGCGGGTCGAGCAGCCCGAAGAAGCTGAACGGGTCCGTGGCCGTCTGGAGGCTGGGCGCTGCCGTGTTCAGGGTCGGGAAGTTGGCGTAGCCGCCGGGGCCGGAATGCGTGTGCGACGCCGAGATCAGGATGTTCTGCTCGGAGAAGCCGCGCGAGCGCAGCGCGTCGCCGATCTGCTTGAGCATCCCGCCCGGGATCATGAACAGGTCGATCTGCACCAGCGCCACCTTGCGCCCGTCGCGCTCGAGCACGATCGCCCGCGACTGCAGGCGGGTGTGCTGGCCCTGGCCGGTGCGGTCGGCGCGGGTCCAGCCCCCGAGGTAGTAGCCGGTCTGGGGCGTGATGTCGGCCTTGCCGACACCGGCACGGAGGTTGGCGGCAGAGGCGGTGGCCGGCATGGCGATGGCCGGCACGGTCAGGGCGAGAGCTGTGACCAGCAGGGCGCGCATCCGCGCGGCGAGCCTACCGCCGGGCGCGAGCCGCCGCGTCAGCTGATCTGCTCGGCCACGGCGAGCCCGAGCTGCTTCACGGCCATCCGCGTGTCCGGGCGGAGGGCCTCCAGCGAGTAGGTGCCGGTGTCGAGCATCGTGCGCAGGCGCTCGTCGCGGGGCACGGCCACGCTGCGGTGGCCGCCGCCGCGCTCGCGTGCCTGGTTGAGCACCAACGTGGTCCGGTCGTGGTCGATGTGGCGCAACGAGCCGAGCACCTGGTCTGCGGTGACCTGGTCGGCGGTGGCCACCACCAGGAGCTGGTCGGCGCGCTGGATCGACAGCCGCGCGATCGGGTCGGTGATGCCGGGACCGAGGTCCAGGAGCACGGCCTCATAGAACTGGCCCAGGAAGGCCAGCGCGTCGCCATAGCGCGCGGCCGTCATCGCGGCCATCGCCTCGACCCGCTCGGGCGCGCCGACCACGTGCAGCCCGGTGGGCAGCTGCGACACGTACGGGCGCAGCTCGGCCGCCGTGCGCAGGCCGCCGAGGTCGTCGAGCAGGTCGGCCAGCGACCGCTCGACCCGCCGGGTGCTGGGCGCCAACGACGCGAGGTTGCCGAAGTCGGGGTTGGCGTCCACGGCCACCACGCGCATTCCCAGGTGGCTGCACAGCAGGTTTCCCAGCAGGAACGCGCAGGTGGTCTTGCCCACGCCGCCCTTGGGGCTGATCACGGCGATCGTGTTGGCTCGGCTCACCCCCGGATGCGAGCGCAGCTCGCCCTCCAGCGCCGCCTCCTCGCGCTCGCGGGCGCTGGTGCGTGCCGCGGAGAACTGCCGCTTGAGCCTCGCGAGCGGGTTGTCGCGCAGCTCGCGGCCGTCCACCACGGCGCGCTTGTAGACGTCGCTGCGCCGGAGGGGGCGGCGCCCGTCCATCCGCTCAGAGGATCGCGATCTCGGCGTTGTCACCCACCACGAAGCGGTAGGCCCGCGGGAGGGCCGGGCCGCGGCCGATCTGCACATTGCGCCCGATCAGGCTGGCCTCCACCCTGAACTCGAGGTCGTGCACGCTGGAGCCCTCGAGCACGATCGAGTGCTCGAGCTCCGCGCGGTTGATGCTCACGCCCTCGCCGATGGCCGTGTAGGGGCCGATGTAGGCGTCGGTGATGCGCGCGTTCGCGCCGATCACCGCCGGGCCGCGCACGGTGGCTCGCGTGAGCACCGCCCCGGCCTCGATCACCACGCGGCCCTCCACGCGTGAGTCCACCAGCTCGCCGTCCATGCGCTCCTCGAGGTCGTCGAGGATCAGGCGGTTGGCCTCCAGCATGTCCTGCACCTGGCCGGTGTCCTTCCACCACCCGTGCACGATGTGGGGGTCCACCCGGCGGCCGTTGTCCACGAGGTGCTGGATCGCGTCGGTGATCTCCAGCTCGCCGCGGTCCGACGGCTCGATCGCGCGCGCCGCGTTGAAGATCTCGGGCGTGAACATGTAGACGCCGACCAGCGCGAGGTCGGTCTTGGGGTCTGCCGGCTTCTCCACCAGCCGCGACACGCGGCCGTCGGTGAGCTCGGCCACGCCGTAGTGCTCGGGGTCCGGGACCGGGGTGAGCAGGATCAGGGCGTCGGGGGCGTCGGCGCGGAAGGTGTCTACCAGCTCCGTGATGCCGTCGCGCAACAGGTTGTCGCCGAGGTACATCACGAACTCCTCGTCGCCGAGGAACTCCTCCGCGGTGAGCACGGCGTGGGCCAGGCCGAGCGGCTCGTCCTGCTCGATGTAGGAGATCGCCAGGCCGAACTTCGAGCCGTCGCCGGCCACCTCGCGGATCTCGTCGCCGGTCTCCGGCGCGATGATGATCCCCACCTCGGAGATCCCGGCGGCGGCCATCGCCTCGATGCCGTAGAAGAGCACCGGCTTGTTGGCCACGGGCACGAGCTGCTTCGCGCTGGTGTGGGTGATCGGGCGCAGGCGCGTGCCCTTGCCGCCCGAGAGGATCAGGCCCTTAATAGGTCCCGCCCAGCTTTCGGTGGTCCCAGGTGACCGTACGAGTGGGGCGGAAGGTCAAGCCCACGCGCTTCTGCGCCTGCTTGGCCACCGCCTCGCGCACGTCCGGCGCCAGCTCGTCCGTGTCCCCGTAGCGCTTGAACAGCTCCGTGCCGTACTCGGCCACCCGCTCGGGGTCGCGCTCAAGCTCCACGTCGCACTCGAACATCACCCCGCGCAGCTCCTCGTAGCTCACGCCGTCGTCGATCGCCAGCGTGGCGCGCGGGTCGCGCTCCAGGTTCTTGGCCTTCTGCGAGGCGGCGTAGGTCCAGCCGCGCAGCGCCGGGCCTTCCTCGGGCAGGTACCAGAGCGGCATCAGATGAGGACGGCCCTTGGGACCCATGGTTCCCACCTGCACGATGCGCTGCTCCTCGAGGAAGGCGCGCAGCTCGTCGTCGGACATCCTGATCTGGTCGCGGCGCGACGCCATCAGGAGCGCAAGCTACCGCTGCAGCGCCCCTGCAAGCTCCTCGGCGGCGTGCAGCACGGCCTCGCGCGCGTCCTCGGGCTCGAGCACCGCGGCGTCGCCGGCCTCCTTGAGGATCTCCTTGGCGAGGTACTCGTGGCCGCCGAAGGGCAGCTCAACGATCACCGCTCCGTCGGCCAGCTCCTCCACCACGCTGCGGTCCTCGCGCGCCCAGCGCGCCCGCTCGGGCGAGATCCACACTCGAGCGCGCTCGGACGTGGGCACCTCTCCCGTGGTCGGCCAACCCTGGATGTCGGGCTCGATGCCCTCCCGCAGCTCGAACTTCTCCCTCAGCACGGTGGCCGAGCGGATGCGGTCCAGCCGGAACGAGCGCGTGGCGTCCTTGGCCGTCTCGAACGCGTGCACGTACCACCCCTCGGTGCCGTTGAGCAGCTGATACGGCTCGATCGTTCGGGCGGTGAACTCGTCCTGATCCTCCTTGTAGTGCTCGATCTCCAGCAGCTGGCGGCTCTTGATCGCGCTGGACACCACGCGGGCGATCTCGGAGTCGTCGCCCTTGGCGGTGGTGATCTGGAGGCCGTCGGCGGCCGGGTCGCGCCCCAGCGCGTCCACGATCTTCTCGCGTGCGGTGGAGAGCGATCCCTCGGGCAGGTGCTCACCCACCAGGTCGATCGCGGCCGCGAGCGCCTTGGCCTCGAGCGGCAGCAGCCGGGCCGGCCGCGCGAAGTTGTCACCGTAGGGCTCGGGGTCCACCTCGATCGTGTCCCCCTGGATCTCGGCGTAGAGCACGTAGCTGCCGCCGCCGAAGTTCACGACGTTGAGCACGTCGATGTCCTGGCGCAGCTCCTGCTCGGAGATCTGCAGCGCTTCGGTCAGCTCGCGAAGCTCGAGCTTGCCGCCGACGCGGGCCGCCTCGATCAGGATCCCGGCGAGGGTGACCAGCCGCGCGAAGCGCTCGGGGCGGATGTGGCTCTCGCGCTTGCCGTCGTCGGCCGGTTCCTCGCGGTCGCGGCGCTTCACGGGCGCGGCCAGCTCGATCGGCTGGGCGTGGCGCTCGATCACGAGCTGGATGCGTTCCTCGGCGTCGTCCACCAGCTCCTGGGGCTCGAGGATTCGTGCGCGCGGGCCCAGGCCGAGCACCCACGAGATCAGCTGGCGCGAGTCGCCGTAGGGGGTGGTGAACACCGCGCCGTCGTCGGTCTCCTCCACGGTGCCGGCGTCACCGCCGAGGTGGCGGCGCACGAGCCACTCGATGCGCTCGGACAGCCAGATGCGCGCCTCGCCCTGTTGGTCGCCCAGCTGCCAGTCGGCCCGGGTGGCGTACGTGCGCGGGTCGAACTCCTCGGGGCGCTGGAAGTCGTGCTCGGCCTTTGAGCTGTAGCCCACCTTGCCGCGGATGCGTGACAGGCGAAACACCCGCACGGCCTTGCGCTCGTGCGCGTATCCCACCAGGTAGAACAGACCGCCCCTGAAGAGCAGGTGGTAGGGGTCCACCTTGCGCGACTCCTCGGCGTCGCGGCCCATCGTGTAGTAGTCGAACACGATCGTCTTGCGGCGGAAGATCGCCGTCTCGATCTTGCTCAGCCGCTGGGAGAGGTCACGGCCGCCGGAGCTGGCGGTCATGGCCAGGCGCACCGAGCGCTGCTCGGGCGCCGACAGGGGGGAGGGCTTGCCCCACGAGAGCTGCTGCAGCGCCAGGCGCAGCGGCTCGGCGTAGGCGAACTCGCCGTCGAGCAGCGTGAGCGCCGTTCGCAGCGCGGCGAGCTCGGAGTCCGAGAACTCGATCGCGGGGAGGTAGAAGTTCTCCGGGGGGAGCGTGTAGGTCTCCGCCTCGAAGCTGCCCTCGGACTGCTTCTCCACCTTGAGGTCGATCCCCAGCGAGGCCAGCTCGGCGCGGTCGGCGTAGAAGCGCCGGTTGAACGCCTCGTCGCTGGTCATCTGCGCGTAGCCCTCCACGTCCTGGCGGATCTCGAGCGCGGAGATCGGCCGCCGCTCTGCCATCAGGAAAGAGATCAGCGACAGCTGCCGGATGAGCTTCTCGGTGTCCTTGGCCATCAGCCGTCGAGCATACGCACGACCTCGCGAGGTCCGCCTGAGTGGCCGAACGCCAACGAGCGCTATTTGCGGGGTTCAGGCCGCCTGGCGACCGGCGTCGCTCGCCAGGCGCGAAGCGAAGTAGGCCGATCCCGACAGCGCGCGGTCAAAGCCCGACCAGCGCTCGCCCTCGGCCAGGCCCTTCTCGATCCGGTCGAAGCTGCCCAGCGTGCCACCCAGGTTGTCGATCATGTGGACGAGGACCGCCTCGCGCGTGCACGGCGTTACGGGGCTGCCGTGCTCGAGCTTGCCGTGGTGGCTGAGCACGATGTGCAGCACGGCCTCGGCGGTCTCGGGCGCGAAGCCGTCGATCTGCTCGATCGTGCTACGCACCCTGTAGTAGCCCAGCGGGATCTCGCCCTGAAGCCTGCCGGCGTCGGAGAGGTCGATCGCCCCGCCGGTCTGCTCGTAGGCCTCGATCTTGCCGATGTCGTGCAGCAGCGCTCCCGCCACAGCCACGTCGCGGTCGATGCCCGGGAACGTCGAGGCCATCGCGCTCACGCCCGAGGCCACGGACAGCGAGTGCTCGAGCAGCCCGTGGCGGTACGCCTGGTGGTAGACCTTCGCGGCCGGTGCCGCGCGCCACCGCTCGCCGGTATCCGAGCCCGCGGCCAGCAGGCGCTCCAGCAGCTCGCGCAGCTCGGGGCGGCGGACGGTGCCGATCAGCTCGTCCAGCGCGGCCAGCATCTCCGTCAGCGCCACGGGCGGGGCCTCGAGCAGCTCGGCGGGGTCGTACTCCTCGGCCGCCGCGGCCCGGCAGCCGCGCACGGTGATCGAGGGGCCGTAGCGCGAGTCGGCGGCGTAGCGCCCGGTGACCCACACCACGCTGCCCGGCCGGGCAGCGGTGGCGATCTCCTCCACGCCGTCCCACGCCACGGCCTCCACGCAGCCGGTCACGTCGCCGAGGGTGAGCTTGAGGAACGCCTCGCCGTTGCGCTTCTCGCGGCGCGAGACCTGACGGACATCGAAGGCGCAGTCCACCACCTGGCCGTCGGCCAGGTCGCGCACGAAGTGCTTGGTGGGTCCGATGAGGCTTGGCTGATCCACGGGGCTCACGAATGTAGGGAGGGTCGCGGACGGGTAAATTGCCCTGACATGACCGTTCTGGTTGCAGGAGGAACCGGGGCGCTGGGGTCGGCCGTCGTGCGCGAGCTGGCCGGCAGCGGCTACGACGTGACGGCCCTCGATCGCCACGGCGACGCCGAGGGCGTGACCACCGTTCACGCGGATCTGCTCGACCCCGCCGCCACCGCCGAGGCGGTCGCCGGCGTGGACGGTCTGGAGGCCGTCGTGAACCTCGTGGGCGGCTTCGCGATGGGCCCCAAGGTGGGCGACTCCGAGCTCGAGGACTTCGAGAAGATGCTCCGCCTCAACCTCGTCCCCGCGTTCAACCTCGCGCACGCGGCGATGCCGCGGCTGGCCGAGGCCGGGGGAGGGGCGTTCGTGTGCGTGGGCGCTCGCGCCGCCCTGGAGCCATTCTCGGGCGCAGCGGGGTATGTGACCGCCAAGGCGGGCGTGATCACCTTCATCAAGGCGCTCGACGCCGAGTACAAGGGCGCCGGCGTGCGCTGCAACGCGGTGCTGCCGAGCGTGATCGACACGCCCGCCAACCGCGAGGCGATGCCCAACTCCGACCGCTCTGGCTGGGTCGCGCCCGAGCAGATCGCGCGGGTGATCCGCTTCCTGGTCTCGCCCGACTCCGAGGTCACCAGCGGCGCGGCGGTGCCGGTGTACGGCACGGGTTGAGCGCGAGGGACCGAGGTGAGTGTGACGTTGAGCCCGCTATGCGGGCTCAACGTAGCGCTCGTGGCTCAGGCCGCCCCGTCGCTGCCGTAGTAGGCGAGCGCCCGCTTGCCCAGCTCCTTGGTGGAGGAACCGTTCTGCACGGCGCTGATCGGGGCGCCCACCACGGGGATCAGCCTGCCCGCGTAGCGCCTGGCCAGGCGCTTGCCGATGTAGCGCACGAGGCGTTCGCGCAGCCGCGCCTGATCCCGGCCGCCGAGCTTGGACTCGATCAGTGACTCGGCCATCGTCGGGCCCATTCCGTCGAGTGACTCGCGCGCGGCCGCGGGCGTGTCGTAGACCTCCCACAGCGCCAGCAGCTCCGCCGGGCGCATCGGGTGGGCGGGGTCGTAGCCGTGGGCCGCGGCGATGTAGAAGACCATCCGCGCCTGGATCCACAGCAGCCCGGCCAGGTTGCCGGCGCTGGTGACCACCCCGCCGAAGCCCAGCGCGAATCCCTCCACGCGCGAGAGGCGCACGTTCTTGGTGTAGGCGACCTGGGCCAGCGAGTGCCCGTCGTGCCCCGCGCCGGCAACCTGCACCCACCGCGCCGCGGGCGCGGCGAACCGCTCCGCGGCGGCCAGCGCGATCAGCTCGGGGGCGCGCTCGGGGTGGGCGAGGATCCGGCGCCAGACCGGATCCGGAACCTCGACCTGGCGCTCGAGTTGGGTGTCGGTTGACATGAGCCCTGACGATAGGGGGCAGGCGGCACGGCCGCGGGTACCATGGCGCGCTGCGCGGCGAGGTAGCTCAGTTGGTAGAGCACACGACTGAAAATCGTGGTGTCCCCGGTTCGATTCCGGGCCTCGCCATCGAAGCAACCCCGCTCCGACGCGGCGTTCGTCTCGTCGATCGCTAGGCTCGGGCCCGTGCGCCGCCTCCTCACGATCTCCACTCTGGGACTGGCCCTTGGCATCGCCGGCTGCGGTGGCGGCTCGGACAGCGGCGGGGCCCTGGACAACGCGCTCGGGTACCTGCCCGCCGACGCTCCCTTCGTGGCCACCTTCGACACCGACGTCGAGGGGAAGCAGGTCAAGGCGATCCAGAAGATCATCGACCGGTTCCCGTTCTCCGGCCAGGTGAAGGGCCAGCTGCGGCAGGGGCTCTCCCAAGCTGACCTGGACTTCGAGAAGGACGTGAAGCCGGCGCTCGGCAACGAGTTCGTGGTCGGCGCCCTGGACTCGAAGAGCTTCACCGCCGACGACACTGATGCCCGTATCGTCGGCGCGATCCAGGCCAAGGACAAGGACGCGCTGCAGAAGCTGGTCGAGAAGGCCAAGGCCAAGGAGATCGGCGAGAAGAGCGGAGCCAAGCTCTACTCCACATCCGACGACGACGCGGTAGCCGTCGACGACGACGTGTTGGTCGTCGCCAACTCGCGCGAGGACCTCGAGGCCGCTCTCGAGCGCCACGACGGCGACGACCGCATGACCGAGGACCGGTTCAACGAGGCCTTCGAGGGCCTGCCCGAGGACGCTCTGGTGCGCACCTTCTTCGACGTGAAGCAGCTGCTCGACACCGATCCCGACACCGAGGACGCGCGTAAGGTCGAGTACGTGTCCGCGATGCGCGACTTGGGGCTCACCGCGACGTTTGCCGACGACGCCATCGACGTGGACTTCCGCCTCGGCACCGAGGGCGATGGCCTGGAGGACGCCGACCTTCCGTTCGCCACCGGCGAGGAGAGCCCGCCCGTGATCGAGGCCGACGGCGAGATCGGCTTCGGGCTGCGCGACCCGGCCCGGATCTTCCGCTTCGGCGAGACGGCGGGCCAGGCGATCGACCCGGCAGGCTTCGGCCAGTACGAGACCGGCAAGCGCACGATCGAGCGCCAGCTCGGCGTGAGCATCGAGGACGACGTGCTGGCCCAGCTTACGGGCGATGTCTCGGCCACGACCTCGATCGACGGCAAGTTCGGTCTCCGCAGCGCGCTGAGCGACGCGCCGGCCTTCGAGCGCACGCTCGGCAAGATCGCCCGCGAGCTGCCCAGCATCGGCGGCGGCTCACTCGGCAGGGTCACCCCGCCCAGCGGCGGCGACGGCCTCTACTCACTCGCCACCCAGGACGGGATGCGGATCTTCTTCGGCGTGGTCGGCGAGAGCTTCGTGCTGGCCAACGACCAGGCCAAGGCACAGGGCCTAGCGGACGCTCCCACCACCGAGGTGGAGGGCGCGAAAGGCGCCGTCACGATGCGCGCCGACGCCCAGCAATTGGCCACCAGTGCGATCCAGGCCTTCGGCGGCGCTTCCGGCCTGGGCGAGGCGATCGGCGGTTCTCTCTTCACCGGCCCGCTGGGGCAGCTGACCGCGTCGATGGCGGTCGACACGGGCGCCGTGACCGGCAACGTGCGGCTGACCTTCGACTAGCCCGGCGCCCGGGGTGCCGGATACCGGTTAGGGTCGGTCCGACCCCGAGCCAGGAAGGATCGCCATGAGCGTCCTAATTCGCTTCGCCCCCTCGTCAGAGAGCACGGTGGAGCAGTACGACGAGTCCGTCCGTCGGCTTCAGGAGGCCGGGGACTTCCCGCCGGATGGGATGGACTACCACGTGTGCTTTCTCTTGGACGGGAACTTCCGAGTGAGTGAGATCTGGGACTCGCGTGAGCAGCTCGAGGCGTTCGGGGAGCGCCTCATGCCTCTCCTTGCGGAGATAGGGATAGACCCGGGCGAGCCTGAGGTGCTCGAGATCCACAACATCGTCAGGCGCTAGACCCCCGCGCACGTCCGCCGAGAAGTGGTCAGCCGGCGCCGGCCCAGACCCGCAGATAGGGCAGCGGGTCAACCGGGTGGCCGCCGGTGTACCAGCCGCCGCCGGTCCAGATCTCGAAGTGCAGGTGCGCGCCGAACGAGCGGCCGGTGTTGCCCACCTCACCGAGCTTCTCACCGATGCGCACGGTCTGGCCCTTGGTCACGGCCACCGATCCGGTGCGCATGTGCATGAACACGTAGTCGCGGTCCTCGCCGCTGCCGTCGAGTACCACGTAGTGGCCGGCGCCTCTTGCCTGGTAGGCCACCGCCTTCACCACCCCGCCGCGGGGCGCCACGATCGGGGTGCCCTCCGCGGCGGCCAGGTCCTGGCCCTGGTGGGTGTGGCCCTTGCGCGGAGCGCCGAAGCGAGCCCCGGAGCTGCCGTAGGAGTAGGTGCCCACCAGCGGGAAGCGGTGGCCGGTCTCGCGGGAAGGCGTGGGAGCCGGCGTGGCGCGAGGCTGGCGCTCCTTCGTCCGGCGGCGCGCGGCGATGCGCCGACGGGCTCGCCTGGCTGCCGCCAGCCGATCGCGCTTGCGACGCTCGGCGCGGATGCGGGGATCCGCCGGCACCGCGCCGCCTGACTCCGGAGGAGGCGTCTGGCGGGCCTGCGGGGCTGTCGCGCCGCCGCTCCCGCCGGCCGCCGCGGTGGACGCGAACGACAGCAGCATGAGGATCGGGACGAGTAGCGGGAGCGCGCGACGCATCCAGAAAGCACTCGACCCCGCAGGCCGAGTCCTTGACGACCGGGCCGCCCCCTGCAACCGGGTTCAGGTCGCCAACAGCGACAGCAGCTCTAGCGCGCCGTTCTTGTTCAGCGGCTCGTTGAGGTTGCCGCACTTCGGCGACTGCACGCACGACGGGCAGCCGGACCGGCAGGGGCACTCCGAGATCAGGCGCATGGCGTCGCGCACGAGCGTCTCGAAGCGGTGGAAGCCCAGCCGGGTGATCCCGATGCCGCCCGGGTGGCCGTCGTAGATGAACACCGTGGGGCGACCGGTCTGCGCGTGGAAGTTCGTGGACAGCCCGCCGATGTCCCAGCGGTCGCACATGGCGATCAGCGGAAGGACCGCGATCTGGGTGTGCTCGGCGGCGTGCAGGGAGCCCAGCAGGTGCTCGAGCGGGAAGTCGCGTTCGAGCACTTCCTCGGGCAGCTCGTACCAGAGCGCCTGGGTGGAGAAGTGCTGCTCGGGCATGTCCAGCGCCACCAGGTCGAGGTTCTCGTGGTCGGACACGCGCTTGCGCTGGAAGGCGGTCACCTGCTCGGAGACCGAGACCGTGCCGAAGGACAGCGGGCAGCCGGCCACCTCGCGGTGGTCGAGCACCTCCTCGATCCAGGTGTCGGTCTCCTTCTTTGGCTGGGTGTAGTAGTCGCCGCCGAAGGAGCGCACCAGCGCCCGCCGCGAGTCCAGGTCGAGGTCGGCCACCTCATACGAGCTGCCCATGTGCAGGTAGATCGCGCCGGGGTGCACGGCCGAGTGGGCGCGCGCGGTCTCCACCGAGCCGATCACCTCGCCGGCGTCGGCCTCCACGACCGCCACCGAGTCGGGCGATGCGGAGCGCAGCGGAATCTCCGCCGCCGGGAAGCCCTCGCCGCGGGGCAGGTAGCGCCCGCCGCGCTCGCGCAGGCGCCCGAGGGACACCAGGCGGCGGGCCCCGGCCTCCCAGCGCGGCCCGAGGAACTCCTCGTCTCCCGCCGTGAGGGGCATCTCGTAGGCAGCGGCCCAGAGGTGCGCGAGGTGGATCTCCTCGGCCTCGGGGTCGAGGATCGCCGACTCCACCGGGCGGGCCAGGAACTCGTCGGGGTGGCGGCAGAAGAACTGGTCCAGCGCGTCGGCGCCCGCCACGTAGAGCGCCAGGCCGGTGTGGCGCCGGCCGGCGCGGCCCCACATCTGGCGCAGGCTTGCCACGGTGCCCGGGAAGGTCACGCAGATCGCCGCGTCGAGGTCGCCCACGTCGATGCCCAGCTCCAGCGCGTCGGTGGCCACCACGGCCAGCAGCTCGCCCGCCATCAGCCGCTGCTCGATCTCGCGCCGCTGGGAGGGCGTGTAGCCGGCGCGGTAAGGGGCCACCAGCTCTGCCAGGTCGCCGCGGCCGCGATCCTCCAGACGCAGGCGCGTGAAGCGCTGGATCAGCTCCACCCCGCGGCGGGACTTCAGGAAGCAGATCGTGCGCACCCCCTGCTCCACGAGGTCGGCGAGCAGGTCGGCCGCCTCGGCCAGCGGCGAGGCGCGCGCGCCGGTGCGCTCGTCCACCAGCGGCGGGTTCCACATGGCGATCCGCCGCTCGGCCCGCGGGGCGCCGTCGCGGTCCACCAGCGCCACCTCGCGCCCGGTGAGCCTCTCGGCCAGCTCGACGGGGTTGGCGATCGTGGCGCTGGCCAGCACGAACCGCGGCTCGGTGCCGTAGGCCAGCGCCACGCGGGCCAGGCGACGCAGCACGTTTGCCACGTGGGAGCCGAACACGCCGCGGTAGACGTGGGCCTCGTCCACCACGATCCAGGCGAGGTTGGCCAGCAGGTCGCCCCACGACTGGTGGTTGGGCAGCATGCCAACGTGCAGCATGTCCGGGTTGGTGAGGATCAGGTTGGACCGGCCGCGGATGGCGCGGCGCTCCTCGCGCGGGGTGTCGCCGTCGTAGATCGCCGGGCGCAGGTAGGGCAGCCCCAGCTTGTGCAGCGCACGCGCCTGATCCTGGGCGAGCGCCTTGGTGGGGTAGAGGTACAGCGCGCGAGCCGAGCGGTCGTGGGCCAGCGTGTCCAGCACGGGCAGGTTGAAGGCCAGCGACTTGCCGCTGGCCGTGCCCGTGGTCACGATCGTGTCCTGCTGGTAGGCGGACTCCAGGGCGTCGGCCTGGTGGGCGTACAGGCCCTCGATCCCGTTGCGCTCGAGCGCCGCGCGCAGCTCCGGGTGCAGGCGCTCGGGCAGCGGCTCGGTGAGGGCGTCCTGGTGGCGCTCCTTGCTCTCCGCCACCAGCTGCTCGCCCTTCCCGCGTTTGAGAAGCGCTCCCCAGGGCATCTGTTGGCCCGCCACGGTCACCGCCAGCCATCCTACGCACGACTTGATCCGCTCCTTCGCCCACACCGACTTCCCGCTCGAGCTGCTGCTCGAGCGCAAGACCGCGCCGATCTCGGTGGTGCTTCCCGCCCGCGAGGTGGCCGACACCGTGGGCTCGATCGTGGAGCGGGTGCTCGCGCTGGAGGGCCTGGCCGACCAGGTGCTGGTGGTGGACGCCGGCTCCCGGGACGGCACGGCGGAGGTGGCGGCGCGGGCCGGCGCGGAGGTGGTCCAGGAGGCCGAGCTGATGCCCGAGTTCGGCCGGGTGCTCGGCAAGGGGGACGCCATGTGGCGGGCGCTGAGCGCGGTCCGGGGCGAGCTGGTGCTCTACCTGGACGCCGACACGCGGGACTTTCAGGTGCGCTTTGCCACCGGTCTGCTCGGGCCGCTGGTGGTCCATCCCGAGTTGCAGCTGGTGAAGGGCAACTTCGAGCGACCGTACGTGCTGGAGTCGGGCGAGATGCGCCCGCGCGAGGGCGGGCGGGTGACCGAGCTGGCCGCCCGGCCGCTGCTGAGCGCCTTCTACCCCGAGCTGGCCGCGTTCGGCCAGCCGCTGGCCGGCGAGGTGGCGGCGCGCCGCATGCTGCTCGAGTCGATCCCCTTCTCGACCGGCTACGCCGTGGAGACGGCGATGCTGCTGGATGCCCGGGACGCGGTGGGGGTAGACACGATGGCTCAGGTGGACGTGGGCGAGCGCCTGAACCGCCACCAGCCCCTTCCGGAGCTGGGGCCGATGGCCTACACGGTGCTGCGCGTGATCCTCGAGCGGCTGCGTCGCGACGGCCGCCTGCTCGACGACCACGCTCCGCCTCTCCAGACCGCCGACGGTCGGTTGGAGCTGGTGGAGCGGCCGCCGTTTCTCTCGCTTCGCGCCCCTGCCTGACACGCGCAGCTGGAGCACCCTAGATTTGCCCGATGGCACTGCGCTGCGTCTACACCGACCTCGACGGCACCCTGCTTGGCGCCGGCGCGTCGCTGTTCAGGGACGGCGAGGGTGGCTTCACCCTGCTCCCGGCCCGCGCGCTGGAGGCCTGCCATCGGGCCGGCGTGGAGGTGGTGCTCAAGTCCGGCCGCCGCAAGGCGCAGGTGATGGAGGACGCGCGGCTGATCGGCCAGAGCGCCTACATCTACGAGATCGGATCGGGCGTGGTGATCGAGGACGAGGAGCACTTCCTCTGCGGCCCGTACGCGCCGCGCGACGGCCTGAGCCCGCACGAGCTGATCGGCGACGCCGGGGCGCCGGCGCTCCTGGAGCGATCGTTCGGCGACGCCATCGAGCCTCACTCGCCCTGGCACCTCGACCGCTATGTGTCCCACCTCTATCGCGGCAGGCTTGACCTCGACGAGGCCAACGCGCTGCTGGAGCGCGAGGGCCACGGCGACCTGCGGCTGGTGGACAACGGCGAGATCGAGGACGGGCGCTCGGTCTACCACCTGATCCCGGCCGTGGCCTCGAAGGCGGCCGGGGTCGAGCTTCACATGAGGGCGCGCGGCTACGAGCCCGAGCAGTGCGTCGCGGTGGGCGACTCGCTGGAGGACCTGGGCGTGGCCGAGGTGGTGGGCCGCTTCTTTGTGGTGGCCAACGGCCCGGAGGCATCGGGCGCGAACGTGGAGCGCACCGAGTCCTCGCACGGTGACGGCTTCTACGAGGCCGTGGTGCGCGCGCTGCTCACGTAACAAACCGCACATTTGCGGGTACTTTCCGACGTGCCCCCGATCTAGAGGGGCCAACCTCAGGAGGGTTCTGATGAACCGTCTTTCCAACGCCCACCACTTCCGCAAGCAGGTGGCGGGCATCTGCATGCTGGTCGCCCCGGTGTTACTGCTCGCCGGCGTGATCATCCACCCGGAGACCGGCACGAGCGAGAGCTCGATCATGGCCGCGGCGGCGGGGAATCCCGACGCCTGGTACGCGGCTCACCTGCTGGTCCTGGGTTCTCTCGTCCTCGCGATCCCGGCCACCCTCGGCCTCATGCACATGCTGCGTGAGCGCGAGGTGGCCTGGGGCCATGCGGGTGGCGGACTGGCCCTGCTGGGCATCATCGCCTTCATCGGCATCGTGACCGTCGAAGGGTTCGTGGGCTGGCAGGCCGCCGCCGGCGACCGCGCCGAGATGACGGCCCTGCTCCAGCGCCTGTTCGACTCGGACGGGTTCGGGACGTTGTTCGGTGTGGCCTCGTTCGGATACGTGCTCGGCATCGCGACGCTGGCAATGGGCCTCTACCGCGCACGGGCGACGCAGAGCTACTTCGCGCTCTTCCTCGCCGCGGGCGCGGTGCTGCTCACGATCTCGGCCTCCTCGGCTTCCGAGCTGCTGGCCGTGGTCGGCGCGGCGTTCATCGTGGTCGGCTCGGGGATGGTCGGCCGCACGGTGCTCTTCGAGTCCGACGAGGACTGGGAGCACACACCGGAGTACCAGGGCTTCCGGCCGCTGGCCGGGATGCGCTAGGGGAGGATCGCGGGCGCCCTCCGGGGCGCCCGCCCTCTTTCACGGCTCGGCCAGCTTCCGTCCGGCTGCTTCGAGCCCCTCCTCGGTTCCCGCCTCGATCACCGTCACCAGGTCGAGGATGCGTGCCTGGAACTCCTCCAGGTTGTTGCGTCCCACCACGGCATGGCAGGTCACGCCCGACTGGCGGGACTGGGTGGCCACCTCGCCGGCCGCCTTGCCCTGAAGGGTCTGCTCGTCCAGCGCGCCTTCGCCGGTGACCACGAAGGCCGATTCGCGCATGACCGCGTGGAAGCCGATGGCGCCGAGCACGTAGGGCGCGCCCGGGACCAACTTGGCGTCGCGGTGGGCCCACAGGCCGCCCGAGAGCCCGCCGGCGGCGCCGGTCATCGGCACGCCGCGAGGGTCGCGGGGCGCCTTCTCCGCGAGCTCGGCCTGGCGGCGCTCCAGGCGCTTCACGGTGGCCGGGTCGGCGCCCTTCTGGGGAGCGAACACCCGTGGCGCGTCCTCGAACGGGGTGCGAACGTCGCAGAGCACCTCGAGGCGGGGGCTCACGCCGGCCTCGTCCAGCGCCTTCACGGCCCCCGAGCCACCGTCGGTCGTCCCGGACCCGCCCACGGTCACGATCACCCGCTCAGCCCCGGCCTCCACGGCCGCCACGATCACCTCGCCGGTCCCGTAGGTGGAGGCCGCCCATGCGTCGCGCTCGTCCTCAGCGACGAGTCCCAGGCCGCTTGCCTGAGCGGCCTCTACGAGCCCGGTGTCCCCGCCCGGAAGCAGCACGAAGTCCGCCTCCACCGGGCGGCCCAGCGGGTCGCCGGCCGTCACGGTGCGGCGCTCGCCGCCCAGCGCGGCCTGCAGCACGTCCATGGTGCCCTCGCCGCCGTCGGCCACGGGGAGCTCAACCGCCTCGCGCCCTCCGGCGCGCAGGCCGCGCGCAATCGCGGCGGCCACCTCGGCGGCGGAGAACGTGCCCTTGAAGCTGTCGGGCGCGACCAGTGCGGAACGGCTCATGAGCCGGCGGCCGCGCGGAACGCGCGCTCGGCCTCGTCGCCGTGCACGGCGAACACCACGCGCTCGAGCGTCTCAGGCTTGTGCTCGCGCGCGGCGCCCACCATCAGCTCGGCGGCCTCGTCCAGCGGGAAGCCTCCGACGCCGGTGCCAAACGCCACCAGGGCGAGCGAGCGGCACCCCAGCTCGTCCGCCTTCGCAAGCGTGGCCGCGGTCGAACGCTGGATGATGTCGGCGGAGGTGGGTCCGCCCAGCTCCATCGTGGCCGCGTGGATCACGTAGCGCGACGGCATGTCGCCGGCCGTGGTCTCCACCGCCTCGCCCAGGCCGATCGGCGCCCGCACGTAGGACTCGCGCTGCACGTCCGGGCCGCCGGCCCGGCTGATCGCGGCGGCCACGCCACCCCCGTGGGCCAGGTCGGTGTTGGCCGCGTTGGCGATGGCGTCGACCTCGAGCTTGGTCACGTCGGCAGGGAGGACTTCGAGCTTCACGCGCATATCGTGTCGCATATGGCCGAGAGCGAGAAGGTGATCCTGGAGTTGGACGGCCACGAGGTGTCCTTCTCCAACCCCGACAAGCCGTTCTTCGAGCAGGCGGGGATCACGAAGATGGGCCTGTGCGAGTACTACCTCGCGGTGGCCGACCCGCTGCTGGGTCACCTGCGCAACCGCCCAACGTCGATGAAGCGCTTCCCCAACGGCGCCGAGGGCGACTTCTTCTTCCAGAAGCGCGTGCCGAAGTCGGCGCCCGAGTGGGTGGAGCAGATGGTTGTGCACTTCCCGAGCGGCCGTAACGCCAACTACCTGCTGTGCCAGGACCGCGCGCACATCGCGTGGGCGTGCAACCTCGGGATCATCGACTGGAACCCGTGGCCGGTGCGCTCGCCCGACGGCGATCACCCCGACGAGCTGCGCGTGGACCTCGATCCCACGCCCGGCTCCAGTGAGTGGGCCGACGTCCGCGAGGTGGCGCTGTGCGTGCGCGAGGTGCTGTCCGACCACGGGCTCGAGGGCTACCCGAAGACCTCCGGCTCGCGCGGCATCCACGTCTACGCTCAGATCGAGCAGCGCTGGGACTTCACCGAGGTGCGCCGGGCTGCGCTGGCGCTGGCGCGCGCGGTGGAGCGGCGCATGCTCAAGGGCAAGGCCACGTCGAAGTGGTGGAAGGAGGAGCGCGAGGGCGTGTTCCTCGACTACAACCAGAACGCCCGCGACCGCACGATCGCCTCGGCCTACTCGGTGCGGCCGAACCCGGGCGCATTGGTGTCGGCGCCGCTGCGGTGGGACGAGGTGCCCGACGCGGAGATGGAGGACTTCAGCGTGGCCACGGTGCCGGGCCGCTTCGCGGAGATCGGTGATCCGAGTGCCGGCCTTCACGAGCATGCCGGCTCGCTGGAGGCGCTGCTGGAGCTGGCGGCCCGCGACGAGCGGGAGGGCCTGGGCGACGCTCCATGGCCGCCGCACTTCGCCAAGCAGAAGGGCGAGCCCAAGCGCGTGCAGCCATCGCGCGCGAAGAAGAAAGGCAGCTGAACCGGCGCCGGGCCCCGGACCGGCTGCCAGACTGCCGCCCCGTGCGCCTGACCCTCGTGCTCACGCTGCTCGCCGCGCTCGCCCTGCCTGCGAACGCCTCGGCGGCCACCCCGCGGATCTTTCCGTCGGACACCTTCACGGTCAAGGACAAGCGCCAGGTCACGGGCCGGCGGGTGAAGCTGCGGGGACCGAGCTGCAAGGCGCGGCCCTCGGACTGCCACGACCGCAGGCTGCTCAACCGCCTCGACGGCTTCGACCTCGACCCGCGCATCGAGGTCCGCTTCGACCGCAAGGTGAACGTGTCGAAGGTCACGCCACAAACCTTCTACGTCCAGATGGTGGGAGGGGGGCCGCGGATCGGCGTGAACCGGATCGTCTTCAGTCCGGCCCGCAACGCCCTCTACGCCCAGCCGAGCGAGTTCCTGCACGAGTCCACCCGCTACCGGATCGTCGTGGGCAGGGCGATCGGCGGCCGGCGGGCCACGAGCAGGTTCACCACGATGACCGCCACGTCGCCGCTGCTCCGCATGCGCGGCCAGCTCGACGACGGCTCGGCCTACGACGCCGCGGGCATCCCGGCCGCCCAGCGGGGGCTGGACTTCGTGCGCCCGGACGGGCTGCGCACCGTGTTCCCCGCGGCGGGCGTGGTGCGCATCCGGCGTTTCAACGACGTCGGGCAGGCCGCGCTGCAGGAGGAGGTCGTGCCCAACACCGCCGTGAGCAACGCCGGCACGTACGCCTTCGGTTCCTTCCTGTCGCCGTCGTGGCTGACCGGCAACCGGGTGATCCCCCAGGTGCCCACGCGGCAGGCGTCCAAGGTGCGAGGACGCGAGGAGGTGGGCTTCACCCTGATCGTCCCGTCCGGGACGACGCCTGCCGGGGGCTGGCCGGTGGCCGTGTTCGGCCCCGGCATCACGCGGTCGAAGTACGACCTCTTCCTCGCGGCCGACGAGAATGCCAGCCGCGGCATCGCCACTGCGTCCATCGACCCGGCCGGCCATGCCTTCGGTCCGCGCAGCGAGGCGGCGGTGGACTCGCTCACCACCGGCCCCGTGCGCTTCTCGGGCTTCGGCCGCGGCAAGGACCTCGACCGCGACGGCGAGATCACCGACCAGGAGGGTGTGCAGGCGCCGCGCCAGCCCGACTCCCGCGGCAGCATCGGCCTGCGCGACGGGCTGCGCCAAACGGCGCTGGACAACATGGCCTTCGTCCGGGCGATCGGCCGCGGCGTGGACGTCGACGGCGACGGCACGATCGACCTCCGTCGCGACCGCGTGAGCTACTACGCGCAGAGCCTCGGCGGGATCTACGGCACGATGGTGATGGGAACGGACCAGCTGGTCGGCGCCGGCCTGCTCAACGTGCCCGGCGGTCCGATCCTCGACATCGCCCGGCTTTCGCCGAGCTTCCGGGATCTGGTGGCGACCGAGCTGCGCAACCGCCGCCCCTCGCTGCTCAACGGCGGGCGGGAGGGCTTCACCGAGAGCCAGCCGATGTACACCGATCCGCCCGTCACCGCTCCCGCGCGCGGCGCTGTGCCGATCCAGGACGTGGGTGCCACGAGCAACTGGCTCAACCGCCCGGGCAGCCCGGAGGCCTTCGCCCCGCTGCTGCGGCTGCGCCCTGCACCCGGTGTCCCAGTCAAGCGGGTGGCCTACCAGATCGCGTTCGGGGACCGGACGGTGCCCAACCCCACGAGCGCCACGCTGCTGCGCGCCGGCGGCCTGTTCGCCGTGACGACCTTCTACCGCAACGACCGCACTCCCAGCGCGGGTCTCGATCCCCACGGCTTCCTGCTCGACCCGCGGATCACCGGCCGCAACCTCGGCCAGCGCCAGGTGGTCGAGTTCCTGGCATCGGAGGGCGCGTCGATCATCGACCCGGACGGCGGCGGCAACGTGTTCGAGACGCCGGTGGCCGACCCGGCCACGATGGAGAGGCTGAACTACTCGCTGCCACCCGCGACGGGCGAGCCGCCGCCGTCCGGGTCGATGATCGACGCGCCCTCCGATGCCAGG
>DASROS010000066.1:0-32627 GCA_035646775.1 Thermoleophilaceae bacterium | reverse complement strand
GCCATCGCCCGGGGGCGCGACGTGCTGATCGTCGACACGGCGGGCCGGCTGCACACCCAGCAGCACCTCATGGATGAGCTGCGCAAGGTGCGCAAGGTGATCGACCGCAAGATGCCCGGCGCTCCCCACGAGACGCTGCTCACGATCGACGCCACCACCGGCCAGAACGGTTTGCGCCAGGCGCTGCTGTTCCGAGAGGCGGTCGACGTGACCGGCATCGCGCTCACCAAGCTCGACGGAACCGCCAAGGGCGGCATCGCCCTGGCGATCGCCCAGGAGCTGGGGGTGCCCGTGAAGCTGATCGGGATCGGCGAGGACCTGGAGGACCTGCGCCCGTTCGATCCGCAGGACTTCTCCCGGGCGATACTCGAAGCGCCCTAGGATTAGCTCCATGCCTGACTGGGTGCTCTGGATGATTGCCGCCGGTGCCCTGGCGGTGGGCGAGATCTTCACCCTCTCGTTCTTCCTCGGGCCGATCGCGGTTGCGGCGCTGGTTACGGCCGGCGTGGCGGCGTTGGGTGTCGGGGTGGCGCTTCAAATCATCGTCTTCGCCCTCGTCTCGGTCGCCACCGTCGGCGTGCTGCGGCCGGTGGCGCGCCGCCACCTGCGCACGCCCAGCCAACTGCGCAGCGGCACCGCGGCCCTGGTCGGCGAGCACGCTGTGGTGCTGGAGCGGGTGGACCGCGACTCCGGCCAGGTCAAGCTGGTCGGCGAGACTTGGAGTGCGCGGGCCTTCGACGACGACGAGGTGATGGAGCCCGGAGCCCAGGTGCAGGTGATGCAGATCCGGGGCGCCACGGCGCTCGTGACCGATGGAATGGATTAAGGAGCAGCCCCAATGGAAGTGATCATCGCCGCAGCCGTCGTGGCCCTCGTGGTCCTCTTCACCATCTCACGGATGGTGCGGATCGTCCCCCAGGCGCGGGCAGGGATTGTGGAGCGCCTCGGGCGCTACCAGCGCACCCTCGATCCCGGCCTGGCCCTCGTCGTGCCCTACGTGGACCGGGTGAGGCCGCTGCTCGATATGCGAGAGCAGGTCGTCTCGTTCCCGCCGCAGCCGGTGATCACCGAGGACAACCTGGTGATTCAAATCGATACCGTGATCTACTTCCAGGTGACCGACGCGAAGGCCGCCAGCTACGAGATCGCCGACTACATCGCCGCGATCGAGCAGCTCGTCATCACCACGCTTCGCAACGTGTGCGGCGGCATGACGCTCGAGGACACACTTACCTCGCGCGACAAGGTAAGCGCCGCGCTGCGAATCGTTCTCGACGAGGCAACCGGCCGCTGGGGCATCCGCGTGAATCGCGTCGAGCTCAAGGCCGTGGACCCGCCGCCCTCGATTCAGGAGGCGATGGAGAAGCAGATGCGCGCCGAGCGCGACCGCCGCGCGGCGATCCTCACCGCCGAGGGCGTCAAGCAGTCCCAGATCCTCACCGCCGAGGGCGAGAAGCAGAGCTCGATCCTGCGCGCCGAGGGCCAGCGCGAGTCGCAGATACTGAACGCGGAGGGTCAGTCAAAGGCGATCGAGACGGTGTTCGACGCCATCCACCGCGGCGACGCCGACCCCAAGCTGCTGGCCTACCAGTACTTGCAGGTGCTGCCTCAGATCGCGCAGGGCGACGCGAACAAGGTCTGGATCATCCCCGGCGAGTTCACCGCCGCGCTCGACCAGATCAGGGAGGCGCTGCCGACGAAGTCCGGCGAGCCGCCCGAGCCCCCGCGCCCGCCGGCCGGGCCGCCTGCGCCCCAGCGCTAGCCTCAACGGCGTGTTCGACTCCCTCTCCGAACGCCTCCAGGAGGCCCTCGGCGACGTGCGCTCGCGCGGCACGCTCACCGAGGAGGACGTCACCAAGGCCATGCGCCAGGTGCGCCTCGCCCTGCTCGAGGCCGACGTCAACTTCAAGGTGGTCAAGCAGTTCACCGCGGCGGTGAAGGAGCGGGCGCTGGGCGCCGACGTGCTCGAGGCGCTCAACCCCGGCCAGCAGGTGGTCAAGATCGTCGGCGACGAGCTCACCCAGCTGATGGGCGGATCGGGCCGCGACCTGGCGATGGCATCCAGTGGCCCGACCGTGATCCTGATGGCCGGCCTGCAGGGCTCGGGCAAGACCACCGCCACCGGAAAGCTGGCCCGCCACCTGCGTGAGGAGCGCAAGCTCGACGTGGCGCTCGCCGCCTGCGACCTCCAGCGCCCCGCCGCCGTGGAACAGCTCGTGAAGGTGGGCGGTCAGGCCGGCGCCACCGTGTACGAGCAGGGCGTGAGCCGCGACCCGGTGGATGTGGCCGAGTGGGCCCTCGGCCAGGCGAAGGCCGACCGCCGCGACGTTCTGATCGTGGACACGGCCGGGCGCCTGCACGTGGACCAGGACCTGATGGACCAGCTCGCGCAGATCAAGAAGCGCGTGAAGCCCCACGACGTGCTGTTGGTCGTGGACGCGATGACCGGCCAGGACGCCGTGAACGTGGCCGAGTCATTCGCCGAGGCCGCGGCGTTCGACGGCGTCATCCTCTCCAAGCTCGACGGCGACGCCCGCGGCGGCGCCGCGCTGTCGGTGAAGGCAATCACCGGCAAGCCGATCCTCTACGCCTCCACCGGCGAGAAGCTCGACGCGTTCGAGCGGTTCCACCCCGACCGGATGTCCCAGCGCATCCTCGGGATGGGCGACGTCCAGACGCTGATCGAGAAGGCCGAGGAGCGGATGGACGACGACCGCGCGGCCGAGCTGGAGCGCAAGATCAAGAAGAACCAGTTCACGTTGGACGACTTCCTCGAGCAGATGCAGCAGGTGCGGAGCATGGGGCCGCTCGGCAACCTCTTGAAGATGCTCCCGGGGGTGGGAGCGCAGCTCGGCCCGCTTCAGGTGGACGACCGCGAGCTCGACCGCCTCCAGGCGATCATCACGTCGATGACGCCGAAGGAGCGCGCCAACCCCAAGCTCATCGACGGCTCCCGCCGCCGCCGCATTGCGCGCGGCTCGGGCACCAACGTCCAGGCCGTGTCGAATCTCGTAAAGCAGTTCGGCCAGATGCAGAAGATGATGCGCCAGCTCTCGAAGGGCAAGATGCCCGACCTGCAGCAGCTGGCTGGCGGCCGCTAAGGTCCGGCGAAGCCGGACCGGTCACGGCGGCAGGATGCCGCCTTTCCATCAGAGCTGCGGCCGGATGCCGCAGGGGCTACCCTGTCCGACTCATGTCCGTACGAGTCCGGCTCACGCGAGTGGGCAGCAAGAAGAACCCGATCTGGCGCGTGGTCGTGGCCGATCAGCGCTCGCCTCGCGATGGCCGCTCGATCGAGACGATCGGGCAGTACAACCCGCAAACCGAGCCCTCGACGATCGTGCTCGACCGCGAGCGCCTGGATCACTGGCTGGAGCGGGGCGCCGTGCCCACCAACACCGTCAAGAAGCTGATGCGCGCGCCCGCAGCCGAGGCCGCCGCGCCGGAGGCTCCGGTCGAGCCCGAGCCCGCCGCGGAGTCCGAGCCCGAGGCCGCCGCGGAGCCCGAGCCCGAGCCGGAAGCGCAGGCCGCCGAGGCCGACGCTCCGGCCGAATCTGACAAGGGCTAGCACCGCCACCCGTCGTGGAGGACCTGCTCGAGTACCTGGCCCGCTCGCTGGTCGACGAGCCCGACGAGGTCTCCGTCGACGCCTTCGAGGAGGATGACGGGACGGTCGTGCTGGAGGTGTCGGTGGCCGAGGACGAGGCCGGCAAGGTGATCGGCAAGGGCGGTCGCACGATCGCTGCGCTGCGCACCGTCGTTAAGGCGTCGGCGGTGCGCGAGAACAAGCGCGTGGTCGTCGACGTGATCGACGGCGGCGACTGAGAGATCCCCGGTGCCCGCTGAGGGCCGCCTGGTGACCGCCGGCCGCGTTGGGGGCGCCCACGGGCTCGACGGCAGCTTTCACGTGGCCGACCCCAAGCATCCGCTGGAGCAGGGCACGACGGTGACCCTCGCCGGGGTCGCCCGCGAGGTGCGCCGCAGCTCGGGCACGGCGGACCGCCCGCTGGTGCGGCTGGAGGGGATCGAGGACCGCGACTCCGCGGCGGCGCTGCGGGGCGAGTTGCTCCTCGTGGCCGAGGCGGCCGCCCCCCTGGAGGCCGGCGAGTGGCTGGCCGAGGACCTCGTGGGCCTGCACGTGGAGGGGCTGGGACGCGTGATGCGGGTGCTGCCAGGACCGTCCTGCGACCTGCTCGAGACCGAGGACGGCACCCTCGTGCCGCTGGTCTCCGACGCCGTGACGAGCCTGGACCTGGAGGCCGGCACAGTGCAGGTGGACCTCGGCTTCCTGGGGCTCGAGCGATGAACATCGACGTCTTCACGCTCTTCCCGGACTGGTTCGGGTGGTTCAGCTCCCAGCGCCACGTGCGCAACGCCCTCGAACTGGGCCACGCGCTGTCCGCCGTGGACCTGCGGGCCACCACGCCGCTGACAGCGGGCCAGGTGGACGACACCCCCTACGGAGGCGGGGCGGGCATGGTCATCCGCGTGGACGTGGTCGAGGCCGCGCTCCGCGATCGCTACGGCACCGATCCGCTCGAGCCCGATCCCGGCCGGCGGGTGATCGCGCTGTCGGCGGGGGGCCGGCAGATGGACGATGCACTGGCCACGGAGCTCGCGGGCGAGGACAGGCTCACGCTGCTCTGCGGCCGCTACGAGGGCTTCGACGAGCGCGTCCACGAGCATCTGGCCACCGACGTGGTGTCGATCGGCCCCTACGTGCTGGCGGGCGGGGAGCTGGCGGCGATGGTGGTGTGCGACACGGTGCTGCGCAAGCTCCCGGGGACGCTGGGGCACGCCGACAGCGCGGTGGAGGAGTCGTTCAGCGAGGCCCTGCAGGGCGGGCCCGAGTACCCGCAGTACACGCGGCCGGCCGAATGGCGCGGCCACGGCGTGCCGCCGATCCTCGTCTCCGGCGACCATGCCCTGGTGCGGGAGTGGCGGCTCGAGCAGAGCCGGCTGCGCCGCGGCTGAGCGCGGCCCCGCGGGCCCGCCGGGTCCGGCCGAGAGTCCGCGCCTTCGCTACCATTCGGCGCCGCCGCGAGCCCGGTCCGAGCCGTGCTCGCGCTCCTTTGCCATGACCGGAGTAATCGACAGCATCGAGCGCGCCCAACTGCGCCGTGTCCCGTCCTTCCAGGCGGGCGATCGTCTGCGGGTCCACTTTCAGGTGGTCGAGGGCACTCGCCGCCGTACACAGGTGTTCGAAGGCATCGTGATCAAGCGTCAGGGCTCCGGCGTGCGCGAGACCTTCACCGTGCGCAAGCAGTCCTTCGGCGTCGGGGTGGAGCGCACGTTTCCCGTGCACTCCCCGAAGATCGAGCGGATCGAGGTTGCCGCCCGCGGCGACGTCCGCCGGGCCAAGCTGTACTACCTCCGCGACCGTGTGGGCCGCGGCGCGCGGGTGCGCGAGCGCCGCTTCACGGGCGTCGAGGAGGACGTGTATGCCGAGAACCTGGACGGCGAGGGCGTGATGCCCCCGCCGGAGGCGGACGCCGCCGCGGTCGAGGCTGCCGAGGCCGTCGAGCCCGGGGAAGCCGCCGAGGCCGACCCCCGCGACGAGGGCGTGGAGGAGGTCATCGAGCAGGACGAGGCTGCCGCCGAGGAGGCCGGCGAGGAAGGCGTGGCCGCCGAGGGATCGGAGCCCTCCGAGACCGATGACCCGGGCGCCGGCGAGTCGGCGGACAAGCCCGGCGCCTAGCGGCCGCCGGAGCGAACGCGACCGACCCAACGTGGCCTCCGGCACGAAGCAGAGCGCGACCGGGTCCCTGATCGAGCTGGTCTCCATCGTCGCTGTGGCGCTCGGTCTGGCGCTCGGCATCCAGGCGTTCCTCGTCAAGCCCTTCCGGATTCCGAGCGAGTCGATGGTGCCCACGCTGAACGTGGGCCAGCGCGTGCTGGTGGACCGTGTGAGCACGCGCTTCGGCGAGCCCGACCGCGGGGACGTAATGGTGTTCAAGCCGCCGAAGGGCGCCGACGACGACGTGTGCGGCGTCGAGCCGCCGCCACGGGGCAGCGCCTGCCCCAGGCCCACTAAGGACCGCTCGGACACCAACTTCATCAAGCGGGTGGTGGCCATCGAAGGCGACCGCCTTTCCGTACGCCGCGGGGGGGTCATTCTCAACGGCGAGCGCCAGTCGGAGCCGTTCACCCGGCCCGACCCGGGCTGTGGGACCTGCAACCTCCCGCGGACGATCACGATCCCGAAGGACCACGTCTTCATGATGGGCGACAACCGCGGCGAGTCCGACGACAGCCGCGAATGGGGGCCGGTGCCCGAGGACTGGCTGATCGGCAAGGCGTTCGGCACCTACTGGCCGCCGAACCGCATCGGCGGGCTGTAGCCAGTCGACCGTCGACAGTCGACAGGACTCCGTCCGTGGCCTTAGTTGCCGACTGCTTTTTCTGCCGACTGCCGACTTATAGTGCTGCCCGACCGTGGAAGACATCTCCACAGCGACCGAGCACAGGCCGCGCGGCAGCCGCGCCGCCCGCCGCCGGCGGCGCCGGACCCACAGCGGGCGTCGGCTGTTCGCGTTCGACCGTGAGCTGGGCCACCGGTTCGTGGCCGGGGCCGACGAGGCGGGCCGCGGCTCACTTGCCGGCCCGCTGGTGGCGGCGGCCGTGCTGTTCGACCTCGAGCGGCTCACGCTCTCCGACCGCCGCGCCCTGTCGAAGCTCAACGACTCCAAGCAGCACTCCGAGGAGGGGCGCGAGGAGCTGTACCCGCTGGTGATGCGCGCCGCCGCGCGCGCGACCGTGGTCTCCCGCTGCGTGCGGGGCATCGACTCCCGTGGGCTTCACGTGACCAACCTGGAGGCGCTCCGATCCGCGCTGATCAGCGTGGCGCGGGACGAGACGATTTGCCTCGTGGACGGCTTCCGCGTCCCCGACTTCGACCGCGAGCAGCGGGCCGTGGTCGACGGCGACTGTCGCAGCGCCGCGATCGCCGCCGCATCGGTGCTGGCGAAGGTCACCCGCGACCGCTACATGCGGCGGGCGGCGGAGCACCACCCGCGGTGGGACTTCGCCACGAACGTGGGCTACTCCACGCCCGAGCACCGCGCAGCGATCGCCGAGCACGGCGTTTCGCCGCTGCACCGGATGTCGTTCCAGTCCATCGCCTACACGCAGCTCGCGCTCGGCGGCTGACCGCCCTCCGCGCTGTCGCCGCTCGCGCCTCAGAACGCGTCCTCCACGTGTTCGAGTGCCACGAGCGCCCCGCGCGGGTTCACCGTCACCCCGATGGCGTCGAAGCGCAGCTCGTCGCGCCCCGGGCGCGAGCCGGCGCTGGTCGACAGCCACTCGCGCGCGAGCATCCGCAGCCGCCGCCGCTTGCGTGTGCCGATCGCGTCCAGGGCCGCTGCCGGCCCGCTGCGTCCGCCCGCCACGCGTGTCTTGACCTCGCAGAACACCAGCGCGCGCCGGTCGGCGGCCACGATGTCCAGCTCGCCGTGCCTGCAGCGCCAGTTGCGGGCGAGCACCTCGTAGCCGGCGCGCTGGAGGTGGGCTGCGGCGAGCCGCTCGCCTCGCTCGCCCAGCGCCCTGCGCGGATCCGTGCCGGTGTCGCCCATTGCCGGCCACCGTAGGAGCCGCCTCCCGACCTGTGGGTCACGACCGTGACGATTGAGCGACAAACGCGAGCGAAAGAGTCGCTGGATCGTCACGCGCGCGTGCCCACGGGTCGGCCGGGCCGTCCTAGCTTGGGCCCGTGCTTGCCAGCATCGCCACCTTCGCCCTGACGGGAGTCGACAGCCGTGAGGTCACGGTCGAGGTGGACGTGCGGCGGGGCCTGCCGGCGTTCACCGTCGTCGGCCTGCCCGACACGGGCGTGCGGGAGGCCCGCGAGCGGGTGCGGGCGGCGCTGCTGAACTCCGGGCTGGAGTTCCCGCTTCAGCGCATCACCGCCAACCTCGCGCCCGCCTCGATGCGTAAGGCGGGGACCGGGTTCGACCTCGCGCTGGCCGTCGGCGTGCTCGTGGCCAGCGGCCAGGTGCCGGCGGGAGCGCCGGACCTGACGGCGGTGTGGGGGGAGCTGTCCCTGGGCGGGGTGCTGCGGCCGGTCCGCGGAGCCCTCGCGGGCGCGCTGGGCGCGCGGGCCGCCGGCTACGAGCGGCTGGTGGTGGCCGTCGAGAACGCGGAGGAGGCCGCACTGGCCGGTGGCCTCGAGGTGCTGCCCGTGCCCTCCCTTACGCGCCTCGTGGGGCTGCTGCGCGGCCGCTGGCGACCGGATCCTCCGGCCACCCGCCCCGCGACGCAACCCGGATCCTCACCGCTGCCCGACCTCGCCGACGTGCGCGGCCAGCAAGACGCCAAGCGTGCGCTCGAGATAGCTGCGGCCGGAGGGCACAACCTGCTGATGGTCGGCCCGCCGGGTGCGGGCAAGACCATGACTGCGCGGCGGCTGCCAGGCATCCTGCCGCCTCCCTCCTTCGACGAGGCGCTGGAGATCACCCGCATTCGCGGCGCGGCCGGCCTCGGGGACGGCCGCCTGGCGCGCGAGCGCCCGTTCCGGGCCCCTCACCACACCACCTCGCCGCAGGGGCTGGTGGGTGGCGGACCGGTGCCGCGGCCGGGGGAGATCACGCTGGCCCACCGCGGGGTGCTGTTCCTGGACGAGATCGCGGAGTTCTCGCGTGCCGCGCTGGAATCGCTGCGCCAGCCGCTGGAGGACGGCGTGGTCGAGATCATCCGCGGGCAGCGCTCGCTGGCCTTCCCTGCCCGCGCGATGCTCGTGGCGGCCTGCAACCCGTGCCCCTGCGCGCGCGGGGCCGCGGACTGCCGCTGCAACGAGGTGGACCGCCTGCGCTACGCCCGTCGCCTCAGCGGGCCGCTGCTGGACCGCATCGACCTGATCTGCGACGTCCAGCCGCCGCCTGCGGCGGAGCTGGTGGCCCGCGTGGGGGCGGCCGAGCGGTCGGCCGCGGTCCGCGATCGGGTCGTGGCCGCCCGCGAGCGGCAGGCGCGGCGGCTGGCCGGCGACGAGGCGCTTTGCAACGGCCACATGGACGGGCGGGCCACCCGCCGCCACGCGGTTCTGGGCGCGCGCGGAACGGAGCGCCTGTTGGGCTCGGTTGAGGCGGGCACGCTCACAGGCCGCGGCCACGACCGCGTGCTGCGCCTCGCTCGGACCATCGCCGACCTCGCCGGCCGCGAGCGAATCGTGGCCGGGGACGTGGAGGAGGCCCTGGGCTATCGCCTGGTGTCGCCGGTGGAGATCGCCGCATGACCGGCGCGTGCGATGTCTGCCTGCGCCGCGGCTACCTCGTCGGCCGGCTGGCCGCTCGCATCGCGGCCATGCTGGACCGTCCCGGAAAGCGGGTCGGGGCGCTGCTTTCGCTGCCCGAGGAGGAGCTGGTGGAGGCGGTGGCGGGCCGTTCCGCCGGAGATCCGGCGGCCCTGCTAGGCGGTTTTGAGGCGGCTCAGGCGCGAGCGGAGATGGCGGATCGCCACGTGCGCGCCCTTTGCCGCCACGACGGCCGCTACCCACCGCAGCTGCTCCAGCTCCAGGACGCGCCCGCCGTGCTGTTCGTCTCCGGCGAAGGCGACCTGGGCCTGCTCGCGCACGACTCGTCGGTGGCGGTGGTGGGCACGCGGCGGCCGTCGCCGTATGGCCGTGAGGTGGCCCAGGACCTGGGACGCGGCCTGGGCGTGGCCGGCGTGCCCGTGGTCAGTGGCCTGGCCCTGGGCATCGACGCCGAGGTCCACCGCGGCTGCCTGACCGCCGACGGTCTCGCGGTCGCGGTGCTGGCCTGCGGGCCCGACGTGGCCTACCCGCGCACCAACCGGCGGCTGTACGAGCGGGTGCGCGAGCGCGGCCTGGTGGTGTCGGAGCTGCCGCCTGGCCAGCGCCCGTACCGGTGGAGCTTTCCCGCCCGCAACCGGATCATGGCCGGGCTGGCGCGGATCACGGTGGTGGTGGAGGCGGCGGACCCGTCCGGCTCGCTGATCACCACGCAGTTCGCCACCCAGCTCGGGCGCGCGGTGGGCGCCGTGCCGGGACAGGTCACCTCGCGGGTTGCTGCGGGCACCAACAACCTGCTCAAGGACGGAGCGGCTGTGGTCACCGGCCCGCAGGACCTGCTGGACGAGCTGTTCGGCAGCCAGTCCGACGAGGGGCGCGCAGCGCGGGCGCAAGCTGCCGCGGGGGCGATCGACGACCCCGTGCAGCTGCGCCTGCTGGAGGCGGTCGAGGCGAGCCTCGGGATCGATGGCATCTGCGCGCATGCCGGCGTGCCCGTCCGGGAGGCACGGGCGGGCCTGTCGCGGCTCGAGCGGTCCGGCCATGTGCGGCGCGATCCGCTCGGCGGCTACCGCAGGACGGCTGTGCCGTGCTGAGGCAGGGCCCCCGAGGGGTGGCCGCGAGCGCGGGTCGATCTACGCTGCGGGTGTGACGATCCCGCGGCTGCTCACCATCGCCGGCTCGGATTCCGGCGGCGGAGCCGGGATCCAGGCCGACCTGAAGGCGTTCGCCCGCTGCGGGTGCCACGGCATGTCGGCGATCACGGCGATCACGGCGCAGAACACACGGGAGGTCACCGCCGTGTACCCGCTCCCACCGGAGGCGGTGGTCGAGCAGGTCCGGTCGGTGGTGGAAGACATCGGCGTCGACGCCGTGAAGATCGGGATGCTCGGCACGGCGGACACGATCCTGGCGGTGGAGCGCGCGCTGGCTCTGGTGCGCGATGCGCCGGTCGTGATCGACCCCGTGATGGTGGCGGAGAGCGGCGCCGTCCTGCTCGACGAGGACGCGCGCGACGCGCTGCGCGACCGCCTGCTGCCGCGCGCCACCGTGGTCACCCCCAACCTGCCCGAAGCGCGCGTGCTCACGGGAGCGGGGGACAAGGCCGGCGCCGAGGAGCTCGCCCGCATGGTGCATGCGCTCGGGCCGCGGGCGGTGGTGATCACGGGCGGGCATCGCGACGAGGCCACCGACGTCTTCTTCGACGGCTCAGAGCCCGTGTCCATACCGGGTGAGCGCTATGCCGACGGCGCGGCACACGGGTCGGGGTGCACGCACTCGTCGGCGCTGGCCGCCCACCTGGCCCGGGGGTTCTCGCCGCTGGAGGCCGCCCGCGCGGCAAAGGAGATCGCCGCCGAGGCGGTGCGCCACGGGCTGCGTGAGATCGGCGAGGGGGCCGGGCCGGTGAACGTGCTCGGCCTCGATCCCGGCTCGGCGCCAACGTAGAGAGGCGGAGGGGCTGAGCCCTGCGCTCTGGCATAATCGCCCGATCAAGTTCCTGCGCATGAAGCCCGGTCACGGCGAGGTCCTCCTCTCGGAGGGAGACCCGAGCGTGAGCGAGGACGAGGAGCGCCTCATCGAGGAGTTCCGCCGCCAGCTCGAGGAGGGCATGTGGGCCGCGGTGCCCACCTCCAAGTCCGGCAGCGGCCGCCGCGAGGCGCTGATGGTGCGTGACTACGCCGACGTGCCGCCCGGGGCGGAGCGGGTGATCTTCTTCCCGCGGGCCGCCGGCGGTTGAGCCGGCCGCGGGGATGCTGCTCGCACTGCTGGCCCTGGCCCTCGTAGCGGTCGTGCTGGCCGCTCCGGTGGCGATCCGCGTGGCGCGCGGGCGCATCGAGGCCGCGCGCGCGGCACGGAGGCCTTGGGAGGAACGTCCGCTGGACTACGACCCGGGTCGCGAGCGCCGCGCCGAGCAGCGCGACCGCCAGCTGCTGCGCTCCTGCGTCAACGACGAGGAGTGGGGGATGTACCGCGACCTCGGCTTCATCCGCGTGGCGGGCTCGCAGCCTCGGGGACGCGGCATCACCGCGCGGCGCAACACCGACGACCAGCCGAGCGACACCCCGCCGTATGCCTACCTGCTCTACCCCCACAAGCCGATCGTGGCCTACGTGCCGGCCGACGGGCGGCTGCTCAGCGAGTACTGCGTGGAGTTCCCCGACGTGATCGGCGGCGGGCGCACCCGGCTGCCCGCGTCGGACGACGTGCTGGCCAAGTGGATGGCGCTCACCTCCGACGAGACCCGCGTGATCGGCCAGGCCAACATGCACCTCGTCGGCCGCCAGCTCGACCCTGCGCGCGTGCGCCGTGACCTGTGGCGGCTGTCGGAGTGGGAGCGCCGGCGGGCGGGCTCGGCGGAGGCTCCCCGGGCGTGAGCCGCGACCTCCGCGGCCGCAGCCGAACACAGCTCGACGGACCCGACCGGGCGCCGACGCGCGCCTACCTCAAGGGCATCGGCTTCGACGACGACGCCCTTGGGCGCCCGATCGTGGGCATCGCGAACACCTGGACCGAGGTGATGCCGTGCAACTTCCACCTGCGGCGGTTGGCCGAGCGGGTAAAGGACGGCGTGCGCGCCGCGGGCGGCACGCCGATGGAGTTCAACACCATCGCCGTCTCGGACGGGATCACGATGGGCACCGAGGGGATGAAGACCTCGCTGGTGAGCCGCGAGGTGATCGCCGACTCGATCGAGCTGGTGGCCCGTGGCCACCTGTTCGACGCCGTGATCGCGCTGTCGGGCTGCGACAAGACGATCCCCGGCTGCGTGATGGCTCTCGCGCGGCTGGATCTGCCCTGTCTGATGCTCTACGGCGGCTCCATCGCGCCCGGGAAGTTCAAGGGCGAGGACGTGACGATCCAGGAGGTCTTCGAGGCGGTTGGGGCACACGCCGCGGGCCGGATGTCCGACGAGGACCTACTCGAGCTCGAGTCGGTGGCGTCGCCGGGCGCCGGAGCGTGCGGCGGGCAGTTCACCGCGAACACGATGGCGATGGCCTTCGAGGTGATCGGAATCTCGCCGATGGGCAGCTCGATGGTGCCCGCCGAGGACGGCAAGAAGGGACAGGTGGCCGAGGACTGCGGCCGCCTGGTGATGGACATCCTCGAGCGCGACCTGCGGCCGAGCAAGGTGATCACGCGCGAGTCGCTGGAGAACGCGATCGCCGGGGTGGCGATGACCGGCGGCTCCACGAACGCCGTGCTGCACCTGCTGGCGGTGGCCAACGAGGCCGGGGTGGAGCTCACGATCGACGACTTCGACCGGATCGCCTGGCAGACGCCGCTGCTGGCCGATCTCAAGCCCTTCGGCCGCTACCTGGCGCCCGACCTGTGGCGTGCCGGTGGCGTGCCGCTCGTGGCCGCCCGCCTGCGCGAGGCCGGGCTGCTCAAGCCCGATGCCATCACGGTCACGGGCCGGACGATCGGCGAGGAGGCCGACGCCGCGCCCGAGACCGAGGGCCAGCCGGTCGTCCGGCCGCTGTCCGACCCGCTGGCGCCCAACGGCGGCTTCGCGATCCTGCGCGGCAACCTCGCGCCTGAGGGCTGCGTGGTGAAGCTGGCCGGCCACGGCCGCCGCGAGCACAGCGGCCCGGCGCGCGTGTTCGAGGGCGAGGAGGACGCCTTCGCCGCGGTGAAGGCCTCGGAGATCGAGGCGGGGGAGGTCGTGGTGATCCGCAACGAGGGGCCTGCGGGGGGCCCGGGGATGCGCGAGATGCTGGCGGTCACGGCCGCGCTTCAGGGCGAGGGGCTGGGCGACTCGGTGGCGTTGCTCACCGACGGCCGCTTCTCCGGCGCCACCCATGGCTTCATGGCGGGCCACGTGGCCCCCGAGGCACCGCGCGGCGGCCCGATCGCGGCGGTGCGCGACGGCGACACGGTCACCTTCGACGTGGAGCGCCGAGAGCTCAACGTGGACCTCTCAGATGACGAGATCGCACAGCGGGTGGCCGCCTACGAGCCGCCCCCGCCGGCCTACGAGTCGGGCGTGCTCGGCAAGTACGCGCGCCACGTGGGCTCGGCGGCGCAGGGCGCTCTTACCAGCTAAGCCGCGGCCTCGCCCTCGCGCTCCAGCTCGCCCTCCTGTACCGCGTGCTCGAGGAACTCGTCGAGGCAGGCGTTGAACGTGCGGGGGCGCTCGAGCATCGGCACGTGCCCCGTGTCCTCGAAGATCACCTTGCGCGCGCCGGGGATCAGCTCCACGAACTTGTCCGCGTCGCGCGCGGGGATGATCGCGTCCTTCTCGCCCCAGGCCACGAGCGTGGGGCAGCCGATCTGGGGCAGGCGGTCGCGGAAGTCATACGACAGGCAGGCGAGCAGGGCGTCCTCGAAGCCGGGCTTGTTGGCCCCCTTCATCATCCCCTCGAACATCAGGTCGCCCTTCAGCCGGCCGGGGTAGCGGGCCACGAGGCTGAGCACCCAGTGGCGGGCCCTGGGGCGCCGGGCCACGAGCTTCATCTGCGCCACGTTGGAGGTGGCAAGCAGGCCGGCGACCTTCGCGGCGGCCATCACCGGGCGCTTGGCCGCATCCATCTGTGAGACGCCCGCGGAGGCGAGCAGCATCAGGCGCTCCACGGTCTCGGGGCTGGTGATCGCCAACTCGGCGGCCACGAAGCCGCCCATCGAGTTGCCCACCACCACGGCCGGGGCCAGGTCCAGCCGCTCGCACAACTCCGCCACCACGCGCCCGTAGAGCTCGATCGAGATCTTCTCGCCGGGCATGTCCGACATCCCGAAGCCGGGGAGGTCGACCGCCACGACGCGCCGGTCCTGCGCGAAGTGGGGGATGTTCTCCAGCCAGTTCTGCCACTGGCCCGCGAGCCCGTGGATGAACAGGATCGGCCGGTGGCGGCTCGGCTCGCCGAGGTCGGCGTAGTTGACCTCGTGGCCGGCGATCTCGACCCGGTGCAGGTGTGCACCCCAGTCGACCGAGCGCCAGTCGGGCGTGTCTCCCTGGCCGTAGTCGTCGCCGGCGTGCCGCGCGGCCCCTGGGCGGGCCGGGGGGACCGCCATCGGGAAGTTGATCGTGCGCAGCCGGCCGAGCCGGCTGCTTCGCGGGAGCTGCCTCATGCGGGCACTACGGTACCGGGCGTGGCCCGGATCGCCCTCGACATCGACTCCACGCTGCACCACTACTGGGATCTCCTCGAGCGGATCGCCATGGAGCGCTTCGGCGTGGCGCTGCCCTACGCCGAGCAGCGCGGCTGGGGGATCACGGGCCTGGAGCGCGACCAGCTGATCGCTGCGGTGGAGGAGACGCACTCCGACGAGAACATCGCGGGCGCCGAGCCCTACGAGGGCGCGGTCGACGCCGTGCGCCGCTGGCATGAGGTGGGGCACTGGATCCACGTGACCAGCCACCGCCGCGAGGTCTGCGCGCCGGCCACCCGCCGATGGCTGGAGGCCACGGGCATCCCCTTCGACGACCTTCACTGTTCCTTCGACAAGATCAGCCGCTGCGTGGAGTTGGACATCGACTTGCTGGTGGACGACAGCCCGGTGAACATCGAGCGCGCCCGCGAGCACGGGATGCTGGCGGCCACCATCTCGCACCCCTGGAACGAGCGGCTGCTGGACCGCGACGGGGTGATCGGGGCCGAGAGCTGGCCCGACCTGGAGCGCCGGGTGGACGAGGCGCTGGCGGGTTAGCCCGCGTACCCGAAGCGTTCCAACACGGGAATCTCGTGGATCTGGGGGGGCTGGAGGTGGTCCCAGAGGATCCCCGACGGGCGCTTGAAGGCGCCGTCGACCTCGATCGCCGCGCGCGGGGTGGCGACCATGTTCACGGGGATGTCGTGGGCGGTCATCAGCAGGTTCTCGCGTACGATCTGGATCGGGTGGACCGTCGTGGCCACGAGGGTGCGGCGATCGATCTTGCCCGCCTCTGAGAGCAGGGCGTACTCGAGGTCCGAGAAGCCGCCGCCCTTGCCGCAGCGCGCACCCTTGAGGTTCACGGCCACCGAGCCGGTGAGCACGAGGTCGAGCTGGGGCACCTGGTCCACGTCGATCACCTCGCCGTGGCGCAGCGCTCCCTTGATCGTGGCGGCCTCGCGCAGCTGCTCCTCGTCGAGCCGGCTCGGGTCCAGCAGCCGGAACGGGTGCTGGTCGCGCAGGCGCGGCACCGCCATCACGAGCGTCTTGCCCTGCGCGAGGGCGAGGCGGCGGGCGTGGGTCTGCGGCGAGTCGGGGTTGGCCTTGATCGTCTCGGCCTCGACCCAGGCGGGGTGCTTGGCCAGCCGCTCGGCGGCGGCCTTGGCGCCGGCGAAGTTGGGGATCCGCCCTTCGGCCCCGGGGAAGCGCGACACTCCTTCGCGGTCCATCGACCGCCACATGTCACGACGAACCTCGTCCTTGGTGCGCATGGGGCGGGCATCCTGGCAGACTGGACCGATGGCAGGGTCCGCCCGTACCACGCTCAGCCAGCGCGAGCAGCCGGTTCCTGAGGCGCTCCCGGCGGCCGAACTGCAGGCCCTGCGCGACGGTGACCTGCGCGACCTGCTTCCCGCCGTGGAGACCGAGCGCCGGCTTACCGACTGGGGCCGCTCCGAACGGGTGGACGGGCTGATGGACCGCACGCTGGTCGAGTTCTTCTACCGCTACTGGTTCCGGGCCGAGGTGGAGGGCGTGGAGAACGTTCCGGCCGCCGGTGGCGCGCTGATCGTGTCCAACCACTCCGGCGCCCTGCCGCCCGACGGGGCGATGATCGGCAAGGCGATCCGCGAGGAGCACACCCACCCGCGGCCGTTGAACATCACCGTCGAGCACTTCTTCAAGGGCTACCCGGGCTTCTCGATGCTGCTGCCGAAGATCGGCTGCGTGGCCGCGCACCCGGCCAACGTGCACCGGCTGCTCAACGACGAGGGCCAGCTGGTGCTCGTGTTCCCGGAAGGCCGCAAGGGCACCGAGAAGCTCTACAAGGACCGTTACCGGCTGCGCCGCTTCGGCCGCGGCGGGTTCGTGGAGGCGGCCATGCGCGCCCGCGCCCCGATCGTCCCCGTGTGCGTGGTGGGCGCCGAGGAGGCTGCGCCGGTGTTCGCCCAGCTGAACCTGCTCAAGCGCATGACCGGGCTGCTCTACACGCCGCTCACGCCCACGTTCCCGCACCTGGGACTCCTCGGCATGCTGGGCTATCTGCCGGCCAAGTTCAAGCTGCGCTTCCTCGAGCCCATCCGCTTCGACGAGGAGGGGATGCACGAGGACAAGGGGCTGGTGCAGACCACCGCGCAGGACATCCGCGCGCGCATCCAGGAGAACCTGTTCGAGATGGTGGGCGAGCGGCGATCGGTGTGGTTCGGGTAGCCCGGCGATGAGCTCCAAGCGCATCCTGATCACGGGCCTGTCCACCTACTGGGGCGGCCGCCTGGCCAGGGCGCTGGAGGCCGACCCATCGATCGAGGCGATCGTGGGGGTGGACAACGAGGAGCCCAGCGTGGAGCTCGAGCGCACCGAGTACGTGAAGGTGGGCACCCAGCACGCGCTGCTGCGCCGCGTGGTGGAGGCGGCCGAGATCGACACCGTGGTGGACACCCGCCTCGTGGTGGACTCGGTCACCACGACGTCCCGCAAGGCCCACGAGAACAACGTGATCGGCACGATGAACGTGCTGGCGGCGTGCGCGGGGGCGGGGACCAACGTGCGCAAGCTGATCTTCAAGTCGTCCACCCACTTCTATGGCTCCGAGCAGGACGACCCCGCCTTCTTCCACGAGGGGATGGGGCGCCCGCACCCGCCGCGGACGCCGATCGAGAAGGACATCCTCGAGGCCGAGGCCTCGGTGGCCGAGTTCGCCGACAAGGAGCCGGACACCGACGTCACGATCCTCCGCTTCGCCAACGTGCTCGGCCCGGACGTGCGCACGTCGCACATCGCGCTGTTCTCGCTGCCGGCGGTGCCGATGATTCTCGGCTTCGACCCGCGCTACCAGTTCGTGCACGAGGACGACGTGGTGCACGCGCTCGAGCACGTCGTCCAGCGCGAGCTGCCCGGGGTGTTCAACGTGGCGGCCGACGGCGTGCTCGCGCTGTCGGAGGTGGCCGGCCTGCTCGGCAAGAGCTACGCGCCGGTGCTGCCGCCCTGGGGCACCGGGCTCGCGGCGGGCGTGATGCGGCGGCTGGGGCTGAACATTCCCCCGGAGATGCTCAGTCAGATGCGCTTCGGGCGCGGGGTGGACAACCGCCGCCTGAAGGCCGCCGGGTTCGAGTACGGGCACACCAGCCGCGAGGCCGCGCTGGCCCTTGGCGAGCACCTGCGCATCCACCCGCTGCTGCGCAGCTCGGCCGAGCCCTACCGCTACGAGCGCGAGGTGGAGGAGTTCCTGCGCTGGAGCCCCAACGTGCGCTCGGCGCGCCCCAAGGAGCAGGCGCCGACGCCGCCCCCGGCGGCCACCGCACCGGTGGAGCAGTACGAGGACCTCGGCGCCGAGGAGATCCTGTCGCTGCTGGGGTCGCTGGAGCCGGGCGACCTCACCGCGCTGCGCGAGCACGAGGCCGCCCACAGCGCCCGCGAGCCGGTGCTGAGGGCGATCGATTCGCTGCTGGCGCGCTCGCCCGCCGGGGCATCCGAAACGGCGCCCGGCACGTAGTACCGCGCAAGCCCGGTTGCAGGAAGCACCACCTCCTGGAAAGGACGGACCCGACCCGTACACTTTTCGGGGCGGCCGGCACGCGGGCGGCCAAGGACCCATGGGACAAAAGTCGTTCATCTTCGTCGCCCTGACGCTCGTACTCCTGATCGGAGGCGCGGGTGCCGTCTACCTGTACGACTCCGGCCGCGAGGACCTGATCGCCGAGGGCGTCACCGCCGCCGGGGTGGACGTCGGGGGGCTCACCGCCCAGAAGGCCCGCGCCAAGCTGCAGGCCGAAGTGGCCGCCCCGCTGGAGAAGCCGGTCGTGGTCCGCCGCGGCGCCAAGCGCTTCACCCTGTCCGCGCAGGACTCCCGGATCCGCACCGACGTGGGGGGGATGGTCGACGCCGCCGTGGCGGCCAGCCGCGAGGGCAACGTGCTCAGCCGCACCTTCCGCGATCTCACCGGCGGCGAGGAGGACGCGGCCGTGAAGGCCCGCGTCAGCTACTCCCGTGACGCCGCCACCAAGCTGGTGGCCCGCGTGCGCAAGAACATCGACCGCCCCGCCAAGGACGCCGAGCTGAGCTTCCCGTCACTGGACCAGGTCTCAGAGCAGACCGGCCGCGCCGTGATCCGGCACAAGCTCACCCGCAGGATTCGCCGCGCGATGCTCGCCACCGACGACCGCACGGCGAAGGTCCCCGTGAAGGTCATCCAACCGAAGGTCACCCGCGAGCAGCTCGCGCAGAAGTACCCAACGCTGGTGGTGGTGAACCGCGGCGGATTCCAGCTGAGCCTGTACAAGGAGCTCAAGCTGCAGAGGACCTACCCGATCGCGGTCGGCCAGGTGGGCCTGGAGACGCCGGCGGGGCTGTACAACGTCCAGAACAAGGCCGTGAACGCCGCCTGGAGCGTGCCCAACAGTGACTGGGCGGGCGACCTCGCCGGCCAGGTGATCCCCGGCGGAGCGCCCAACAACCCGCTCAAGGCTCGCTGGATGGGGATCTACGACGGCGCCGGCATCCACGGGACCGACGACACGGCCTCACTCGGCACGAACGCCTCCCACGGTTGTATCCGGATGGCGATCCCCGACGTGATCGAGCTCTACGACCAGGTCGAAGTCCAGACCCCCGTTTTCATCGCCTGAGGGCGACTGGACGTCAGACCCCGATGGACTCCATCGGAACTTCCTCCCAACCCTGCTCCTCCAGGGAGGCCTGTCGGCCCATGTGCCGAACAGTCAGGGTGCCTATGAACACTCCCCGCACGCGCTTGCGCAGGACTGCGTACCACATGGTCGAGGCGTCGTTGGGCCCCTGGATAGGGTGCCAGGGCGTAGACGGGCCGTCCTCGGGGGTGAACAGCCCCACCTCCATCAGCTGCGAGCGGGTTGCCACGCGACCGTCCTGAGTGTTGACGAAGAACCCCGACACCTCGCCGATCGAGCCTAGCTGGGCTCGCGAGCTGACCGTCTTCGACACGGCGCTGCGCACCCGCGGCATGGCCGAGCGCACTCGCCACGCCTACGGGGTGGACCTTGGCCAGCTGGCCGAGTGGGCCGCGCCCCACGGCCTCGCGCCCGCCGAGCTGGACCACCGCGCCATCCGGCGCTTCGCCGGGGTGCTGTCCGAGCGCGGCGCCTCGAAGTCCACGGTAGGCCGCAAGCTGGCCGCGATCCGCGCCTTCTACCGGGTGATGGTGGAGCGCGGCCGCCTGGAGGCCAGCCCCGCCGACCTGGTGAGCACGCCCAAGCCCGACTCCTACCTGCCCGCGGTGCTCAAGCCGGCCGAGACATCCGACCTGCTGGGCTCGATGCCCGCGTCCACGCCACTGCAGCTGCGCGACAAGGCCATCTTCGAGCTGGCCTACTCCGCCGGCCTGCGAGCGCAGGAGCTGGTCAACCTCGACGTGGACTCGCTGGACTTCGACGGCGAGGAGCTGCGCGTGGAGGGCAAGGGCGGCCGCACGCGGGTTGTGCCCGCCGGCGAGCCCGCCTGGCGAGCGCTGCGCGCCTACGAGGAGCGCGCCCGCCCCGCCCTTGAGCAGGAGCCCGAGCGTGCGCTGTTCCTCTCGCGCAGCGGGCAGCGCCTGTCCACCTCCGACGTGAGGCGAAGGCTGGACCTGGCCGTCAAGCGCTCAGCGCTGGGCTCCGGCGTCTCCCCGCACACCCTGCGCCACTCCTTCGCCACCCACCTGCTCGAGGGCGGGGCCGACCTGCGGTCGATCCAGGAGCTGCTCGGCCACTCCTCGATAAGTACGACCCAGACCTACACTCGGGTAGAGTCGCGGCGCCTGCGAAAGGCCTACGCAAAGGCGCATCCCCGGGCCTAAGGGCGAGATCATCGTGGAGACCAACCTCAAGGCGATCGAGCTAAAGGGCCTCTGGCACAAGTACAAGGAGGAGGGCGACCCCAGGTCGCGTGAGCGTCTGGTGCTGGCCTACTCCCCGCTCGTCAAGTACGTGGCGGGGCGTATGTCCAGCGGCCTGCCCGCCCACGTGGAGGAGGCCGACCTCATCTCCTACGGGCTGCTCGGCCTGATCTCGGCGATCGAGCGGTTCGAGCCCGAGCGCGAGATCCGCTTCGAGACGTTCGCGATCACCCGCATCAAGGGATCGATCATCGACGAGCTGCGCTCACTGGACTGGGTGCCGCGCTCGGTGCGGGCCAAGGCCCGCGAGATCGAGCGGGCCAACGCAAAGCTCGAGCACCAGCTTCGTCGCGCCCCGACCGACAGCGAGATGGCGGCCGCCATGGACACCACCGTGGAGGAGTTCCAGGAATCGCTGGTGCGGATCTCCAACTCCTCTGTGGTCGCCCTGGACGAGCTGTGGACCGTCTCCGACTCCTCGGGCGATCAGGTCTCGCTGCTGGACACGATCCAGGACCCCACGGCGGTGGACCCAGCCCAGGAGATGGACCTCACCGACATGAAGGACCGCCTCGCCGACGCGATCGCGCGCCTGCCCGAGCGGGAGAAGCTGGTGGTGGCCCTCTACTACTACGAGAACCTCACGCTCCGCGAGATCGGCGAGGTGCTCGGCGTGACCGAGTCGCGCGTGTCACAGCTGCACACCAAGGCCGTGTTGCGGTTGAAGTCCCGCCTCCAGGGCGACCCGCTGGGCGAGTCCATCTAGGAGTCCATCTAGCCCACCGGGCCCTTACGGGCAGGAGAGCTCGCGCTCGATCTCGCGGGCGGCGTCCTGCAGCCTTAGTAGATGTGCTACGCCGACGTTAACGTTGTCTCTAGAGCTGAAATATTGCGCAAACGGTATCGCTCTCAGCTCCCGGCACAACCTGCGCTCGTCGCCGTCCGCGACCGCCCGCCGGACGCCCCTGAAGACCCCGCTGGCTTCCCCCCTCGAAACGAGCTCGGCGAATGCCGCTTGCAGGTTGTCCAGCTTGTCGTCCGGAGAGCTCCTCGAGTCCACGGGTGGGACGAGCACGAACCCGGCCGCCTGGTTCCCCGGCGTCTGCGCCGTCCCCACCATCTGCCCCACGATGTTGGGGGGGCCGCCCGGGATTACGAATGTGTTGCCGCTGAGCTGGTCGGACGTGGGCAGCGTGTTCGGGTCGAAGAAGACGTTGTTGCGACGCCAGGCGCCCATCCTGGGCTGGCCTGCCTCGTTGACGAGTTGGGCGACCGTTGTCCCGTTGGTCCCGACACCTTGAACGGTCGCGTCGAACCCCCTCGGCTCCGGCAGCCGGACGGGGGAGCGCGGGTTGGTGATATCGAAGATATCGACGTCGACGAGGATCGGGTCGACCCCGCCGCCGTCGGTGAAGGCCGCCCCGCCCGCGAGCCCCACGTCGTTCACCGTGGCGAGGGATACATTGGGGAACGTCCGGAATACGGTGAAGGTCCGGCCCCCGTTGAGCGTGATCGAGAAGGTCGCCGCGTTGCCCCGGTCCTCGACCGTTGCGACGCGGTTCCCGAGCCGACGCTCGGCGCGCTCCAGACACCTCCGACGCCTTCGCCCTTTAAGCCTGCGCCGGCATCGCGCGCGAGCCGCGCGCAGCCTCTCGGAAACCTGCGCATCACTCACGTCCTCGCCTGTGCCCTGGCCACGGTCGACGAACCCCAACGGCGCCCCGGGCGCCTGAGCGCTGCGGCTCCTTGGCCGGCGCCGGGGGGCGGCGTTCCATGCGAACGCATGCACGCTGCCGTCGGCCGCGCGGAAGCTGCCGACCACCAGCCCGCTCGAGTTCACCGCCGTGGCGATGCTCGGGAACGGGAGCACGCGCAGCCGCGAGCCCGAGCGGAAGAACGCCCGCGGCATCGTGGCGGGGTCTGTGCCGCGGAAGAGGTTGTTCTGCTGCGCCTGGGGATTCGGCGACTGCCAGCCGACGATCTGGTCGCGGTGGTTGACGTCCAGGATCGCGCTCGCGGCGCCGAGCCGGGCGCCGAGGTCCCTCAGGCGCCGGCCGTCGAAGAAGATCCCGTGGCGCGAGCCGTCAGGGAAGACGCGTGTGCCGACGGCGTGGCCGTCGTCGTTGATCGCGTTGAAGAACGTGTTCGTGTTGGGTGCGGAGAAGAAGCGCACCGTCCAGTTGCGCTTGATGCGCGCCTCGGCCGCCGGGGCGAGCAGCATCCCGCAGGAGACGAGGACGAGCATCGCCACGAGCGTTGCCCTTGCGAACCTGCGCGATCCCGGCGGCGGCCCAGCCATGACAACCTTCGGGTTATGCCCAGGCGCTTCCCGTCCCGGGCGGAGCGGGCGACGCTAACAGGCCGGCGAGTGCCCGGTCAACCCACGAAATGGTCGCTGCGCAGTAGACGCGCCGAACACCAGTGCTCGGTCCTTGCGCGAGCCCTCCTTGCCGCGTAGTTTTGCCCTAGAGGCAACGAGAGGAGGAGCCGTATGGCTCACGATGGTGCGAAGAGGATCCGCAACGTGGCCCTGGTGGGCCATCGAGGCAGCGGCAAGACCTCCCTGAACGAGGCGCTGCTGTTCGAGGCCGGCGCCGTCAACCGGCTGGGCTCGGTGGCCGACGGCACGACGGTGTCGGACTCCGCATCGGACGAGAAGGCGCGCGCGATGTCGATCGCGTCGAGCCTGGCGTCGTTTCGCTGGCAGGACCGCAAGATCAACCTGATCGACACCCCGGGCGAGCCGAGCTTCGTGGCGGACGCCCTGGCGGCGCTGCGGGTGTGCGAGGGCGCGGTGTTCGTGGTGAACGGGGTGATGGGCGTGGAGGTGGGCACCGACCGCCTGTGGCACCGAGCGGCCGAGCTGGGCCTGTCGCGCTCGGTCTTTGTGAACATGCTCGACCGCGAGCGCGCCGACTTCTTCCGCACGCTGGACTCGCTGAAGTCCGCCTTCGGCCAGCACGTGGTGGCCACCGAGATCCCGATCGGCGCCGAGCACGAGCTGCAGGGCGTGATCGACCTGATCGACATGAAGGCCTTCCGCTACGACGGCGCCGGGCGCGCCGGGGCCCAGGAGATCGAGATCCCCGAGGAGCTGCGCGAGCGCGCGCAGGAGTACCGCGAGAAGCTCATGGACGAAGTGGCCGAGGTCTCCGACGAGCTGATGGAGCACTACCTGGAGGGCGAGGAGATCTCCCACGAGGAGATGGTGGCGGCGCTGAAGTCCGGTGTGACCGGCGGCACGATCTTCCCCGTCACCTGCGGCGCCGCCACGCGCAACCTGGGCACCGACCGCCTGCTGGACGCGCTGGTGGAGGACCTCCCGTCGCCCGGCAAGCGCGGGCCGGTACAGGCCGGCGACGCAGAGCTCGAGCCGGTGGAGGACAAGGACCTCGTGGCATTCGTGTTCAAGACCCTGGCCGACCCCTACGCCGGGCGCATCAACCTCTTCCGCGTCTACCAGGGCGTGATCGCCCACGACTCGCACGTGTTCAACTGCCGCGCGCACACCAAGGAGCGCGTGGGACAGCTGCTGGTGCCCCAGGGCTCCGAGCACGAGCAGGCCGACGAGTTCGGGCCCGGCGACATCGGCGCGGTGGCCAAGCTCAAGGAGACCCACGCCGGCGACGTGCTCTCCTCGCAGGATCAGGAGATCGACCTGCGCATGCCCACGCTGCCGAGGCCGGTGATGGCCTTCGCGATGGAGCCCAAGGCCAAGGGCGACGAGGAGAAAGCCTTCGCGGCGCTGCGGCGGCTGCAGGAGGAGGACCCCACGATCGACGTGCACCGTGACCCGCAGACCGGCGAGGAGATCGTGGCCGGACTCACCCAGATCCACGTCGAGGTGATCGTGGACCGGATGAAGGACCGCTTCGGCGCGGAGGTCACCCTCAAGCCGCCGCGCGTGCCCTACCGCGAGACGATCAAGGGCTCGGCCAAGGCCCGCGGGCGCTACAAGAAGCAGACCGGCGGGCGGGGCCAGTTCGGCGACTGCCACATCGAGATCGAGCCGTTGCCCGACGGCATCGGCTTCGAGTTCGTGAACCGCATCAAGGGCGGCGTGATTCCCTCCGGGTTCATCCCGGCGGTGGAGAAGGGGATCGTGGAGACGATGGCCCGCGGCACCGTGGCCGGCTATCCGGTGGAGGGCGTGCGAGTGACGCTGTTAGACGGCTCCTACCACACCGTCGACTCCTCGGAGATGGCGTTCAAGGTGGCCGGCTCGAGGGCGTTCAAGCAGGCGATGGAGGCCGCCAAGCCGGTGCTGCTGGAGCCCGTGATGACCGCGACCGTGACCGTGCCGGAGGACTGCGTGGGTGACGTGATCGGCGACCTGAACTCTCGTCGCGGTCACCCACTGGGGATGGAGCCCAGCGGGTCGATGACCCAGGTGAAGGCCGAGGTGCCGATGGCCGAGATGCTCGAGTATGCCCCCGACCTCCGGGCAATCACCGGAGGGCGCGGTGACTACACGATGGACCTGGCCCGCTACGAGCAGGTGCCCGCGCACCTCACCCGGACCGTGGTCGCCGACGCGACCTCCGAGCAGGAGGCGGTCAAGGCGTGAACGGCCGGACGGCAAGCGCGCTTGCGTCTTGGGGAGGCGCGTTGGCGCGGCTTCTAGAATCCTTTCGATGAAGAAGGAGCTCCGTCCGTTTCACGATCACGTGACCTGTGCCGTATGCGGTCGCACGATCCTGAAGGGGGAGCGCACCGAGGCCTTCCTGGCGCCGGGGGGCGATCGTCACGGGGTGTGCGAGCTGTGCTTCGTGCGCGCCGAGCACGCGGGCTGGATCCGTGAGTCCGCCCACGGCGACACGCCCACGCGCGGACCGTCGCCCCAGGAGCGCCGGCCGCTGTTCGGGCGGCTGCGCCGGCGCGGCGGGCAGGACGTGGCCCCGGCCGCGCCCGAGGACGAGACCCTCCAGCCCGACGACCGCGCCGACCCGGACGCCGACCGCGCCGGCGGCAACGGTGACGCCCCGGCGGCGCGTCCGCGCCGGCGTCCGTACGTGCCGCCGCCGGACCCGCGCCACGTGCGGGCGGTGCCCACCACCGCCGAGGTGAAGATCGAGCGGGCGCTGGATCTGTTCAACGCCTCCGAGCACCAGCGGACCGTCGCCGGACTGAGCCGCAGCCTCGGGCTGCCGTGGGCCACGGTGCTCCCCGATCCAGACGCACCGAGCACGGTGACGCTCGTGGTGGCCTGGGAGTTGTCGTGGTACCGCTACCGCGTGGACCTGGGCGACTCCGCCGAGCCGGTCGCGCTCCAGGCCAAGGGAGACGAGCTCACCGACATCGATCAGAGCCTGCACGACTGGAACGCCGGGCTGGACGACGAGGGCCGACTGGTGATAGGAACAGGGGGGCAATGATCTATTGCGTGATCCCCAAGCCCCTCGAGCCGGAGCTGCTCGAGCGGCTCACCGCCTACTACGCCGACGAGCCGAACGTCACGGTGATCGTGGATCGGCGCGCGCAGGGCGGTCAGCCCGGCGCACACGACCCGCACACCGAGAAGCGCCGCCGGCGTGCGGTGGGCAGCTTCCCGCCCATCGGGCCGGCCGGGGGCTGAGCACACTGGAGAAGGTCGTCGTCCACGTGGACGGCGGCGCGCGCGGCAACCCCGGGCCCGCCGCGGTGGCCGCGGTTGCATCGGCGCCCGACGGCGGCGAGCTGGCCGAGCGCAACGCCTACATCGGCGAGGCCACCAACAACGTGGCCGAGTACAGGGCCGTGCTGCTGGGCCTGGAGTTGGCGCGGGAGCTGGGCGCCTCCGAGGTGGAGGTGGTCAACGACTCCGAGCTGGTGGCCCGCCAGCTGCAGGGCCGCTACAAGGTCAAGAACGCGGGGCTGAAGCCGCTGTTCCTCGAGACCCTCCAGGCGTTGCGCGGATTCGACCGCTGGACCGTTCGCACGGTGCGCCGCGAGTCCAACGAGCGGGCCGACGAGCTGGTCAACGAGGCGCTGGACCGGCACAGCGGACGCAGTGAACGCTGACCGCCTACCAGGGGTTTAGACACCGAGCGGACACCGAGCGTGAGGCATCTTCGTCCAGGCGGCGGCGGCGGCGTCTAGGCTGCGCCGCCGAGTTGCCGCATCAGCCCGACGGTGTCGGTCAGACCGCGGTGCTCGACGATCTTCCCGTCGAGCACCCGCACCATGTCGACTCCGATGACCTCCACCCGCCGGCCGGTCGCGGGCAGCCCGAGCAGATCGCCCGTGTGGGTGCCCCTGATCGTGGTGGCCACCGCGGCGCGATCGCCATCAACGATCAGCTCCGCGATCGTGACCTCGACATCAGGCATCGCGTCGCGGAACATCGCGAAGAACCGGCGCACGCCCTCGACGCCCTCCGGAAACCCCGGCGGGTTGGTGTGGCTGACGAAGTCCGGGGCGAAGAACGCGTCGACGACACCCGGGTCGCGGACCGCAAGGATCTCTGCGTGCAGACGACGGACGAGGTTGCCGGCGTCGTCCGTCACCACCGCCCCAGCCGTCCGAACGCCATGACCGGAACGTACCGGACGCTGCGTGCGTCCGTGCCGGCCGGGCCAACAGCGCCTCGCAACGGCCGCGCTGCTGCGCAAGCGCGGATTCGAGGTGCTGGTGCTCGAGCGCGCGGACGCGGTGGGTGCGCGCTGGCGGGCGCGGTACGTGCCACTCCGACTCAACACGGCGCGCCTGTTCTCGACTTTGCCCGGCTACCGAATCCCGGGCTATGGCCGCTATCCGCGCCGCGAGGACTTCGTCGCATACCTCGAGCGCTATGCCGACCATCACCGGCTGCCGGTGCGCTTTGGCACCGCGCTCGAGCGGGTCGATCGCGGCGAGGATCAACAGTGGAGGCTCGAGACCTCCGCGGGCCCGCTGCTCGCGCGCTACGCGGTGGTCGCGACCGGCTACGACGCCGTGCCGAAGCTTCCCGACCTGCCGAGTCGCAACGGGTACACGGGCGAGCTGATCCACGCCGCGGACTTCCGCAGTCCCGGGCCGTACCGAGACCAAGAGGTGCTGATCGTCGGCAGAGGCAACACGGGCGTCGACATCGCGGGACACCTGATTGCGGCCGGCGCGAGGGTGAGCGTTGCGATGCGCACCCCACCCAACATCTTCCCCCGCGAGTGGCTCGGGATGCCGCTGCAGGTAAGCGCGATCGTCGCCGATCGCATGCCCGCGAAGATCGGCGATGTCGGCGGCTTCCTGCTCCAGCGCCTGATCTTCGGGGACCTCACCCGGTACGGGATCCCGCGCGCCCCAGAGGGGTTCCAGACGACGTTCCGCCGGTCGCTGGTCGGCGCCGCCGTCGATGATGGCTTCGTCGAGGCGCTGAAGTCGGGGCGGACGCGGGGCGCCAAGCGCGTGCGCTGGCGCTTCTAACGAGGCCGGCACGCCCCGGGAGCGCGCCGGCCTATGCTAGGTCGGCTGTCCGACCTTACTGCTCGGACGGGTCTGGTCCTATCGCCGGGCCAGGCGGTGTGCGGACGCCGCCCGGCACTCCGGAGCCTCCGGTCGGTTGCGTGCGGATGACGTGGCGATCCCCGTGTCGAATGGTGACCTTGACCGCGTCGAGGTGCTCGAGCAGGGCTTGTGCGTAGCGCCGGCTGGTGCCCAGCTCGTCGCGAACGGAGGCAATCGTGACACTGCCCTCGCGCCGGCAGGTCGCCGCCACGCGCTCGACCAGCCGCTGCAACGGCTCGCGGTGGAAGTGAAGGTTGGGACCGGTCCGCACGGCCAGGCCCGCCCTTTCCAGCGCACGCCACGCCCTCGCGGCGGTTGGCGCCTCCAGGCCGGCCGCCACCTGCAGCTCGCCGTCGGCGCGCGGCCGCTCGCCGTCGAGGTGCAGCAGTCCCGCCAGACGTGCTTCAGCGTCGCCGAGAGGCGGCGGCTCGGCGCGACGAGGAGGGTGCGGTCGCTCGATCGGCTGAGGCGCCTCGCGTCGCTTGCGGGGCCCGGTGTCGAGGACCTCGCCCCCTCCCACGGTGTTTGGGGGAGCGATTTGCCGCACCACCAGCCGGTCGCCCGGGTAGGCGATGAGGGGCGCCTCCAACCTGAGCCGGCAGACCGCCGGACTGCCCGGCTCGACCCGGTCGGCCTGCTGCGGGCTGATCCTCGCAGCGGTCTCGCGCGTGCCGTGATGGATCTGCACCCGCGCGCCGCGGTCGAGCGGCGCGGCGCCCGGATCAAGAGCGATCGACGCCTCCAGGGCGTAGGTAGCGCGAAGCTCGCGGTCGTGGCCGCAGATGACGTCGCCTCGCCGGACCTCGCGGCGCCCGATGCCGGCTAGGGCGAGCGCCACGCGCTGACCGGCGAGCACCTGGTCGACCTGAGTGCCGTGGACCTGGATCGAGCGAATGCGCACCTCCCGTCCCTCGGGCAGGACACGCACCCTTTCGCGGGCGGCGAACCGCCCCGACCAGAGCGTGCCGGTGACGATCGTCCCGATGCCCTTGACCGTAAAAGAGCGATCCACGTGCAGGCGAACAGGACCATCCGCCTCGCTGCGTCCGGCGATCGCGGCCGCTTCGCCGTCCAACGCCGCCAGGAGCGGGTCGAGCCCGGCGCGCGTTGGCGCAGCGACCGGCACGGTCTCCACGCCCGGCAGAAGCTCGCTCGCCTCATCGATCGCCAGCTCCGGGTCGGCCAGGTCGCTCTTCGTGATCGCCATGACGCCCCGCTTCACTCCAAGCGCACGCAACACGGCGACGTGTTCCCGCGTCTGGGGCATCACCCCGTCGTCTGCCGCGACGCAGAGCAGGAAGAGGTCGATGCCCGTTGCGCCGGCCACCATGGTGCGCACGAAGCGCTCGTGCCCAGGGACGTCGACCAGCGACAGGCGCCTACCCGACGGCAGCTCGAGGGGCGCATATCCGAGCGCGATCGACAGCCCACGCTCCTTCTCCTCCTTCAGGCGGTCGGTGTCGATCCCCGTCAGCGCCCGCACCAGCGCCGTCTTGCCATGGTCCACGTGCCCCGCCGTGCCGAGCGTGAGCGGGCCGGGCTCCGTCATGCAAGAGCCGCGATCACCGCGGCCGCCGCGTGGCGCGCCTCGTCGTCGGTGAGCGTACGCGGGTCGAGCAGGAGCCGGCCGTCGAGCGCTCTGCCGAGCAGGGGCGGCGTTCCGGTACGTGTCCGCCGCGCGAGCTCGTCCAGCGAATGCGGCGTCGGATCCACTGCGCAGGCCGGTCCGGTCAGCTCGAGCAGGGGAAGCGCTCCGCCACCCACCTTGGCGGCGGTCTCGACGACCAGAGCGGTCCTGCCGGCGGCGGTGATCTGTTCGCACATGTCCTGTGCGCGCTCGCGAAGCTCCTCCTTGCTCGCCGTCAGCATCCGTAGCACGGGAATCTCGGCTGCGGCGAGCGCGGGGTCTCGGTAGAGGGTCAGGGTGGCGGCGAGGGCGGCCAGCGACAGCTTGTCGATCCGCAACGCCCGGGCCAGCGGAAGTGAGCGGCAGCGCTCGATCGCCTTACGAGTTCCGACCATGATCCCGGCCTGCGGCCCGCCGAGCAGCTTGTCGCCCGAGAAGCAGGTGACGGCGGCCCCCGCGGCGACCGTGGTCCGAACGAGGGGCTCGGAGCTCAGCTCCGGCATCCCCTCGGCGAGCCGGCCGGACCCAACGTCGGCGATCACCGGCACGCCGAGTCGGCACAACTCCTCGATCGGTGCCTCCTCCACGAACCCGACCACGCGGAAGTTCGATGGGTGCGCCCATAGCAGAGCGCCTGTGTCCGCGTCTATCGCGCGCCGGTAGTCATCGAGGCGCGTACGGTTCGTCGTTCCGACCTCGACGAGTCTCGCGCCCGACTGTCCCACGACTTCCGGGATGCGGAATGAGTCACCGATCTCGACGAGCTGACCACGCGAGATCACCACCCGGCGACCGGCGGCCAAGGCACTGGTGGCGAGCAGCACCGCCGCCGCGCAGTTGTTCACGACCAAGGCCGCTTCGGCACCTGTGAGCTCGCGCAACAGCTCCTCGACGTGGTCCTGGCGCGAGCCGCGCGTTCCGCTGCCGACGTCGTACTCCAAGTCCGAGTAGCGAAGGCCCGCCTCCGCCGCTGCGCGCATCGCGCGCGCGGCCAGCGGGGCGCGGCCGAGATTGGTATGGACGATGACGCCAGTCGCGTTCAGCACCGGTCGAGGCCCGGACGAGAGAGCCAGCTTCGCGCGAGCGCGCGCCTCGCTTTCGAGATTGCCCGGCGGTTGGCCGCCGCGGATCCGATCGCGGCCGGCCTCGACCGCTTCCCGTGCAGCACGGACCGCCAGGCCGTGCGACACTCCCTCGAGCGCCGCGGCGAGTTCGTTGACGGACGGAAGCGAGCGCAACCCCTGCGCATGGCTGTTGCTTGGCTGTGGTATCGACCGCGTCACCAGGCAAGACGTCCCCAGGCAATGATAAGGAAATGCCTCCGCCGAAGCTGACTGCGCTTTCGCACGGCGCGGGCTGCGCGTGCAAGCTCCCCGCTGCGGAGGTTCACGCCCTCCTGGCCGAGCTTGCGCCTGCGGAGGACCCGCGGGTCCTGGTGGGCAACGAGACAGCCGACGATGCGGCCGTCTATCAGCTCGACGGCGAGCGCGCCGTCGTCACCACCGCGGATTTCTTCACGCCGGTGCTGGACGATCCCTATGACTTTGGTCGCGTCGCCGCGGCGAACGCGCTCTCGGACATCTATGCGATGGGGGCCACGCCGCTGGTCGCCCTGAACCTCGTGGCCTGGCCGCTCGAGGCGTTGGGGCGGGACGCCCTCTACGACGTCCTGCGGGGTGGCGCGGACGTGGCCCGCGAAGCTTCCGTGGCCATTGTGGGTGGCCACTCGATCGACGACCCCGAGCCGAAGTACGGGTTGGCCGTGACCGGAATCGTCGATCCGGGGCGGATCCTCCGAAACTCAACCGCGCTCGCGGGCCACGACCTCTTCCTCACGAAGCCGATCGGCGCGGGCGTGGCGACCACCGCCGTGAAGCGGGGGGTGGCGTCCCCTGAGCTCATGGCGTCTGCGGTCGAGGTGATGACAACGCTCAATCGTGCCGCCGCCGAGGCGGCGCACGCCGTCGGCGCCAGTGCGGTCACGGACGTGACCGGTTTCGGCCTGCTCGGCCACTTGTACGAGCTGACCAAGGCGAGTGGGCTTTCCGCGCGCGTGAAGGCCGCAAGCGTGCCAATGCTTCCCGGCGTCCTGGAGCTGGTCGGTGCTTCCGAGTCGACGATCGCCGGGGGCACTCGGCGCAACCGCCAGTGGCTGGAGCAGAGTGTCTCCTGGGGGGCCGGGGTGGACGAGCCCCACCGGTGGCTCCTGTGTGACGCGATGACGTCCGGGGGGCTGTTGATGGCCGCCCCCTCCGATTCGGACCCGCCCGGCACGCGAATCGGAACGCTGGAGCCCGGCCCCCCGGGCGCCATCCGGGTCGAGTAGGCGGAGCGGCGAAGGAATCGAACCTTCCAAGCGTGGGGCTTCCACGCCCTGCCGGCTTTGAAGGCCGGATGAGTCACCAGACCCGTGCCGCCCCGCGCGTAGCGTAGCTTTCGCGGTGCAACCGATCCGAAGCCGAGGAGGACTATGCGGGCCAAGGAATGGATCACCGCCTACGCCGAGCAACTGGGGACCGACCCGCCCACCGCCGACGAGTTCAAGGCGATCCTCGATCTCGCCGCGGAGGCCGCCCACGCGTCCGAACGCATGGCCGCTCCGGTGGCCTCCTGGCTCAGCGCAAAGGCGGGCCGCTCGCCGGCGGAGTCGATCGCCCTCGCGCGGCAGGTAACCCAGGATTAGGAGGCTTGACTCACCCCAATCCGGTAACTAGTGGTCGGTCCGATTAGTTGTTTGTCTCATGCGGCGAGGACCTTGCCGGTGTATGTCCAGGCGAACGGTCGGGCGGTGAGATTGTGATGCTCGACGTAGGCGAGCATCTGGGTGGCGAGGTCGTCTGGGCCGGTGAACTGACCGTGGCGGAGCA
>DASROS010000065.1:0-7209 GCA_035646775.1 Thermoleophilaceae bacterium | reverse complement strand
CTCTCGGTCGCGGTGTACAACCACTACAAGCGCATCCAGATCGCCCGCTCCGACGAGCAGGGTGAGGTCGAGCTGCAGAAGTCCAACATCCTGCTGCTGGGCCCGACCGGCTGCGGCAAGACGCTGCTCGCGCAGACGCTGGCGAGAATCCTCAACGTGCCGTTCGCGATCGCGGACGCCACGGCGCTCACGGAGGCCGGCTACGTCGGCGAGGACGTCGAGAACATCCTCCTGAAGCTGATCCAGGCCGCCGACTACGACGTCAAGAAGGCCGAGACCGGGATCATCTACATCGACGAGGTCGACAAGATCGCCCGCAAGGCCGACAACCCGTCGATCACCCGCGACGTGTCCGGCGAGGGCGTCCAGCAGGCGCTGCTGAAGATCCTCGAGGGCACCACCGCATCGGTGCCCCCGCAGGGCGGGCGCAAGCATCCGCACCAGGAGTTCCTGTCGATCGACACGACGAACGTCCTGTTCATCTGCGGCGGCGCGTTCGCCAACCTCGACAAGGTCATCGAGCAGCGCATCGGCTCCAAGGGCGTCGGCTTCGGCGCGACGATCGAGACGCGCGCGCAGCGCGACGCGGGCGAGGTCTTCGAGCAGTGCCTGCCGGAGGATCTCGTCAACTACGGCCTGATCCCCGAGTTCATCGGGCGCCTCCCGGTCATGAGCGCGGTGCACCAGCTCAGCCGCGACGACCTCATCCGCATCCTCACCGAGCCGCGCAACGCGCTCGTCAAGCAGTTCGAGCGCTTCTTCCAGTTCGACGGCATCGAGCTGGTGTTCGCCGAGGACTCACTCTCCGCGGTGGCCGACAAGGCCCTCGAGCGCGAGACCGGCGCGCGCGGCCTGCGCTCGATCATCGAGGAGACGCTGCTGGACGTGCAGTTCGAGCTGCCCTCGCGCCGCGACGTGAAGAAGTGCGTGGTCACCAGGGAGACGATCGTCGGGGGCCGCCACCCCACGCTGGTCACCGAGGCGGCCAAGGACGAGCCGGACGACGAGGCCGCCGACGCGGCCGAGTCCGCGTAGCCGGCTGCAAACCTTCGCCTGACCGGGTCATCGGCGGACTCGCGTGCAGAGCACGCTTCGCCGCCTGCTTCCCCGGTCATGCTCGGTTTTCGCTCGGCTATGCCGACTCGGTTGAGTGGGCCTAGCCGCCGCTGGCGCGACCGACCGATCGGGCGTACGGTAGGTCGTCGAGATCCCGCCGCCCGGCACAGGCTTTGGTCTGGTCATCGGAGACTCTTCCACGGTTCGCAACAGCGTTGTCCGGGGGCCGGCCGACGGAGCCTTCGGGCTCTCATCCTCGGGCCAGGACGTGCGTGTGCGCAACGTGACCGTGCGGGGGAAGGTCGTCGCCTTCGAGCGCCCAGGCAGCGACGCAACGATGTTCGCGACCAACACGGTGGCCACCGGCGGCTTCCGGGCTCAAGATGCCCATCCAGACAGTCCAATGAATCCCAATACCGACTTCGTCACGCTCACGGTGGACCACTCCTGTTGTAGCTTCGACGGCGCTGCCTTCGGAGGTACCCTCGTGGATGGCGGCGGGAATCAGGGCGGTTCGCCGGGGGCCCAGTTCGTGGACTCAGCGGGCGGCGACTATCACCAGCTCTCGGGCTCCGGCACCCTCGATAACGGTGCCAACGACGTCCTCAACGGCAGCTTCGACTTCGACGGCGGCGCCCGCATTCTCGGCATCACCGACATCGGCGCGGACGAGTTCGGTTCCGCCGCCGCGACGGTGCTGACAGGCGCCGCCGGCGGCGTAGGGTCGAGCGGCGCCACGCTCAGCGGCACCGTCAACCCCAACGGCGTATCCACCAACGCGTTGTTCGAGTACGGCACGACCACTGCCTATGGCCAGCAGACGGCGCCTGTGGCGGTGGGTTCGGACACGCTGGACCACTCCGTGAACAGCGCGGTCAGCGGGCTCTCGCCCTCCACGACCTACCACTACCGGATCGTCGGCACGAACGGCGGTTCGCTGGGACCTGACCGGACTCTCACCACGACCGCCGCTCCCGCCGGCGGCGGCGATCCGCTTGCCGGCCCTGGGACCCCGGGCGGGCCGGGCCCGGGCGGAGGATCGGCTTCGCCGAGCAACGCGTTCACTTTCGGCCGACTCGTGGCTTCGGCCAAACGGGGAACTCTCACGTTCTCCCCGACCTTGCCAGGACCGGGCCTGCTGGTGGCGACCGCCACTGCGAACGTGACCGGGAAGGCTCGCTCGATCCGGGTGGCGCGCCTCCGCCGGGCCGTCGCGCGCGCGGGCCGCTTGAAGCTGGTGCTCAAGCCGTCGCGCGCCGCGCTCAAGGTGCTCAAGCGCAAGGGCCGTCTGCGCGCCCGCTTGGCGGTCACCTACACGCCCACGGGCGGAACCCCGCGCACCACCCGCCGCACGGTCACCTTCCGCCTACGCCGGCGCTAGGCACGCGCGCCGCCGGCGCTGAGCTCGCGCTCTGCGTGCCGCAGGCGCCTACACTGAGATTGGGTGTGATGCACCCAAAGTGGTACACTCACACCTATGAAGACGATCCAGGTTCGCAACGTTCCCGAAGCGGTCCATCGGGTACTCCGCTCCCGCGCGGCTGCCGCGGGAGTGTCGCTGTCGGATTACGCGCTCGGCGAGCTCGAGCGGGTGGCCGAGCACCCCCCAGTAGCCGATCTGCTCGCACGCGCACGGGCGCGATCAGGGGGCGCGGACACCGGCTCGATCGTCGGAGCCGTTCGCGCTGGACGCGAACGTCCATAGAGCAATGCTCGTGGTTGATACGTCGGCCGTCCTCGAGGCCCTCGCCGGCCGCGCCCCCGTGCCGAAGCTGGTCGAGCGCCTCGCAGCGGACGGCGACCTTCACGCGCCGCACCTGATCGACATCGAGTTTCTCCACGCGCTGCGACGCCTGACGCTGGATCAGAGCATCAAGGACGACCGGGCCATCGACGCGCGCGCCGACTTCGCCGCGCTGGCACTTGTCCGCTACCCCCACCACGGGCTCAGCGACAGGATCTGGGAGCTCCGCCACAACCTCACCGCATACGATGCCGCTTTCGTGGCCCTGGCCGAGACGCTCGGCGCTCCGCTTGCCACCTGTGACGCCCGTTTGGCATCGGCCCCCGGGCACGCTGCCGCCATCGAGCTGTTCTGGCATTCCTGAGCCGCCCTCGCCTACGCGCCGCCTCGCCGAAGGTGCAACCCTTTCTGCCATGAGGGCAGGGGGCCTTCTCGCAGTACTCGTCGCGGCGATCGCGTGCGCGCTCTTCGCCGTGCCCGCCAGCGCCGGCCACCCGCAGGGCAAGGCGGCGCAGATGTCGCTCATTGAGGGCGGCAACGCCTCCGTTTTCGCCTCCGCGGTTTCGGCCGCTCCGCCCCTGGATGGCAAGGGGCAGAACATCGACCTGGTGGCCAACCTCGCGCTGGACCCCGAGGCCGGAGTGCCCGGCGGCGCGAACGACCGTGACTTCTCCAGCTCCCCCGCCGCCGCGGACCTGGAGCTGGCGGGCGACTACGCCTACGTGGGGTCCTACAGCCAGGGGCTGGTGATCGTGAACATCTCCTCCTGCGACGACCCGTCGCAGCCGGCGAAGTGCCAGCCGTTCGTGCAGGGGGCCCTTCCGTGCTCGGGTGGGCAGTTCGACGTCCAGCTCTCGCCCGACGCGAACATCGCGGTCGTCGCGCACGAGAGCGCGTCTTCGAGTAAGGACTGCCACAAGGGGGAAGAGGGCGCGCAGATCGTGGACATCTCCAACAAGTCCGCGCCGCGCGAGATCGCCTTCATCAGCGACCACAAGTCCGACGGGTCGGCCAGTGGCGAGGTGGTGGACGGCGCGCACAACGTCACGCTGGACTGGCCCAACCTCTACATCGACAACTACACGCCGACCTACCCGGAGATCGATGTCTACAGCCTGGCCAACCCGGCCAGCCCGGCGAAGATCGGGGCGATCAACTTCAACGCAAATGGCAAGCTGGGCCCGCACGATTCGATCCCCAACCATCGCCCCGACGGCAAGAACTTGCTGTACGCGGCGTCGATCACAAAGAGCGATGTGATTGACATCAGCGACCCGACCAAACCACGCGTGATGCAGACGATCATCGACCCGCAGGTGGGCATCTCCCACGGCGCCGAGCCCAATCACAAGCGCGACGTGCTGATCGTGACTGACGAGTACGGCGGCGGCACGGGCGTCGGCGCCTGCGGGGGCCAGCAGGGCGACGCCACCGGCGCCACCCCGCTCGTCCCCGGGCAGGCCGGCTCCGCCGGCGTTGGCGCCGTGCACTTCTACCGCCTCGACCCGGCCACAGGGCTGGTGCAGCGGGGGGGCACCGACAAGGCCGGCATCTTCAACATCCCGGCCGAGGCGAACGAGCCGGCACAGGTGGCCGACGACGCGGGCTGCACCAGCCACGTCTTCTGGCAGGCGCCGGACCAGAACCGGTTCACGATCGCCTGGTACGGGCGCGGCACGCGCGTGGTGGACTTCTCTGACCCGGCCAAGCCGCGCCAGCTCGGCTTCTTCGTGCCGCTGGGCGCAAACACCTGGTCGGCCAAGCCCCATCGTGGCTTCATCTTCTCCGGTGACATGGCCCGCGGCTTGGACGTGCTGCGCTACCGCGGCGAGTCATGTGACAGGTGGCCCACGACGTCGGGCAGCGCCGAGGACCAGCGCGCCGAGACCCAGCGGGGCGGCGCCGGCACCGGCAAGCCCGGCAGCTCGCCCACGCGCGGTCCCAGCCCGCGCAAGTTCACCGGCCCCTGCAAGCCGTTCACCACCGCCCAGGCTCGGGCGGCCTCCCGGCGCCTCGTGATTTCGCGCAGCACCAGGCGCAGCGGCAACCGCAAGGCGCCGGTCGTCGTGCGCTGCCGGTCCGTCAAGCCGTGCCGCGGCACGCTGCGCCTGCGGGCCCGGCTGGCCAAGGGCAAGAAGGCTCGTCGCGTGACCGTCGGCCGCCGCACGTTCGGCGTGGGCGCCGGCAAGCGCCGCAAGCTGCAGGTCAAGCTCAACCGCAAGGGCCGGCGGCTCGTCCGCAACAACCGGCGCCTGCGCCTGTACGCCTTCGCCAAGCTGCGCCGTCAGGCCGGCATCGCCACCGCGCCGAACACCGCGCGCGGCTCCTACCGCCTGATCACGCCCAGGCGCTAGGCGCCTGTCCCCATCCCGCTTTCCTAAAGGGCGGGAGCCGGCCGCCGATGGGTGAGCATGCCTGCCCGTCCGGCCCCCACCGCCGGAGTCGTTCGCTCGCGCCGCTACGCGGCTCACGTTCGCATTGCCATAGCGGTCTTCGGCGGGGGGCTGTTGCTGGCCGACCCGGACGTGCACATGCAGACCACCGCCGCGGCGATCGGCCTGGGTGTGATCGGCGTCACCGGAGTGGTGGAGAGCCTGGTGGTGCACGAGCGGTGGCTTAAGCTCGAGGAGACGCTGTCGTGCATCGCCGCGGTGTTCATCGTGGGGGTGGGTGGAGGCCAGATCTCCGCGATCACGATGCTGTGGCTGGTGGCGGCCGCCGTGGGGGTGCTCGCGCGCGGCGGCAGGGTGGGCAGCGTCGGACGCGTGCTGGTGCTGGGAGCGCTGTTCTCGCCGCTGTTCCTGCACGGCACGATGTCCGCTGAGAACCTCGGCCTCGCCGTAGGCTCGATCGCGCTGCTGCTGGCCACCGGTCGGATCTCGCGCGAGACCGGCGAGCTGCTGCGCCAGGCGCGCTACGACGCCGACCACGACGCCCTGACCGGCCTGCTGGCACGCGATGCCTTCCGCCAGCGCGTGGACGCGCTCGCCCTGCGCGCGAGCTCCGATGCCCCGGCGAGCCTGATCATGGTGGACCTCGACGACTTCGGCGCGGTGAACAAGCGCCACGGACACGCCGCGGGCGACGCCCTGCTCGCCGGCGTGGCGGCCGCGATGCGCGGCGTGCTGCGCCCCGAGGACGCCCTCGGCCGCGTGGGTGGCGACGAGTTCGCCGCGTTTGCCTTCTGCGAGGACCCCGAGCCCGTGGCACAGCGGCTCCTGGACGCGGTCAAGGCCGCGGCCGGCGAGCGCGAGGCCAAGGGCGCCGCGGGCGTGGCGCAGTGCCCGCAGGACGGCGACGACGCCGAGGCGCTTCTGGCGGCCGCCGACGTTGCCCTGCGCGTGGCCAAGCGCGGCGAGGAGTGCCGGATCTCGGTCTACTGGGGCGCGCCGCTCACCTCGAGCTCCACCGTGGGCGCGCGCGCCGCGCTGGAGCGGCTCACGCGCGGGGAGGGGCTGGCGATGGCCGTGCAACCGATCGTGGACGTCGAGACCGGCCGCCCGCATGCCTTCGAGGCCCTCGCCCGGTTTGCCATCCGGGGCGGCGAGGGCCCGCTGCACTGGTTCTCCCTGGCCGACGAGCTGGGCATGCGCGCCGAGCTGGAGCTGGCGTGCCTGGACGCCGCGCTGGACCTGATGCCGAGCCTTCCCGCGGGCACGCGCCTGAGCGTGAACCTGTCCGCGCCGATGCTGATCGATCCCCGCGCCGAGCAGCGCTTCGATGCCCAGCCCGACCTGTCCCGGCTGATCGTGGAGGTGACTGAGGAGACGCTGGTACGTCACGGCTCGGCCGTGGAGCACATGGTGGCCGAGCTGCGGGAGCGCGGCACGCTGGTGGCGGTGGACGACATCGGCGCCGGCTACTCGGGCCTGGGCCAGCTGGCCGCCCTGCGCCCCGCCTACCTGAAGCTCGACCGCGGCCTGGTGCGCGACATCGACCAGGACGCCGCCCGCGGCTCCCTGGTCCGAATGCTCGTGGACTACGCACGCAGCACCGGCGGCCTGCTGGTTGCCGAGGGCGTGGAGACAGTCGCCGAGCTCACCGAGGTGCGGCTGGCGCGCGCCCCGCTGGTGCAGGGGTACCTGCTGGGGCGCCCGGGCAAGCCGTGGCCGGCGGTGAACGCGGGGGCGCTCGGGCGCCTCAGCGGGACAGCCGCCGCTTGAGCCGCGCTACGGTCTCCAGCCGCTCGATGTCCTCTCGATCCTTGGGTCGGTCGGCCGATTGCTTCATCGCGATCAGGTCCTCGATCGACGCCACCAACACCCCGGTGGGCCCGATGTCGAGACGAGTGGCGCGGGCGCGGAGGCTGCGGTAGGCGGGACTGCCGTCCGGCCGCGCGAGGATGTCGAGCGCACCCAGCGTCGTGTCGGTCGTGAGGATCTCGATGCCCGCAAGCGACCTGCCGTCGG
>DASROS010000064.1:0-16775 GCA_035646775.1 Thermoleophilaceae bacterium | reverse complement strand
TCTAGAGGCCGCGGTGGCGACGCTCTCGATTCGCAACCGCATCTCCCGGCGCGACGCCTCCGAGCTCATCGGCGAGCTGTTCGGCGCGCGGATCTCGACCGGGACGGTCGACGCGATCGTCAGGCGCGCCGCGGAGGCGCTGGCCACACCCTACGACGATCTGTGCGCCCACGTCCGCAGCGCCGAGGCGGTCAACATCGACGAGACCGGCTGGCGGCTGAAGGGCAAGCGACGCACCTTATGGGGCGTCTTCACCCAGCGCGCGGCGGTCTTCCGCGTCGCCCCAGACCGCCACGAGCGCGAGGCGACGGCACTCTTGGGCGAGGACTTCGAGGGCGTCGTGGGCTCCGATCGCTGGTGGGCCTACCGCGGCTTTGACCCGGCTCGCCGCCAGGTGTGCTGGTCGCACCTGATCCGCGACTTCACCGCCCACGCCGAGGGTCTCGCCGCCCAGAAGCAATTCGGCGAGCAGGGCGTCGAGATCTCCCGGCGGCTGTTCTGTGCCTGGGAGCAGTTCCAGGCAGACGGCGACCGCACGGCGCTGAAGCGCTCGGTCGCGCCGCTCAAGCGCGAGCTGAAGGCGCTCCTTGAGCGGGGCTCCAAGGGCAAGCGCCACCGGCTCACCCGCGGCTTCTCAAAGAACCTGCTCAAGGTGTGGCCCGCGCTGTGGACGTTCGTCACGGTGCCCGGTGTCGAGCCGACAAACAACTCGGCCGAGCGCGGACTGCGCGGCGCGGTCATCTACCGCAAGCTATCCCTGGGTAGCCAGTCCGAGGCTGGTGAGCGGGCAATCGAGCGACTCCTCTCGGCCTCCCAGACCTGCCGCCTGCAGCGGCGCTCGCTATTCGCCTACCTCGCCGACGCCCTCGACGCCCACGCCCGCGGCCACCCAGTCCCGCTGCTCGCCTGAACACCAGGGCACTGAACGCTTACGCCGCCAGCCTCGCCCAGGCCGACCAGGAGCGTCTGCGCGGGCTTCGTGCGCGCGAGCTCTACAACCGCAACGAGACCCGCGCCGTGCCGGTTCGCGGCGCGCAGTTCTCTGTGAGCTCCACGGCCACCTGGCTGCTGGACTCCGGCACGGAGTTCCCGTGCAGCCAGAAGGGCAACTACATGCGCATCCGGTCCAGCGTGAGCTGGCCGGGAATGGGCACCAAGCCCGTGACGGTCACGAGCCTGGCAACCCCCTCCGGGCAGGCCGGCACCGCGTCGGCCACGATCACCGACCGCAGCTTGGCGGGCATGCCCGGGATCGCCGTCACCATGAGCGGTCCCGAAACGAAGACGGTCACGACCGACGCCAAAGGCTGCGTGTTCTTCGGGCAGATGCAGCCGGGGGACTACACGCTTGCGTTCTCCCGGTCCGGCCATATCGACCCCACCGGTGTGGGAGCGGTGAGCAAGCGGGTCACCGTGAACTCCGAGTCGAGTGTGAACGAGACGTTCCGCTACGACCTTCCAGGGTCGATCACCGCGAGGTTCAACACCAAGCGCGGCGACGCCCTTCAGGCGCCGGCATACGCGGGTTGGGCCCTTCCTGGAGCCTCATTTGTGAGCCTGTCCCACAGCGGCCTCCTCCAGGGCACTAAGCCCTATGTGGTCGACCCGATCGGCACGTCGGCGACGATGACCGGGCTGTTCCCTTTCACCGACGCGTACTCGGTGTACGCGGGTGACTGCCCTGGAGCCAACCCATCGTCCTACACCACCGCGCCCACCCAGCCCCCGTTCGCGGTGCCCAACACACAGACCGTCCTGCCGGGCGGCTCGCACACCGTCGACGTCCGTGTCCCCGCGATGCGCTTGCGCTACCGCACGAAGGCCACGAATGCGAGTGATGAGTACTGGGTGGGCGTGCCCGGTCAGGAAACCATCACCAGCCCCTCATCCACGGTGGTCAAGCTCACCGCCACGGCCCCCGGGTGCGGTGGATCGACCAGCTGGCACCTCGACGACACGCTCTGGGCCAACAACAGCGACGCCGGCGGCTTCATCGACCGTCCCGTGGGCCGCGCGGTAGCGGAGGACTGGGGCATCCCGATCGGCACGTACAACCTTTGCCTGGATCTCCCGAACGGCTTCGACCCGCAGGGCGACCTGCCGAGCGGGAACTACTCCGCCACCGCTTTCAGCGTGCCCGTGAAGGACCCCGCCGGTGAGACGGTCAGCTTCTCGAGCCTCGTATTGGGGGACTGCCCGTGAGGCTTGCGCGAGCTTTGATCGATCGGCTGGCCTGCGAGCGGGGCTTCACGGTGATGGAGGTAGCGGTGTCGGCCACGATCGGAATGGTCGTGATGCTCGGAGGGCAGAAGCTGCTCGCCGGCTCGAGCCGTGCCTCTGCCGAGGTAGCCGACCGTGCTGATGCGGCGCACCGGGCGCGTGACGGCATGGAGGCCATCACCGCACGGCTGCGGTCGCAGGTCTGCCTCAACGACGATGGGCCCGCCATCGTGCGTAGCTCGCCGACCTCGATGGACTTCTTCAGCGTGCACGGGAGCCAGGTGCCGGCGCCCGTGGTGTACGGGAACGTGGATCGCAGCGACGACACTGCGCAGGCGCGGCGAGTCGAGTTCCGCGCGGGCGTGAACGGCGCGGCAGGGACGGTCGTGGAGTACCTGTGGAACTCGCCCCTGCCGCAGGACGAACCCGCCACGCGCTATCCGGAGGCGGCCAACGTCTTCCCGCCGCTCGGAACCGACGGGCAGACGCCGGCATCGGTTACGCCCACACGAATCCTGATGACCGGTGTGGAGCGTGCGCGGGCCTCTGACGGCTCCTACCTTCCAATCTTCAAGTACTTCAAGTTCCAGCCGGGGTCGCCCGCAACGCCGAATCTCGCGGTGCCGGCGAGCTCCTACACCAACACCGGCGGCGACGACCTGGCGCGCATCGTCCGCATCGAAGTCATGTTCGACGCGGTGGCGGAAAGGATGAGCGAGACGGGCCCCAAGGCAGTCATAAGGCGCGACGGAGAGGCTCGCGGCACCGACTCCACCTTCATCAACGAGGCCTACGTGCGCACCGCCGACGCCGGCCAGCCTGAGGAGAGCCCGGAATGCTTTTGAGTCTGCGGGATCTCGCGCGGCGGGCGAGATGCGACGAGGGCTTCACGATGATCAACGTGATGCTCGTGATGTTCGCTGTGATGGGCATCAGCGTGGGCGCCTTCGCCGCCACCGGCAGCGACCTGCGCATCGGCGTCTTCGACCGCAGCTCCAAGCAGGCCTACGCGGCCGCGGAGGCCGGCATCGCCGAGTACCTGAGCAAGGTCAACGGCGACAACGCCTACTGGCGTCTGTGCGCCAACCGGCCGGTGGTCCCGGCGCACATCGGGCAGAGGTGGGACGGAACCGCCCCGGATCCTCGTGCGTGGCGTGGGGTACCGGACTCCAACGCGGAGTACACGATCGAGCTCCTGCCGGCCAACGGCGCCAGTGCCTGCAACCCGAGCGACGCCAACGGCACGATGCTCGACGGCCGAACCGGCGCGTTCCAGATCCGCGTCACGGGACGGGTGCGCGGCCAAGGGGGCCGAACCGAGGGCAAGCGCAGCCTGATCGCGACGTTCAAGCGCACCAGCTTCCTGGAGTTCCTCTACTTCACCGACTACGAGACCTCCGATCCGATCGTCAAGGAGGTCCAGACATACGGCAAGATCACACGTCCGCGGATGGGCTACATCCCGGACCGACCGGCGCCGAGCCTGCCCGTGTGGGCGAGCGAGAACTGCGACTCCTACTACCGCGACGGGCGGGACGCGCTCAGGTGGTACCGGGGAGACGACGTCGATAGCCCCGGAGACGGCAACCTCAACGACGACGGGGCGATCTACTGGCCCGACCCCGACGGGCGCAACCCGTGGAAGCCCTGGTCCGGGAGCTGCGGCCGGATCCAGTTCGGCGACAGCGACAAGGTGGACGGCCCGCTTCACACCAACGACGAGCTGTATGTGTGTGGCACGCCTGAGTTCGGCCGCTCGGGCCGCAACGACAGGATCGAGATCACCTCTTCGAACGCCTTCATCAAGTGCAACAGCAGCGCCAGCCCGGTCGTACGCGGCGACCTCCAGACCCGGGCGAGCAACCTCAAGCCACCGCCGGACAACGGCGCGCTCAAGAGCGAGGTCCTGCCGAGCTACCTGTTCACGGGCAGGACGACGATCGACCTGCAGCCGGACCAGATACTGGTGAATGGGGTGCCGAAGCCCTACCCACCGAACGGCGTGATCTACGTGGAGAGTGCGCAGTGCGGTCAGGAGTACCGGCCGCTCACGCCCTATTCCGTGCCGGACGGCTGCGGCGATGCGTACGTACGCGGGGCCTATAACAAGGATCTGACGATCGCTGCGGCCAAGGACGTAGTGATCACCGGTGACATCACGCGCCAGGACGTGATCCCCAAGCCCGACGTGACCCTAGGGCTGATCGCGAACGGCTTCGTCCGAGTGGAGCACAAGCTGCGCACCAGCCCGCCCGGCGGTCCTTACCTGGACGTGAGCTATCGGGGCGGCTCACCGGGCTGCGACAACCTGCCGGGCCAGGCGAGCAACCGGACGATCGACGCGGCGATCCTTGCCCTCCAGCACTCGTTCATCGTGGACCACTACTACTGCGGCGCCTCGCTGGGCACGCTCACGGTGTTCGGTGTGATCGCCCAGAAGTACCGCGGTCCGGTGGGCACGTCGGCCGGGAGCGGCTACATCAAGAACTATCAGTACGACGACCGCCTCAGCCTGCGCCAGCCGCCGTACTTCCTCGATCCCGTGCGGTCGGCCTGGCGCCTGCGGCGCCAGACCGAGCAGACTCCGGCCCGGTAGGCCTCGGTCCGGTCCCCTTGGGAAGCTGCCGGTCATCACTGCTGCGTGGGCGATAGTCGCGGGGGTCCTCGGGGCCCTGATCGGGAGCTTTCTCAACGTCGTGATCCACCGCGTGCCGGCCGGCGAGTCGGTGGTGAGCCCGGGCTCACGCTGTCCGTCCTGCCGGTACCCGCTGGCGCCCTACGACAACGTGCCGGTGTTGTCATGGCTGGTGTTGCGCGGGCGATGCCGCCACTGCGGTGTCTCGATATCTCCCCGGTATCCCGCAGTAGAGCTGCTCACTGCGATCATCTTTGCCGCGATAGTGATCGTGAGGGGAGCCGATGACGATCTTGCGGTGGAGCTGCCCTTTGCCGCGATCCTCATAGCGCTGGCGGCCATCGACCTCGAGCATCGGATTCTGCCCAACCGGATCCTGCTGCCGGCCGCGATCTTCGGGATCGCGGCGGCGGCTGTCGTGCATTCGAGCGAGCTGCCCGAACTCCTGATCGCGGGTGCTGCGGGCTTCACGGCCCTGCTGCTGGTGGCGCTGGCCAAGCCGGGCGGGATGATGATGGGGGACGTGAAGCTATCCGGCATGATGGGCCTCTACCTGGGCCTGGCGCTCGTGCCGGCGCTGCTTGTTGCCTTCCTCGCCGGATCGCTGGTGGGAGTGGGCATGATCGCCGCCCGCGGCATGGCCGCCCGCAAGGAAGCCGTGCCGTTCGGGCCCTTCCTGGCGCTCGGTGCGTTGGTGGGCCTGCTGGCGGGGGATGAACTGGTGGATCTGTACTCCACCACCTTTCTGTAGGCGGTCTGCAATAGCCGCGCCCCCCTAAAGCCTCTCCGGGCGCCGGCCGATACGGAGGGAGCCGGTTCGACCCGTCCCGTTATGCAGATCTCTCTCTCCAAGCGCCCTCAGGGGACCGTTGGCCTCGACGTCGACGGATCGTTCGTGGCCGCCGCCATCGTGGATGGCGGCACGATCGGGAAGGTGGCCAGCACCGAGTTGGCCGCGGGCGTGGCGACGGATGGCGAGGTTGTCGATCCCCACATGCTCTCGGCCGCCCTCAAGGAGTTCTTCAAGCGTCACGGCCTGCCCAAGACGGTGCACCTCGGCGTGGCCAACCAGCAGATCGTCGTCCGCCAGCTCGAGATTCCGCTGATCCAGGACGAGGGCGAGCGCGACGCCGCGGTGCGCTTCCAGGCCGCCGAGGCGATCGCCATGCCGCTCGACGAGGCGGTCGTGGACTACCAGGCGATCGGCGTGAGCCAGGGTACCGACGGGGTGGCGCGGGAGCGTCTACTCGTGGTGGCCGCCCGTGAATCGATGGTCTCTCAGCTCGTGGCCGCGGTGAAGGGCGCCGGGCTCAAGCCGGCGAGCGTGGACCTCAACGCCTTTGCTCTCGTGCGCATGCTGGCCGACCCTGCCAGCTCCCCGGCAGACTCCAGCGAACCGGCTCGGGTGCTCTGTCATCTGGGCGGGGTCACCAACCTCGCGATCGCGGTGGGCTCGACCTGCGTGTTCACGCGCCCGCTGCGGGCGGTGTGGAGCGCGGAGGACGAGGGCGCCGCTGCCTCGCTGGCCGAGGAGATCCGCCTGTCGATCGACTTCCACATGACTCAGCCCGAGGCCAGTCCAGTGCGGCAAGTGGTGCTCACCGGTCCGGGCGCCGCCGACGGCCTGCTGGCCAGCGATCTGGCTGACCGGACCGGTCTGGATGTGACGGTGGCCGACCCGCTCGGCCGGCTCGGCACGCACACGGTTCCCACTGACGACGATCCGTACCGTTACACGGTCGCCGCGGGCCTGGCATTGGGAGCCGCATGAGGCCAGTCAACCTTCTCCCGGCAGGCGATCGCAGGCGTCGTCCCGTCGAGGTCCCCGCGAACGCCTCCTACATCGTCCTGGGCGTGCTCGCCGTGTTGCTCCTGGCGGTAGTGGCGGTGGTGACGACCCAGAACCAGATCACCACCCAGCGGACCGAGATCGTGCGTGCTCAGCAGGAGACGCAAGCCGCGGAGGCCAAGGTCGCTGCGCTCGGCCCATTTGGCCAGTTCTCCCAAATCAAGCAGACCCGCCTCCAGTCGGTGACGGGCCTCTCCTCGGCACGATTCGACTGGGAGCGCTTGATGCGCGAGCTCGCGCTCGTGCTCCCCGACGACGTGTGGATCACCGAGGCGAACGCGTCGGCTGCGGCCTCGGCAGAGGACGGCGCCGCCGTGGCTGCCGCAGGCCAGGAGGCTGCAGGTCCGAACGTGAACCTCGTCGGCTGCGCGCCGTCGCAGCCCGCGGTGGCCGAGGTGATGGTCCGTCTGCGCAACCTGCACCGGGCCGACGATGTCCAACTTGCAGAGTCGGCCGCGCCCGGCGCCGGCCAGGCCGAGAGCGCCACCACCGGCTGCGGTGGCGGTGACCGCGTCCAGTTCAACCTGACCGTGACGTTCTCGCCGCCGCCAGCCCTCGAGGCTCAGGGTGAGCGCGGCGAGGCTGTCCCCACGGAGCTGGGAGGCGGGGCATGAACGTGACCGCGCGCGACAAGAAGATCGCACTGCTCCTTGCTCCGGTCGCTCTCATCGCTGTGTACTGGATGTTCGTGCTCGCTCCCAAGCGCGACGAGGCCGCGAAGCTGGGAACGGACCTCGTCCAGGCCGAACAGGCTCGCGACCAGGCACAGGCTCAGGCCGGCACGCTCCAGGGCGCGAAGGCGAACTACGCCAACGATTACGCCGTGGTGGTGCGGCTGGGCAAGGCGATCCCCACGACGGTCGACATGCCGAGCCTGATCGTGCAGCTCGACCGCGCGGCCAAGGGCACCGGGATCCAGTTTTCCAAGGTCGTGGCCGGCGCGCGCAGCGAAGCCGCGACGGCCACGGCAGCGCCTGCCGATCAGCCGGCCGGCGATGCACCGGCGGCCCAGCCTGGGGGAGAGCAGGCCCAGACCGGTTTCGGCAAGACGGCGGAGAAGGCGGGTGAAGCCGGCCAGACGTCCGACGAGCGCAACGCGGCCGGTGGCGCCGACGCGCCGCCCCCGGCCGCGTCCGCGCCTGCGCCAGGCGGCGCCGCGGCCCCCGGCTTGGACACCGTTCCGCTCCAGTTCTCGTTTACGGGCGGCTTCTTCGACCTTGCGGACTTCTTCCACGAGATGAAGCGCTTCGTGTACGTCGCCAATGGGCACGTGAAGGTCCAGGGACGCCTGCTCACGATCGACAGCTTCAAGTTCGACTCGACTGCGTTCCCGGCGCTCAAGACCGAGGTTCAGGCCACCGCCTATCTGTCCCCGAAGGAGCAGGGCGTCACGGCGGGAGCCACGCCGACCGGCCCCACTCCGTCGGCGACCCCCGCGGCGCCTGCGCAGGCCGGGACCCCTCCGGCGGCCGCGCCCGAGACGGCCACCCCCGCCAACTCGACGGAGGGCATCCAGTGACCCCGCTTGCGCTCGGAATCTGGGACGACTTGCGCGAAAAGCGCCTGTGGCCGGTGGCCGTAGCGCTTGTGGTGGCGCTGCTGGTCGTGCCCGTAGTGCTGCGCAAGCCGGCCGAGGATCTCCCGGCTCCGGTGGCGGGCGCACCCGTGGCGTCCACGACCGCCGACGGGCTACCGAGTCCCGAAGCCGTGCTCGACGAAGGAGGCAAGCCGCTGGTCACGCTCGCGGTGCTGCGCTCGCCGTCGGACCTCGAGCGCTTTGACGTGAAGAACCCGTTCAAGCCGCTCAGAGAGCTTGCCGGCGCTTCAGGCGGCGGTGACTCCGCCGGTGGCGGCGGCACGACCCCTGGCGGCGACAGCGGAGGGGGCGACAGTGGAGGCGGCGACCTACCCTCATCCATCCCCCTTCTCGGCGGCGGGGATCCCTCCACAGGGGGTGGCGGCGGCGCGCCGGCTCCCGACGGGAGCCCGGCCCCGCCCGCGCCTGACGACCCCGGGGAATCCGAGCGGCGCCTGACCTACGCGGTCGATCTCACCTTCGACGGACCGAACTCGGCCGAGCGCCGGTATCGCAACCTGCCGCGGCTCTCGATGCTTCCGAACCAGAGCAATCCCCTGCTCGTGTTCCTCGGGGTGAGCGCGAGCGGCAACGGCGCGGTCTTCCTGGTGGACTCGACGCTCACGGCAGCCGAGGGAGAGGGCGTGTGCAGCCCCTCCGGCGATGGCTGTGCAACGGTCTCACTGGAGCCCGGCGAGCAGCAGGTGTTCGTGGACGACCAGGGCCGGCGCTACTTCCTGCGGGTGGACCAGATCCGCGAGCGCTCGATCGAGGGATCGTCGGCGCGAGCCGAAGCACGAGTGGGTGCGGCCCGTGGCAGTGGCCGCACCATCCGCCGCTTCCTCCCGCCGGTGATCACCGACGTCCTGGTGCGGAGTGGCCAGCGATGAAGCTCTTCCCTCAAGCCACCTCGCGACCTGTCGATACCACTGGTGGGATGCGCCGTACCGTTACCGCCCTCGCCCTTCTGGGCGCCCTCTTCGCTGTCCTCCCCGGCGTGCCCGCGCACGCGGCCACCACGGCGGTGGCCAAAGCATCCACGATCAAGCTCGTCTCGCCGATGCGTGTGACGGTGGGACGCACGATCACGATCCGGGGTGCGCGGTTCTCTTCGAGTCGCCGCCGCAACACGGTCATCTTCCGCTCGCCCGGCAAGCGCACGGCGTTTGCCAAGCCGCGTCGCGCCAGCCGGGGCAAGCTGGTGGTGCGTGTGCCCGCTTCGGTTGAGCGCCTGCTCACCAACCGGGACTCCAAGGGCGTCGGTAGCCCCACGCGGTTCCGTCTGCGCGTTCTCGTCAGCCGTACGTACGGCAAGGTCAGCGAGCGGCGCAACTCACCACTGATCGTCTCCGCACTGCGGGGCGGCGCTCCCGCCACCTGTGGCAACGGCTCGGACTTCGACGGTGATTTGCTTCCGAACTCCGTCGAGGCGGCGATCAAGACCGATCCCTGCAACAAGGACACCGACGGCGACGGCGTAGAGGACGGCTTCGAGCAGGAGTCCGCTCGCGACCTCAACCAGAGGTCGCTCGCGACCTCAACCAGAGGGCGCTCCCGTACCCGGGCAAGCGGCCCTTCCCCAACGCCCTTGACGCGAGCGACGCCGAAAACGACTACGACGGTGACGGACTGGCCAATCGCGACGAGTTCCGCGCCTGGGCCCATGCCTCCGCCAACCCGACGGCTTCAACGCTGCAGTTCTACACCGGTGACCTCCGGGCACCGGCATTCGGAGGCTCCTACTCGGATGTGCCGCGCTTCGGGGGCCACACCCTTCCGTTGAACTACTCCGACGGCAACCAGGCGACGGTGAACGCCAGCTCGGGCACGGCCGAGTACAAGGGCCACCTCGACCTCGACGGCGACGGCCGGCTCACCGACGACGAGCGCGACGCCGACGGCGACGGCCTGAGCAACCACGACGAGCTCTACAAGCTCATGAGGGTCGGCTTCTATCCCGGTGGTGCGGAGTGCGGCTACCAGTACACGCCGGCGTTGCCGCGCACGTTCCTCGAGCCCGACTACCTCGACTGGGACTCCGACGGCGACGGCGTCTGGGACGGCAACGACGACCAGGACAACGACGACGTGTCCAACGTCGACGAGATCCTTTCGCCCTACATGGGCCCTCTGCATCCGCGGTGGACTGCTTGTGGGGAAGGCTCGCCGTCGCCCCTGCCCATCGACCGCGCGCGTGACGGCAGCTCGACGCTCCGGCATCCCTACAACCCTTGCCTGCCCTACAACTCGCGTACCTGCAACCGCTACGTGCCGGCGGGCTAGCTCCCTTCGTCCAGCGGCGCCGCGACGACTAATGGGCGCGGCCGGAAAGGTCGATTAGTTGAAGGTGCAGCCGCCCCGCTACATCCGCCTGGTCGTGCCGGTCCTCGCGGCCATCGCGGCGCTGGGCCTGGACTCGGCCGCCGGCAAGCCCGCAGGGGGGCCGAAGCTCAAGTCGGCCAAGGCCGTCGACACCGACCGCGACGGAAGCGTCGACGCGTTCGACCTCAGCTTCTCCGCCGCGGTGCGGGGGAAGGCCGATGCCCGCGCGCCCTTTCGATTCAGCGTCGCCGGCTACCGCGTGACCGGCGCAGGCGCCCCCCGCGGCCGGCACCGTGCGCGTGAAGGTGGCCGAGGGCCGGCTATGCGACCTGGCCACCCGTCCGAGGGTCTCCTACCGACCGGGGGCGGACGGCCTCCAGTCAGCCAAGCGCCGTGCCCTGGGAGCCTCCAGCGTGGTCGCCGGCCGGGCGGCCCGCGGCGCTCCGCGGATCGTCTGTGCGGCAACCTCGGACTCTGACTCCGACGGCCATGTGGACGGCGTGGTGCTGGGCTACTCCAAGAAGGTGCGCAACCGGGCGCAGAGCTCGGGCCGCATGCCCTTCCAGGTGGACCGCTACTCCGTGGCCTCGGTAGGCAGGGCCCGCGGGATGAACCTCACCCTCCGCCTGCGAGAGAAGGAGGGCTTCGACACGGACGCCCTGCCGGCTGTGCTCTACAACATCCCGCGCGTGAAGCGCGACCGGCGCTTCGCGGTGATCGGCAGCGGCGGCCGCGCTCGCAGCGGCACGTTCAACGCCACCCGCGACCGGGCGACCGCCCGACTCGTGTCCGCGGCCACCGCCGACGCCGATCAAAACGGCTTGCTGGACTCCGTCCGCGTCACCTTCTCCGAGCCCGTCCGCGGGAGCGGCGGCGCGATCGATGTCGCCGGCGCAGAGGTGACGGGCGTGACGGGCGGCGAGCGCGAGACCGTGACGGCCAACATCCGCCAAGCGCTGGACACGGGCGTCAGGCCGGACCTCACGCTGGGGGCCTGGGACTCGCTGCGAGACACCGCGGGCAACGCGACAGGCCGCCTCTCCACCCGGGCCGAGGACGGCGCCCCTCCCGTGGTCGTCAGCGCGGCCACCGGTGACGGCGGGGGCGCCGCCGGGCGCATCGACACCGTGTCAGTGACCTTCTCCGAGCCGGTGTCACACCGCGCGGACTCCGACGGCTCCTATCCCCTCTCGGTCCCGGGCTACTCGATCCGGTCCGCCGGGGAGGCCGGCGGAGGCTCGCTGGTGCTCGCCCTGGCCGAGAGTGGGGGCCCTGACAGCGGCGCCACGCCCGAGGTGGGCTACGCGCGAGGCACCGGCACGCCGGTCACAGACGCGGCGGGCAACGAGGCCGCCGGGCGCACCTACGCCGGCACGCGCGATGGCGTGGCGCCCGTGCTGGTCCGCGTCTCGCTGTTCGACACGGACTTCGACGGCATGGTCGACGCGGCACGCTACGAGTACTCCGAGACCGTCGCACACGCCACGAGCGACTGCCGCGTGAGCTGCTCGTTCTCGTTGGTGGGCTACGCCCTCGAAGTGGCGGGCCCGGCCGTGGGTACCTCGGTGACCGTCGGGGTGACCGAGCAGGCCAATGGTGCCACCGTGACCACGGCGGGCTACTCCTCGCTCGGCGAAGGCGTGAGCGACCCCGCCGGCAACCGCGCCCCATCGGCGAGCATGCCAACCGCCGACGCCACTCCCCCCGTTGCGGTCTCGGCGGAGACCGTCGACGCCAACGGCGACGCACGGATCGACCGGGTAGACGTGACGTTCTCCGAGCCGATCTCCTCCGCGGCGGACGGCACGGCCCCCTTCTCCTTCGCGGCCGCGGGCTACACGGTCGCGGGTGTGACTGCTGCCAGCGGCGACCAACTGTCGGTCTCATTGGTCGAGAAGACGGACCCCGACACGGGATCGGCGCCCACCCTCACCTACAACGGCCAAGGGTCCAAGCTCGTGGACAGCAACGGCACCGAGCACGCGATTCGCAGCTATCCCAATCTCACTCGGGACGCCGTGGCGCCCGTCTTCGTGGAGTCGCGTACCGCCGACGCCGTGCCTGCCGAGGGCGACGGCCGCCTGGACGCGGTGGACTTCGTCTACAGCGAGGATCTCGCCGGCGCCTCCAGCACCGCGCCGTTCACGATCTCTGGCCGCGCCCCCACGTCGGTGAGCTACCTCACCGACAGCGTGCGGGTGGGCTTCGCACAGGCGGTCGGCCCCGACACAGACCAGCGGCCGAACGCCTCGTATGCGGGTGGTGACCTGCGCGATGTCCCCGAGGGCGACGGCGACACCGCCGAGAACGCGCCGGGAGCCGCAGGCCAGACATCGGACGCCGCCGGGCCAGCCGTGGTGGCGGCCACCACCGGCGACACCGATGTGGACGGCAAGCTGGACACCGTGAGCGCCACCTTCTCCGAGCCGATTCAGTACAGCGCCGGTGACACTCCGGGCCTGGCCCTGGCCTCGCCGCCGCTGTCGGTCGGCGCCGTGACCCAGTCCGGCAACCGGCTCGACGCCGTGGTGACGGAGGGAGCGGCGCCGCAGGGCGACCTGACCCCCACCGTCACCGTTACCGAGCCCCTACGGGTGCGCGACCTCGCGACCGTTCCCAACGCGGCCCGTACCGGCGCGTTCGCCGGCACTCAGGACGGCGTTCGGCCCACACTGATTGACGCCCGCCACGGCGAGGCCAGTGGTGGCGCCTGCGGAGTTGGGCCCCAGGACGGGCGCATCGATTGCTTCCGCGCGGTGTGGTCCGAGCGAGTGGAGCAGCCCACCTCGTCCGGCGTGTTCTCCAGCTCGCCGCGCGCGCCGCTGTCGGTGATGTCGACCGCCCTGGACAGCATCACCGACATCGCCGTGGTGCCGGGCGCGGGAGCCGACCGCGACCTCAACGGCACCGTCAGCTACGCGGGCGGGGGCGGCGTGAGGGACCCGCGGGGCAACCTTGGGATCCCCGCCGGCCCGATCGGCGTCACCGCCGCCTGCATCGACAACGCCACCGAGCAGAACGACGTGAAGGAGCCGGGGAGCCCGTCGATGAACGCGCCGGCCTACGCCACCGAACAGGTGATGTGCGCCTACGACCCGGACTGGTTCCGCGTGATCGCCGCGGGTGCCGGGGAGGTCAACGTCCGCGTGGACCCGTCGGAGGGCATCGTGCTCACGACGGGGCTCTACGACGCCGGCGGCACCCTCATCACCTCGGTCACCAGCCCCGGCCCCGGCCTTGCGACCACCCTGGTGCAGAGTGGCCTGGTGGCCGGCGATATCTACTGGGTCCGGATCACCGCAGACGGAGCAAGTCCCCTGCAGGAGGGCCCGTATTGCGCCGATCCCACCCCACAGCCCGGCGAGAACTGCCAGGACGGCGACGACACGCCCCAGTGAGGCCTGGCTGGCGGAATCCCCGCCGGTAGGGTTCGCAGGGCGATGTCGATCCGCTTCACCACCGCCGGGGAGTCCCACGGCCCCGGCCTGACCACCGTTGTAGAGGGTCTGCCCGCCGGGCTGGAGCTCATCCCCGAGGACCTCGACGCAGACCTCGCCCGGCGCCAGCTCGGGCACGGCCGCGGGGGCCGCATGAAGATCGAGTCCGACCGCGCGATCGTGACTGCGGGGCTGCGCCACGGGCGCACGCTGGGCAGCCCGGTGGCGATTCAGATCGAGAACCGCGACTACCGCAACTGGGAGGAGCGGATGAACCCCTGGCCGGTGGACGCCGAGGTGGCCGAGGTGCACCTTCCGCGCCCCGGCCACGCGGACCTTGCGGGTGTCCAAAAGTACGGCTTCGATGACGTTCGCAACGTCCTCGAGCGGGCGAGCGCCCGCGAGACGGCGGCGCGCGTGGCGGCCGGCGGCCTGGCCAAGAGCCTGCTGAGGGCCTTCGGGGTGGAGGTCCGCAGCCACGTGACCCGGATTGGCTCGGTGGCCTCGCCCGGCGGCGGCGAGCCCGAGTTGGCGGACTTCGAGAGCGTGGACGAGTCGCCCGTGCGCTGCCTGGACGCCTCCGCCAGCGAGGGGATGGTGGCCGAGATCGACTCCGCCCGTAAGGCAAACGAGTCGCTCGGCGGCGAGTACGAGGTGCGCGCCTTCGGCCTGGTGCCCGGCATCGGGTCGCACGTGTCCTGGGAGACGCGGCTCGACGGTCGCCTGGCGGGCGCGGTGATGTCGATCCAGGCGATGAAGGGCGTCGGGATCGGCGATGGGTTCGCCCTCGCGGGCCGCGTGGGCTCGAAGGCCCACGACGAGATCTTCTTCACCGACGACGAGGGCTTTCATCGTGAGACCAACCGCGCCGGCGGCCTGGAGGGCGGCATGACCACCGGCGACCCGCTGGTGGTGGTGGGGGCGATGAAGCCCCTGCCCACCCTCACCAAGCCGCTGCGCAGCGTGGACATCGCCACCAAGGAGCCCGCCCAGGCCCTGCGGGAGCGCACCGACTCCTGCACCGTCCCCGCCGCCGCCGTGGTGGCCGAGGCGATGGTTGCACTGGTCCTTGCGTCGGCATATCGCGAGAAGCTCGGGGGCGACCACGTGGACGACGCGCTGGCCGCGCTGCACGCCTACAAGGAGCGCATCGGATGGAGGCGCTGACCGACACCGGTGGGTCTCCCGCCCCGGTCGGTCCGGGCGGGGGCGCCCTCGTGCTCGTGGGCTTCATGGGCGCGGGCAAGTCCAGCTCGGCGCGCTCGCTGGCCGCTGAGCTCGGTGAGCTGCCGCTGGACTCCGACCGCGAGCTGGAGACCGTGCTGGGCGAGCCGATAGAGGCCTTCTTCGACCGTGAGGGCGAGCCCGCCTTCCGGATGCGCGAGGAGGAGGTCGTGCTCGACCTCCTGGGGCGCGCCAGGGACGGCGTGGTGGCCCTCGGCGGCGGGGCAGCCGGCTCGGAGCGGGTACGTGAGGCGCTGCGCTCGCACACCGTCGTGCATCTCGAGGTGGCGCCCGAGGCCGCCTGGCGGCGGGCCACCGGCAAGGGCCGGCCGCTGGCGCGCGATCGCGGCCGCTTCGAGCAGCTGCACGCGGACCGCCAGGGCCTTTATGACTCGCTGGCCCACGCCAACCTGCCGCCGGGGCCGCGGGACTCTCCTCGCCGGGCTCTGCCCGCCCTCGTGGCGCTGCGCGAGGCGCGCGGGGCGGGCCTTGACTCCATCCGCCTGGTGTGGGCGCGGGCGGGAGGCGCCGAGTATCCGGTGTTCGTGGGCCGGGGCCTGATCGAGGCCGGCTTCGTCTGGCCGCGCGATGGCCGGCGGTTCGTGGTCACCGACGAGAACGTGGCCCGGCACCATCGCCTCGACGCCAAGCACACGGTGGCCGTGGCCGCAGGGGAATCGGCCAAGACGCTCGACACCGCCGAGCTGGTGCTGCGGCGCCTGGCCCAGGCCGGCGCCGAGCGGGGTGACCTCGTCGTGGCCGTCGGCGGCGGGGTGGTGGGGGACCTTGCCGGGCTATGCGCCGCCCTGTACCAGCGTGGAATCCGACACGTGCAGGTACCCACCTCGCTCGTAGGGCAGGTGGACTCGGCCTACGGCGGCAAGACCGGCGTGGACCTGCCGGAGGGCAAGAACTACGCGGGCGTGTTCCACCAGCCCTCGGCCGTGGTCTGCGACCTCTCGGCCCTGGCCACGCTGCCGCCCGCCGAGCTGGCCGCGGGCTACGTGGAGGTGGTCAAGACCGCGCTGATCGCCGGCGGCCCGCTGTGGGCCCGCGTCCGAGCCGGGGGAGAGGTGGACGAGGAAACGGTGCTGGGCTGCCTGCGCTTAAAGCTCGCGGTGGTGGCCGAGGACGAGCGCGACGCCGGGCGCCGCCGGGTGCTCAACCTGGGGCACACGGTGGGCCACGCGATCGAGGGCGCCACCGGCTACTCGCGCTACCGCCACGGCGAGGCCGTGGGGGTGGGCCTGCTCGCGGCGCTGCGGCTATCCGGCCGCGAGGCACTGCGAGCGGAGGTGGCCGGGCTGCTTGCCGCGCGCGGCCTGCCCACCGCCTTCGACGGCGCCACGCCGGACGATGTCCTCGCGTTCGTGGACCGCGACAAGAAGCGCAGCCGCGGGCGCGTGGGCTTCGTGCTCGTGCAGTCGCCCGGGGACGTGACCCCCGGCCACTCCGTGGCCCCAGGCGACCTGGTGGCGGCCGTGGGGGAGGTCTACGCCGGATGAAGGGGCG
>DASROS010000063.1:0-13723 GCA_035646775.1 Thermoleophilaceae bacterium | reverse complement strand
GTCCTCCTCGCCGGCGGCGTCGCCGGGCTCGACATCACCCAGGGCCTGCCGCGTGTCGTCGAGCTCTTCGAGGCGCGCAAGCCGAAGGGCCTGTCGAAGCTCGCCGAGGTCGACGGCGTCGTGTCGATCGAGGAGACAGAGAAGAACCTCAAGGTCGTGATCGCCGACGCCGCCGGCGAGGAGGACGCCTACACGTTCCCCCGCCGCACGCGTCTGTTCGTCGAGCAGGGGCAGAAGATCAAGGCCGGCGACCAACTCAACGAGGGCTCGATCTACCCGCATGAGCTGCTCGCGATCCGCGGCCGGACCGACACCGAGGTCTACCTCGTCGACGAGGTCCAGAAGGTCTACCGCTCGCAGGGCGTGGACATCAAGGACAAGCACATCGAGGTGATCGTCCGCCAGATGATGAAGAAGGTCAGGATCGACCAGAAGGGCGATTCCGACTACCTCCCGGGGGCCTTCATCGACCGCTACGACGCCGCGGACACCAACGCCGCGCTGAAGAAGGCGAAGAAGGAGGAGGCTCAGTTCGAGCCGATCATCCTCGGCATCACCAAGGCCTCGCTGGCGACCGACTCGTTCCTGTCCGCCGCGTCGTTCCAGGAGACCACCAAGGTCCTCACCGACGCCGCGCTCGAGGGCAAGACGGACCGCCTGCTCGGCCTCAAGGAGAACGTGATCATCGGCAAGCTGATCCCGGCGGCCACCGGTCTGAAGCACTACCGGCGGCTGGAGATCGAGCCGACCGAGCCCGTCCAGCGTCACGGCGCCGAGGAGATCGGCCTGCTGGACGAGGGCGAGTTGGCGGCCGAGCTGGGGCTCACCGAGGACGGCGAGCTCGAGGGCTTTGGCTTCGGCGGCGACGGCGGCTCGTCGGGCAACGGCGAGGGCTCGTTCGGCGACGAGCTGGCGGATTTGCCGGCGCCCGCCCCGGCTGACGGCGACGAGAAGTAGCGCTTACGGGGAGGGGGCCTGCGGCGTGCTCGTTCCGCAGGTCCCGTTCTCCGTGGTGATGCTGAGCACCTTGGTATCGGGGGCGTCGGCGAGCGCGTTCAAACTCGCTTCAAGCGGGTGGCCGCTCTGATCGACCTCGACGCCGTAGTGATGAGCGTCGTGAGCGTTATGCCGGAGGAACCCAGACACCCTGAACGCCGACCGCGGAACTCCAGCAACAAGACCCTCTCAGACCGCAAACCGTGCAGAGGCGATCGCAGCAGGATCCGCATCACCGCGTTGAGGACCCTGAAGTAGCGACGTTCCCAGACACCCACGCGGGCGACTGTATGGCCTTCTTCCGTTTCCGGAACAGGGCTAGCGGCAGGTGTTACGATCGCGCTCGTGTTCGCTGGTAAGGGAGGAAACGCCTCTGGCAGGGGGCGCAGAATCACGCGAATCGTCGCGCTCGCCTTCGCCATCGCGCTGATGGCCACCCAGGCGTGGGCGCACGTCGAGAGGGCCTCCTACTGGCCCGATCCTGGGCCGGATAGGTCGGTGCGCCCGGCGACGGGCGGGGCCGTGCCGTCGGCCCGCAGCCTGTTCACCGCGCTGCGCCAGAAGCCCCCCGGTTCCACGCGCGTGGTCTGCCAGGGCGCCGTGCCGAACCGGGCACGGCTCGTGAAGCTCACGCGTGCCCTCCGGGCGGCTCGCAGGGCCGCGAGGAGGCGTGCGCGGGCGCGCAAGAGCGAGGCCCCCGCCGCGCAGGCCGCCGCGAGCTCGCGACGGGGCAAGAGACTGAAGCGCCAGCTCAAGCTCGCGCGACGCAAGTACCGCAGGGGCGCGCGGCGCAACGCGTCGATCCGGCGGCTCCGGGCTGAGATCAAGAAGGCGCGCGCCGAGGGCTACAAATTCCGTCCTTCCGAGCGGGCTCGCAAGCTGAGCAAGCGCCAGGCCCGCCGCTTGATGCGGTTCAACACGCGCCTGCTCGCGCGCTGCAAGTACCGCGAGATCCAGCCGGCGGTCACGGCTTCCGGCAACAACGACCGGGTCGTGATCCTGCCCGGCCTCTACACCGAGCCCACGTCCCGCGCGCAGCCCACACAGGACCCGAAGTGCGCGGGTCTGAAGCAGCAGAACGACCGCCAGACAGAGACGGGCGAGAACCAGAGCGGCGCTGTGTCCTACGCATACCAAGTCAAATGCCCGAACGACCAGAACCTGGTGGCGGTGATGGGACGTGCCAACGGCCCGGGCGAGGACCCGCAGCCTCCACTGGATGAGCGGCGCGGGATCCCGAACCTCGGCCCATGCGTGCGGTGCAACTTGCAGATGGAGGGCTCGGGCGTGGGCGCAGACGACGTGGTCGTCGACGCCGGCCGCGTGGAGTCGGGCAACGGCGGGCCGAGCGGAGCGAAGAAGGACGTGGGCATCCGCGCCGATCGGGCGGACGGCTTCGTCCTGCGAAAGCTGACCGTCCGCCACGTGGCCGAGCACGGGATCTACATCCTGGAGAGCGACGGCTACCGGGCTGAGCGCTTCAAGACCTTCTGGGCCGACGAGTACGGCGTACTCACCTTCGTCGAGGACCACGGGCTGATGCAGGACTGCGAAGCCAAGGGCAGCGGAGACGCCGGGCTTTACCCCGGCTCCGCCGCCGAGACGGGCGAGCAGTCAACCGAGGGACGGCGCCGCTACAACCAGGAGATCCGCCGGTGCGACTCCCATCACAACGCAGCGGGCTACTCCGGCACCGCGGCCAACGGCGTCCACATCCACCACAACAACTTCTACGACAACGCCCTGGGCTTCACCACCGACGTCTTCACGGCCGCGGGGCACCCCGGCTTCCCGCAGGACTCGGACCTCATCGAGAACAACAACTTCTACTCGAACAACTTCAACCCATACCTGGCGGGGTCGGACGTCGCGCCCACGATCCCTGTGCCGGTCGGAACCGGGTTGTGGATCGCGGGCGGGAACCACAACATCGTCCGCAACAACCGCTTCTGGGACAACTGGCGGCGCGGCACGATGCTGTTCGCCGTCCCCGATGCCACGGTCTGCGGGCCGCCGGAGCACCAGGCGGGCTGTGATCCGTCGAAGGTGTCTACCTCGTTCAACAACGAGTTTCACGGCAACGTGATGGGGCGCGATCCCCGCGGCACGCGTGATCCCAACGGCACGGACTTCTGGTGGGACGAGTTCAACGGCAACACCGGTAACTGCTGGTACGACAACACCGGGAAGGCCGGCAACGGCGCGAGCATCACCAGCACGCCGGCCAACCTGCCTTCTGACTGCAAGACGAGCGCGGGCCGCGGGGGACCCCTCCAGGAGGCCGAGCTCGGCAACTGCCTGGCCGACTTCTCGGTCGGCACCGGCGCGTGCGACTGGTTCAAGACCCCCGCCGAGCCGCAATAGCGGCCGCGGCGGCCACGTTCGCGATCGTGGCTCTCGGCGGCTGTCTCGGCTTCGGCTCGGGGGACCCCCAGCACCCGCCCTCCCAAGCCGGCGCGAACATTGGCGCCACTCCTGCCTTCGCCGACTGCGCGGCCTGGAAGGAGGCCAACGTCCGGGAGCGCTACGGCACGATCGGCGAGATCCGGGCATTCGCCGGGGGCCCGGTCGGCCGGGACAGGAGCGGCGCGACGCTCGAGGACGACGACGCGTACGAGCTCCTCGACCGCGCCTGCGAGAACGACTTCGCCAAGCGCTTCAAGCTCTACAAGCTGTACACGCGGGCGGCTTCGTTCCAGAGCGAGCGGCAGGAGAGGTAGGGCTGCTGCCTCGCCGGGCCGCCCGCTGATGAAGCAGTAGCTTGTCCACGTGAGCACTCCAAGCTTGAAACGCCTCGTCGGGACGACCGTCGCCGTCGTGGGCGCCGGCGTCATTGCCGTCGGCCCGGTCGCCGCACCGGCCCATACCGGTCTCGCAGCGGGCAAGAGGATCACCCCGTCCGGCGTGGACGGGGTCAAGCTGGGCAAGACCTACGAGCGGCTCCGGCAGCAGGGCCTCGTCAAGAGGATCCGCAAGGGCTGCGAGCTTGGCGGCCCCAATACACGCTCGGCCGGGCTACGCGCCCCGCTCAAGGGCCAGGTCAACTTCACCCTGAAGTCGCCGCGGAGGGTCACCGACATCACCGTCCGCGGGGGCGCGAAGGCCCGTGGCGTAGGCATCGGCGCCAAGATCCCCGGCATCAAGGCGGCCTACCCCAAGGCGAAGGTCGACCACAGCACCGACGCGGTCTTCGAGCTCACGCTGGTCAGGATCCCCAAGAATGGCGGGGGCAAGCTGCAGTTCGGGGTAAGCACGAAAACGAAGAAGGTCACGGTCATCGGCATCCCCTTCATCGCGTTCTGCGAGTAGCGGAGCCCGGCCCAGCTCCGCGCGCGGTGAGGTGGCGCTGCCAGGGGCGATGCTTGACGGGCCGGGCCTCCGGGAGGAGACTCGTGGCCGCACCCATTTCGTCCTAGGAGGCGGTATGTCCTGGAAGCTTGAAGGGTCGTATTTCGAGACGTGCTCGTGCGACGTGGTCTGCCCCTGCATCGCGTCACTGGCGCTCGGCGCCACGCATGACCGCTGCAAGAGCGTGTTGGTCTTCCACGTTCACAATGGTGAGGTCGAGGGGACCGAGGTGAGCGGCCTGACGGTCGCCGCCATCGCGGATACCCCGAAGGTGATGAGCGAGGGCAACTGGCGCCTCGGCGTCTTTATCGACGGCGCGGCCTCCGACGAGCAGGCGGACAAGCTGGGCTCGGTGTTCGCGGGGGAGCTTGGGGGCCCGATGGAGGCCCTGGGACCGCTGGTGAGCGAGAACTTGGGGGTCGAGCGTGCGCCCATCGAGGTGCAGGAGGACGGCCTGCGGCACTCGGTCCGCATCGGCGACGCCGTGGACTTCGAGATCGAGGACGTCGTGCCCTTCGGGGTGGAGACGGGCGAGCCCGCGAAGATCACCGGCATCTTCCATCCCGCCGGCTCCGAGCTGACGGTGGCGCAGGCGACGCGCTCGAAGATCGACGCCTTCGGCATCCAGTACGAGGGGAAGGCCGGCTTCTCCACGTCGCAGTTCTCGTGGGCGGCGTAAGCGCCGCCCAGTCCCCCGCACTCGCCGACCGCCGCACGACCCGCGGGGAGCTCGCCGAGGCGTTTGCGGCCGTCCGGACGCGGCTGGCGCTCGTTGCGCTGCTGTTCGCACTGGCCGGCCTTGCCTGGTGGTTGACGGCCGACCGGATGGCCGGGATGGACGCCGGGCCGGGTACCGATCTCGGGACGCTCGGCTGGTTTTTGGGCGTGTGGGTCGTGATGATGGCGGCGATGATGTTCCCGTCGGTCGCGCCGACGGTGGCGCTCTACGCGCGGATGACGCGCCGGCGCGGGTTGAGCCGCTCGCTGATGTTCACAAGCGGCTACCTGCTCGTGTGGAGCGCGGCGGGGGTGGTCGCCTACGGCCTTTTCCACCTGGGCGGCAGCCTGTTCGGCGGCGAGCTGGGCTGGGGCGCCGGCGGCCGCTGGTTCGCGGGCGGTGTGCTGGCCGTCGCCGCGCTTTACGAACTGACGCCGCTGAAGGATGTCTGCCTGGCGAAGTGCCGCAGCCCCCTGGGATTCCTCCTCGGCACGTGGCGCGACGGGCGAAGGGGCGCTCTGGAGATGGGCGCCAGGCATGGCGCCTGGTGCGTGGGTTGCTGCTGGGCGCTGATGGCCGCGCTCTTTGCCCTTGGGGTGATGAGCCTCGCGTGGACGGCACTCGTCGCGGCACTGATCGCGTTCGAGAAGACCCTTCCGTGGGGACGCGCCGTGACCTGGGGCACCGCGGCCGTCCTGCTCGTCCTCGCGGTCGCGCTCGTGGCGGCACCACACACCCTCCCCGGACTTGTCGTGCCCGACGGCGCGCACGGCGCTCAGTCCATGGGCACGATGCGGTAAGAGCTGTCTAACCTCTGCGCGCGGTCACCAGAAACAGGGCGCTGAAGAGGGCGAGGCCCAGGCCGTTGAGGAGGAGCTTGTAGTCGACCTCGATACGAGTCTTGACCTCAACCTGCCTTGAACCTTCATCATGTAGGTCATGTCCTGCACGACCACCGCGGCTCGCCGTTTCCCCCACCCGCCGCGGCTCGCGTGAGGGCCCTCGAGATAGCCGACCTCGTCAAACGCTACCCCAACGGAACGGAGGCGCTGCGGGGGGTCTCGCTGAACATCGAGACCGGTGAGTTCTTCGGCCTCCTGGGACCCAACGGGGCCGGCAAGTCCACGCTGATCCACTGCTCCACCGGGCTCGCCCAGCCCACCGCGGGCGCCATCCGGATCTTCGGCCACGACGCCATCGATCACTACGAGGAGGCGCGGCTGGCCGTGGGCCTGGCGCCGCAGGACCTCAACCTCGACTGGTTCCTCACGGCCGAGGAGACGCTCGACTACCACGGCGGCTACTTCGGGATGCCCAAGCGTGAGCGCAGGGAGCGCACGAAGGAGCTACTGGAGACCTTCTCGCTCACGGAGAAGCGGGACGACCGCACGCGAACGCTGAGCGGTGGCATGAAGCGCCGCCTGATCCTCGCGCGCGCGTTGATGCACCGCCCGCGGCTGCTGATACTCGACGAGCCCACCGCGGGCGTCGACGTGGAGCTGCGGCTGGAGCTGTGGCGCTACGTGCAGCGCATCAACGAGGAGGGCACCACGATCCTGCTCACCACGCACTACCTCGAGGAGGCCGAGCGGCTGTGCGACCGGATCGCCTTCATCCACGACGGCCAGATCGTCGCGCAGGGCACCAGCCAGGAGCTGGCGAGCGAGTACGGCGTCACGAGCCTCGAGGACGCCTACCTCGAGCTGGTGGGCCGCATGGAGCTCTCGCGCGCGAAGCCCGAGGAAATCGCGCCGTGAGCGCGTCGCAGATCCGGTTCTTCACGCTCGTACGGCGGGAGGTGAACCGTTTCTTCAAGATCAAGCGCCAGACGCTCGGCGCGCCTCTGCTGGAGACATTTCTCTACATCTCGGTCTTCGGCGCGGCGCTGGGCACGCGGATCGACACGCTGCACGGCGTCGACTACGTGGTCTTCATCATCCCCGGGCTGATCCTGATGGCATGGGCGATCAACGCCTTCTCCAACAACGCCTCGTCGATCCTCCAGCAGAAGTTCCAGCGCGCGATCGACGACCAGCTGTCCTCGCCCGCCTCCCCGCTGCAACTGCTGCTCGCCTTCTCGCTCGGCGGCTTCCTGCGGGGGATGATCGTGGCCACGCTCACCTTCATCGCGGCGTCGGTGCTGGTCGGCATCCCTCTGGAGAACGTGCACGTGCTGCTGCCGGCGCTCTTCCTCGTCGGCTTCTTCTTCTCCCAGCTGGGCGTGCTCGTGGGCGTGCGGGCCGAGCAGTTCGACGACGTCTCCTTCGCCCAAACCTTCGTGCTTCAGCCGCTCATCTTCCTGGGCGGGGTCTTCTACTCCGCCTCGCTGCTGCCCGAGCCCTTCCGGACGCTCACCCACTTCGACCCGGTCTATTACATGATCGGGCTGGTCCGGTACGGCTTCCTCGGCATCTCCGAGGCGAACGTGGCGCTGTCGCTGCTCATCCTCACGGCGGCCACACTCGCGCTGTTCACGCTCAATCACCGGCTGTTCGTTCGGGGTTACAAGCTGCGCGCCTGACTGACACTTGACGGCGGGCGCCCCCTCGCTTTAGGTTCGGCTGCATCCGGCTCCCTCGCTCGCCGGCACGAGAAGGAGCCGTCCAAATGGCCAGACGCCTAGCCCTGCTGCTGATCTCGCTGCTCGTCGCCGGCTTCGGCGGCGCGGGCTGCGGCGGCGACGACGAGGACTCGGGCAGCGGCGGCGGCACGCCCGCGGGAGAGTCGTCCAAGGAGGACTCGGCAGGCCAGGACACCCCCGGTCTCTCGGGCGACGCCGCCAAGCAGGCTGCGGAGAACTGCAAGAAGTCGATCGCGGCCCAGACGCAGCTGTCGGCCGACGTGAAGAAGGACCTCGAGGAGATCTGCGAGGAGGCGGCGGACGGCGACGAGGACGCGGTTCGTAAGGCCACCAAGGAGGTGTGCGTAAAGATCGTCGAGGACTCGGTGCCCGCCGGTCCGGCCCGCGACCAGGCCGTCACCTCCTGCGAGCAGGCCACGCAGACCAAGTAGCCGAACGCCTGGCCACCGACGACCGGCTTAGGCGCGGCCGAACACCGGTACGGCCGCCGCTCGCTCGAGCACCACGAGCGTGTGGCTCGGCGGCGCCCTCGCACTCAAGCGGCCGCGTCCTCCGAGACCTCGTCGGCCCAGCGCAGTAGTTGCTCCACGTGCGCGTCGCTCATCCCGACGGCCGGCTCGGTCAGCACCAGCAGCGTTGGCTCCTCGCGTGCCGCGGCCCACGCCTCGCACTCCTCATCGAGGTTGTCGTCGATCCAGGCGGCCGGTCTCCCGTGCGCGTACTCCTCGATCGCGCTCAGCTTCCAGTGGGCCGACCCGAACACCGCGGCCTCGCCGAAGGTGAGCGTGGGCAGCTCGCGGAAGGGCAGCTCAAGCAGCCAGGGCAGGTGCTCGTTGGCCCGCTCCTCCCAGCCGGTGGCCCACACCAGCTCGAAGCGTTCGGCCAGCCGCACCATGCGCTCGCCGGTGTCGATCGAGATGCAGTGCGCGATGCCGTCGACCGTGTGGAAGGCGCCCGGGAAATCGTTGACGCTCGGGGGAAAGCCGAAGAGGCTGATCACGCCGTCGACGTCGACGAACAGGATGGGCTTGCTTGTGCGAGTTGTCACCGCGGGTGTGGTCTTTCGTTACGTGGGGTATGTAGCTCTCAACCGTTTGCCGGCTAGTACTTAAGTGGCAGGCGCTTATACCGATAGAGCGAATAGCGGCAGGGGAATGCCGCGTCGCCGTCCCTCACCTTTATGAGCATTCAACTTGGCATCCTGCTGGCGCTGCTCTGCGCTCTCACGACCAACCTCGGCTTCCTGCTGAAGCATCGCGGCGCGTGCGCCGCTCCGGACGTGACCATGCGCCATCCGCTGCGCAGCGCGATCGGGCTCTACAAGAGCAGGTGGTTCGCGATCGGCATGCTCGTGGCGCTGGGCGCCTGGATCCTCCACGTGGCCGCCCTGACACTGGCGCCGCTCTCGCTCGTGCAGGCCGTTATCTCCGGCGGGCTGGTGTTCCTCACCGTGCTCGCCGACCGCGTCTTCGGCTTCAAGCTGGGCAACCGCCAGTGGTGGGGCGTGGGCCTCACCGCTCTCGGCCTCACGTTGATCGCGGTCACGCTGCCCACCGACGGCGGCGCGCAGTCCGGCTACTCGCTGGCGGGCATGATCGCATTCGAGTTCGGCCTCCTGACGGTGGGCGCCCTGCTGGTGCTCTCCCCGCGCCTCGGCGCCAGCCACCATCATCACGGCGTGCTGCTTGGCATGGCCGCGGGCGTCCTGTTCGGCGTGTCCGATGTGGCCATAAAGGCGCTCACCGGTGGCGTCGGCGACCAGGGCCTTGTCGCCGGCCTCGCCTCGCCGTGGCTGCTTACCTGCCTGCTGGCTTCGGCCGTCGCCTTCTACGCCTCCGCCCGCGGCCTGCAGAAGGGCGAGGCCGTTCCGGTCATCACGATGACCAGCGCCGCCGCCAACGTCTCGGCGATCACCGGTGGCTTCGTGGTCTTCGGCGACCCGATGCCCGGCGACGCTCTCGGCATCGTGGTCCAGTCGCTGGCGTTCGCGCTGGTGATCGTGGCCGCCTGGCTCACCCCGGCGCCCATGCGGGCCGCCGAGGCGCAGCCCGCCTAGCGCTCGACCGCGCTCCCAGCGGGGCCGCAGCGGCCCGCTGCTACCATCCCGCGCCGCATGCCGAGCATCAATCAGCTTGTCCGCAAGGGTCGCAAGAGCCCAAAGAAGAAGGTGGCCACCCCGGGTCTGAAGTCCGGGCAAGGCGGCAAGAAGCGGATCGCCGCTCCCCAGAGGCGAGGCGTGTGCACGCGCGTGTACACCGTCACGCCCAAGAAGCCGAACTCCGCGCTGCGCAAGGTCGCGCGCGTGCGGCTGACCAACGGGATGGAGGTCACCTCCTACATCCCGGGCGAGGGGCACAACCTGCAGGAGCACTCCGTGGTGCTCATCCGCGGCGGACGCGTGAAGGACCTTCCGGGCGTGCGCTACAAGGTCGTGCGCGGCACGCTCGACGCCTCGGGCGTGAGCGACCGCAAGAAGAGCCGCTCCGCCTACGGGGCCAAGGCGCGCTGAGTAGCTGATGCCGCGCCGCGCTCCAGCCGGGGCTCGCCCCATCGACGCCGACGCCCTGCACGGGTCCAAGCTCGTGCAGCAGCTGATCAACAAGGTGATGGTGGACGGCAAGAAGTCCACCGCCGAGTCGATCGTCTACCACGCGCTCGATGACCTCTCCCGCAAGTCGGGCGAGGAGCCGGTGGTGGCGCTGGAGAACTCGATCAAGAGCCTCACCCCGGTGCTCGAGGTTCGCTCCCGCCGCGTGGGCGGCGCCACCTACCAGGTGCCGGTCGAGGTTCCCCCTCCGCGCGCCCGCACCCTCGCGATCCGCTGGCTCGTGGAATTCGCCCGCCGCCGGCGCGAGAAGTCGATGGCGGATCGCCTGGCCGCCGAACTGCTGGACGCACAGTCCCAGCAGGGGCTGGCCTACAAGCGCAAGGACGACATCTACCGCATGGCCCAGGCGAACAAAGCGTTCGCGCACTACCGTTGGTAGCTACTAAAGCGGCTCGTTGAAGCGCGGCGTGAGCCGCAGCGCCCCGGCCGCGGCGCACAGCGCGGCGCCGATCACGGCCAAGTAGAGACCAACGTCCGGTCCGGCCTCGGCCTGCTCATAGCGGATGCCCACCAGCCCGGTCTCATTGGCCTTGGGCAGGTCGCGAAGCACCACGAACACCACGACCACGATCGCCACCACGATCAGCGCCAGCGCCGCCGGCCGGCTGGCGCGGCGGGCGGCGCCCACCGCCATGACGACCGCTAGGACCCCCAACAGGATGAAGGCGCCGCCGTGCTGCTCGATGCCGTCCACCTCGCACGCGTCGCGCACCTGGGCATCGGCGATCTCCTGGCAGGTGCCCGTGGTGAGCACCTCGATCGTGATCACCGGGGACAGCTCCGCGACGATCAGTGCGAGCCCGCCCAGCACTCCCAGCACCAGCACCGCGATCGACACCACGCCCGCGTCGCGAAGGGCGCCGAGAACACGGTTTGGCAGGGTCGGGGAGGCCTCCATGGCGGCGGAGCGTACCCGCCCGCGCCGGACCGCCCGCAAACCCGCTCGCCGTCTGGGAATGGCGCTGACCCTCTGCTATCCTCGACCGTCGCTCGCGCCCCTGCGGGGGCCGGGCTGGTCCGGTGCGTCGCCTCCCGTTCCGCCGTCCGGACGCTTCACGTCGAATGGAGACTCAGACTACATAGACCTCATCCGGGCATACGGCTTTGAAGCAGGGCCCGGCACGGGCCTTTTTTCTGCCCGAGAACCGCCCGCAGCACCGCTCCACCATCGCTACCGAACCGAAACCACCAGGAACCTCATGCCACGCAAGGTCGTACTAGAGAAGACGCGCAACATCGGAATCATGGCCCACATCGACGCGGGCAAGACGACGACGACCGAGCGCATCCTCTTCTACACCGGCCGCACCCACAAGATGGGCGAGGTCCACGAGGGCGCCGCGGTCATGGACTGGATGGAGCAGGAGCAGGAGCGCGGGATCACCATCACCTCCGCCGCCACTACGGCCTCCTGGAACGACCACCGCATCAACATCATCGACACGCCCGGCCACGTGGACTTCACGGTCGAGGTTGAGCGCTCCCTGCGGGTGCTCGACGGCGCGATCGCGCTGTTCGACTCCGTCGCCGGCGTGGAGCCCCAGTCGGAGACGGTGTGGCGCCAGGCCGACAAGTACCGCGTTCCGCGCATCGCCTACATCAACAAGATGGACCGCGTCGGAGCCGACTTCGACGGCTCGGTCCAGACGATGAAGGACCGCCTGGGCGCCGACGGCAAGACCAAGGGCGCCGGCAGCGCGATCCCCATCCAGCTGCCGATCGGCTCTGAGTCCGAGTTCAAGGGCATCGTGGACCTCGTGACCATGAAGGCCGTCGTCTACAAGGACGACCTCGGCCAGGAGTGGGGCCTCGAGGACATCCCCGCCGACATGCAGGACGCCGCCACCGAGGCGCGCACGCACCTGGTCGAGGCGCTGGCCGACTACGACGAGCAGCTCATGGAGGACTACCTCGAGGAGAAGCCGATCGAGGCCGACCGCCTGCGCGAGGACATTCGCAAGGCCACTCTGGACATCTCCATCTTCCCGGTGATGTGCGGCTCCTCGTTCAAGAACAAGGGCGTGCAGCCCCTGCTCGACGCGGTGGTGGACTACCTGCCGAGCCCGCTCGACGTGCCTCCGATGGAAGGCCTCGAGCCCGCCGTTAAGGGCTCGGACAACGGCTCGGAGACGCCCGCCATCCGCGAGCCCTCCGACGACGCACCCTTCTCGGCGCTGGCATTCAAGGTCATGTCCGATCCCTTCGTCGGCAAGCTCACCTACTTCCGCGTCTACTCCGGCTCGCTCGACGCCGGCGGGCGCATCCTCAACTCATCGACCGGCCGCACCGAGCGCGTGGGGCGCATCCTGATGATGCACGCCAACCACCGCGAGGAGGAGGAGACGGTCTACGCGGGCGACATCGCTGCCGGCGTGGGCCTCAAGCAGACCTCCACCGGCGATACTCTGTGCGCGCCCGACCACCCGATTCGCCTGGAGACCATCTCCTTCCCGGCGCCGGTGGTGCACGTGTCGATCGAGCCGAAGACCAAGGTCGACCAGGAGAAGATGGGCGTGGCCCTCGCCCGTCTGGCCGAGGAGGACCCCACCTTCCAGGTGCGCACCGACGACGAGACCGGCCAGACCGTGATCTCCGGCATGGGCGAGCTGCACCTCGAGGTGATCGTCGACCGCATGAAGCGCGAGTTCAACGTGGAGGCCGGCGTGGGCCGCCCCCAGGTGGCCTACCGCGAGACCGTGCGCGGCGAGGCGAAAAAGGTCGAGGGCAAGTTCATCCGCCAGACCGGCGGCTCGGGCCAGTACGGCGTGGTTTACATCAACATGGAGCCCGCGCCCGGCGAGGGCTTTGACTTCGTGAACAAGATCAAGGGCGGCTCGGTGCCCTCCGAGTTCATTCCCGCCGTCCAGAAGGGGATCGAGGAGGCGCTGGAGTCCGGCGTGAAGGCCGGCTTTCCGATGGTGGACGTCCGTGTGACGCTCACCGACGGCAAGTACCACGACACCGACTCCTCGGAGATCGCCTTCAAGGTGGCCGGATCGATGGCCGCGAAGGAGGCGGCGCGGCGCGCCAAGCCCGTGCTGCTCGAGCCCGTGATGGCGGTTGAGGTCACCACGCCCGACGACTTCCTGGGCACCGTGATCGGCGACCTGTCGAGTCGCCGCGGTCGCGTGGAGGCACAGGAGCCGCGCGGCAACGCGATCGCCGTCCAGGCCAGCGTTCCGCTGTCCTCGATGTTCGGATACGCAACCGACTTGCGCTCAAACACGCAGGGGCGGGCGAACTACTCGATGCAGTTCGACCGTTACGAGGAGGTCCCCGGCAACATCGCCGAGGAGATCGTCGAGCACCGGACCGGCGAGCCGGTCGGAGCGAGCGCGTGACTCCTACAGGGAGCGCATAAGAGTATGTTTCGGAGGTTCGCCTTCGCCAGAGCGCGGAGCCGGCCTCACACCAGTTTTTGAAAGGAGCAGTTCCCAGTGGCGAAGGAGAAGTTCGAGCGCGACAAGCCGCA
>DASROS010000062.1:0-2228 GCA_035646775.1 Thermoleophilaceae bacterium | reverse complement strand
GGCCCGACGCGCCTGCTGCTGTCAAAACCGGTGATCGCCGCCGTCGAAGGCCACGCCGTCGCCGGTGGCCTTGAGCTCGTCGCGTGGTGTGACATGCGCGTCGCCGCGAACAACGCCGTGTTCGGCGTCTACTGCCGCCGCTGGGGCATCCCGCTCATGGACGGCGGCACGATCCGCCTCGCGCGCCTGATCGGACATAGCCATGCTCTCGACCTCATCCTGACGGGCCGCGGGGTCCACGGGGAGGAGGCGCAGAGCATGGGCCTGGCCAACCGCCTCGTCCCACCCGGCGAGGCGCTCCCCGCCGCGATCGCCCTCGCTCACGACATCGCTTCACGTCCCCAGGCTGCGCTGCGCAGCGACCGCAGCTCCTCCTACGAGCAGTGGTCGCTCCCCCTCGAAGACGCCCTCCTAAACGAATACAACCACGGCATGGCCACCCTCCAGACCGGCGAGATGATGACCGGGCTGGACCGCTACGAAAGCGGCGACTGGCGCAAGAGCTAACGAACAAAATGCCCATGTCTGCAGGCCGGCGCCTGTTGATCGGAAACAGGAGGGCCCGCCGGTTGCGGGCCCTCGCGCCTGCGGTTCTTTCGGGGGTGCTAGCGGCTCATTCCTCGGTGTTACCGCGCACGTCGCACTGGCGCAGCGCGGGCGAGCGGTCCGCCGCGTTGACCAAGCCCCGAGCGCTGTCGTTGCCGACCTTCATCTGCGAAGAACCACGAAGGAACGCGGGCGGGTAGGGGTCTTCGGTCCCACCCGACACGACGTAGCCGCCGCGGAACGAATTCTCCGCCTCGTTGCAGATGGTGGCCGCCTGGCCTGCAGGAGCGACGGCGAAGAGGTACGCAGCCCCCATCGTTGCGACCGTCACGCATACGTTCGTCTTGTTACGCACATGGTCTGGACCCGTTGATCGTTGACAGCTCAGGCCGCTTGGTTTCGTAGCGTTTCGGTTTCCTGGGCATCCTCCCAGGTCTGTCTCACCTCCTTGGGGGTGCGGTAGCCGAGGAACTGGTGGGGTCGGTGGTGGTAGCGCTCGATGTAGGCGCCGATGCCGGCGCGGGCCTGGTCGAGGGTTTCGTAGTCGTTGCGCCAGACTTCGCGGCGCTTGAGCCCGCCGAACCAGCTCTCGATGAACGCCTGGCTTTCGGGGTCGCGGTAGCCGCCGCGGCGGTGGGTGATCTCCAGCTCCTTGAGTCGGGAGCGGAAGCCTCTGCTCGTGTAGGCGGTGCCGTTATCGGTGCCGAGGGTGAGCTGGTCGCCCGCGACGGCGTGGGCCTCGACGCCGGCCTCGACGACGATCAGCGCCTCTTCCTTGCGACAGCGCAGATCGAGGCCCCAGGCCGGGATCTCGCGGGTGCAGCAGTCGATGATCGCGTTCAGGTAGGCCCAGCCGTGCTCGGCGACCCACACGCTCGTCATGTCCATGTGCCAGAGCTCGTCGGGCCGGGTGACCCGGAAATGCCCGGGTCGGCGGCGGCGGTGAAGCGGGCGGTGGCGCTGCAACAGCTTCTGCTGGCGCATCACCCGCTGGGCGCGCTTGCGGCTGACCGGCGCGCCGATCTGGCGGCTGGTCAGCGCGGCGACCATCCGGGTGCCGTCGGTCGGGTTCTCGCGAGCGACCTCCACGATCGCCTCGTCGACCGGGCCCGCGACCGCTCGCGGCCCTTGGTCGGTCCGCCGCTTCGGGGTTCGATAGATCGCCTGCCGCGAGATCTGCATGACGCGCGCCACGACCGCGACCTTTCGGCCGCGGGCGACCAGCTGGCGGGACCGGGCGACGCGCTCTCTCACTCCCAGCCCCGCAATGCTTCCCCCGCTATCTCGAGCTCATAGGTCTTGCGCCCCAGCGCACGCTCGAGCTCGCGCACGCGTTTCCTGAGCTCGCGCTCGCCCTGGCGCTCCTCCTTGCCCGCGAGCTGCTCCCGGCCGCCCTCGAGCAGCTTGTCCCGCCACGAGTAATAGAGCGTCTCGGCGATCTCGTGATCGCGGCAAACGTCCTTCACCGACCGGTCGCCACGCAGCCCGGCCAACACGATCTCCAACTTCTGCTGAACACTGAACTTGCGGTACTTCCTCTGGGTTGCCAACTCGATCTCCTTCGGTCGAGCGGCCATGCTGCGAGACGCCTCGGACGGCCTCGTCGGGGCTCCGCCCCTCCTCGCCCGTCCGAGCGAACTCAGTCAGCTACCTGTCAACGCCACAGCGGGGTCCAGGCCAGT
>DASROS010000061.1:0-32097 GCA_035646775.1 Thermoleophilaceae bacterium | reverse complement strand
GGCGATGCTGCGGCTCACGCTATGGCCGTGACGGCGCGTTCGCAAGTGGCAGATAACCAAATCAGCGCCGGCTCCGTTGGCCGAAAAGTACAACGCGGCCCCTCCCGCTTTTACCAACGGCAGGTTGTCTCTGCGCCAATGCGCAGTTACCGTTGTCCGCACAGTCCAGTGTGAGAACCCCGATCGCAGGCACCGCCCGCTTCCGGCAGAGGAGAGAGATGGCGTCGACGACCCCCCAGTACGTAACGCAGGACCGCGAGGGCAGCGAGAGCTCGCTGCAGGAGCTCGCGAAGCGGCACCTGTGGATGCACTTCACGCGCATGAGCGCGTACGACGACGCCGAGGTGCCGATCCTCGTGCGCGGCGAGGGCTGCTACGTCTACGACGAGCACGGCAAGCGCTACCTCGACGGCCTGGCCGCGCTGTTCTGCGTGAACGCCGGGCACGGTCGCACCGAGATCGGCGAGGCCATGGCCGAGCAGGTCAAGGAGCTCGGCTTCTTCACAAACTGGAGCTACGCGCACCCACCCGCGATCGAGCTGGCGGCCCGGATCGCCGGCCTCGCCCCCGACGGCATGGATCGCGTGTTCTTCACCTCCGGCGGCAGCGAGGCGGTCGAGTCCGCGATGAAGCTCTGCCGCGCCTGGCACCGAATGAACGGCGACGGCCAGCGAATCAAGGTGATCGCGCGCGAGATCGCCTACCACGGGACCACCATGGGCGCGCTGTCGGCCACCGGCATCACCGACCTGCGCAAGCCCTTCGAGCCGCTCACACCCGGCGGCTGCCACGTGCCGAACACGAACAGCTATCACTGGCCCGAGGGTCGCGACCCGCTGTGGCCGGCCGACGCCGTTGAGGAGCGAATCCTTTTCGAGGGTCCCGAGACCGTGTCGGCCGTGATCATGGAGCCGGTGCAGAACGCCGGCGGCGCGTTCGTCCCGCCCGAGGGCTACTGGCAGCGGATCCGCGAGATCTGCGACAAATACGGTGTCCTCCTGATCTCCGACGAGGTCATCTGCTCGTGGGGCCGGCTGGGCGAGTACTTCGGCTGCCAGCGCTACGACTACACGCCGGACCTGATCACCACCGCGAAGGGCCTGACCTCCGCCTACGCCCCGATGGGAGCCTTGATCGCTCACGACAAGGTGGCCGAGCCGTTCATGAAGGGCAAGGGCATGTTCGTCCACGGCTTGACCTTCGGCGGGCACCCGGTGTCGGCCGCGGCCGCGCTCGCGAACCTGGACATCTTCGAACGCGAGGACCTCTGTGGCCATGTGCGCGCGAAGGAGGACGAGTTCAAGGAGAAGCTCGACTCACTGTCCGACATCCCGATCGTGGGCGACGTTCGCGGGGCCGGCTTCTTCCTCGCGATCGAGCTGGTGAAGGACCGCGAGACCAGGGAGGGCTTCAGCGACGAGGAGTCCGAGACGCTGCTGCGCGGCTTCATCTCCGGGGCGCTCTACGAGCAGGGCCTGATCTGCCGCGCCGATGACCGCGGCGACGCCGTGATCCAGCTCTCGCCGCCGCTCGTGGCCGACACCGAGCAGTTCGATGAGATCGAGTCGATCCTGCGTGGCGTGCTCACCGAAGCCGCGGAGAAGGTGGGCAAGCAAACGGATCGCCGCCCTGTTCGCGCAGCTCCTCGAGGCTAAGTGCTGACGCTCCGAACCCTCGTCGACGAGATGGGGCTGAAGCTGGCCAGCGGCGAGGACGCCGCGGACGCCCCCGTGCGCTGGGTGCACATCACCGAGCTGCCCGACCCCACCCCGTGGCTGTCGGGCGGCGAGCTGATCCTGACCACGGGGCTCCAGCTCAAGAGCGAGAAGCGCCAGCGCGAGTTCGCCCGGCGGCTGGAGGGACACCACCTCGCGGGCCTCGGCTTCGGGACCGGCTTCGAGCACGACGCGCTGCCCGAGCCGCTGGTGGACGAGGCGCGCTCGCTCGGGTTCCCGGTGTTCGAGGTGCCTTACGAGCTGCCGTTCATCGCGCTCACCGAGAAGGCGTTCGCGCGCCTGGTGAACGAGCAGTACGAGGTGCTGCAGCGCGGCATCGCGGTCCACAAGCGGCTGGAGCGGCTGGTGCTCGAGGAGCGAGGGCTGGACGAGCTCGTGCGGGCGCTGTCGGCGTCGATCGGCGGGACCGTGATGGTGCTCGACGGCCGCGGCGACACGCTGGCCGAGCGGGCGTTCAGGCGCCCGTTGCCCCCCGAGGCCGTCGCGTTCCTCCGCGACGAGGTTCGCGTCCGCGGCGTGCGGCCCGCCGACGATGGCGACGGCGAGTTCGCGCCCGATCACCCCGACCTGGCGGGCCGATCGCTGGTACTGCCCGTGGCGACGCGCGGCAGCGGCGCGTCGCACGCCTGGCTCGTGGCCACCCGTGACGGGGGTGGGCTCGGCGACTTGGAGCGGCTGATCCTCCAGCAGGCCGCGACCGTGGTGGCGCTCGAGCTGATGCGCCAGCGCGCGATGCGCGACACCGAGCGCCGCCTGGCCGGGGACGTGCTGGACGAGGCGCTGACTGGCGCGCTCGCCGAAGGGGAGGTGGAGTCGCGCCTGAGGCCCTTCGGAGTGGGCTCGGAGGCCGCGGTGCTGGTGTTCGCCCCGTCCGATCCGGCCGCCGCCGAGGCCGAGCTTGACCGCCACCTCCACGACGCCGGCGTGGGCGCCCTGGTGGCCTCGCGCGAGCAGATGCTGTGCGCGGTGGTGGACGCGCCCGAGGGCGCCGACCCGGTGGCTCTCGCCGCGGCGGCGCGCGAGGCGCTGGGCGGCAACAGCCTGCGCGCCGCCGCCAGCCGGCCGGGCCCGGTGGGCGCGCTGCGGAGCAGCTTCCACGAGGCGCGCTGCGCCCTGGAGGCCGCGGCGATCGCAAACGGCACAGCGCCCGAAGTGGCCTCCTACCGCGACCTGGGCGCGTTCCAGCTGCTGCTCTCGCTCCAGGACGACGAGGCATTGCGCCTGTACTGCGACAGCGTGCTCGGCCCGCTCGAGGACGGCGGCGGCGAGTACGGCGACGAGTTGATCCGGTCGGTGGAGGCGTTCATCGAGCAGAACGGCCAGTGGGAGAAGGCCGCACGCGAGCTGTTCTGTCACCGCCACACGCTGCGCTACCGGATCCGGCGGGTGGAGGAGCTCACGGGCCGCGACCTCAAGTCGGCCCGCGACCGGATCGAGTTCTGGCTGGCGCTGCGAGCGCGGGAGCTGGTGAGGTGAAGGATTTGGCAGGGACGCCAAATCCTTCGAGGGGTCTCCGCCGCTCGCTGCGCGTGGCCGTGCTCGGCGCCGGCGGGATCATCGCGCCGGCCATCGTGCGCGACCTCGCCGAGTCCGACGAGGCCGCAGAGCTGGTGCTGCTCGACCTGGACGCCGAGCGAGCCGCGGCCGTGGCCGAGCTGCACGGCGGCGGCAAGGCGCGCGCCATGGCGGCCGACGCCCGCGCCGGGCTGGACGAGGTGCTCGACGGAGTGGACGTGCTGGTGAACGCTGCCAGCTACCGCGTGAACCTGGACGCCATGCGCGCCTGCCTGGAGGCCGGCTGTCACTACGTGGACCTCGGTGGCCTCTACCACCTGACCGGGAAGCAGCTGGCCCTGGACGGGCGGTTCCGCGAAGCCGGCCTGCTGGCGGTGCTGGGCATGGGCTCGTCGCCGGGCAAGACCAACGTGATGGCGGTCCGCGCGGTGCGCGAGCTCGGCGAGACGCCCGAGCGGGTGGACGTGTGGGCTGGCGGGCGCGACCTCGACCCCCCGGAGGGCCCGAGCTACCCCTATGCCCCGCGCACGCTGGTGGACGAGCTGACGATGGCGCCCATGGCGGCCCGCGGCGGCGAGGCCGTGGAGCTCGAGCCGCTGCAGGACGGCGGCACGTTCGACTTCCCCGACCCCATCGGCGAGGGCGAGACGATCTACACGCTGCACTCCGAGGTGCGCACGTTCCCGGAGAGCTTCGGCTGCACCGAGTGCAGCTTCCGCCTCTCGCTGGCGCCCGCCGTGCTGGAGCGTGTGCGCGGGCTGATCGGGGCGTCGGACGAGGAGATCGAGGCCGCGGCGCGCGCCGCCGTGCCCTCGTCTCCCCGCACCGTGTCCATCCACGCCGTCGAGGCGGCCACCACCGGCGGCGACACCGTGCGGGTGACCGCCATCACGCGCGGGATGGAGGCCTGGGGCATTGGCGGAGGCATCGTGTCCACCGCCGCGCCCGCGGCGGCCGTCGTGCGCCTGCTGGCCCGCGGGGAGATCGAGGCGCGGGGCGCCCTGCCGCCGGAGCGCTGCATCGACCCCGACGTACTCTTCCCCGAGCTGGAGCGGCGCAACTGTTCATTCGAGACAAAGGGAGTGGCCGTCAAGTGAAGGTTGGTGTTCCGACGGAGATAAAGACCGACGAGTACCGCGTGTCGCTCACGCCCGCCGGGGCCCGCGAGCTGGTGGAGCAGGGCCACGAGGTGCTCGTGCAGGGCGGCGCCGGCAACGGCTCGGCGATCTGGGATCGCGACTACGAGGCGCAAGGCGCGCGCATCCTGCCCGATGCCGAGTCGGTGTTCGCCGAGGCCGAAATGGTGCTCGGCGTGAAGGAGCCCCAGCCCGAGGAGGTCGCGATGCTGCGGCCGGAGCACGTGCTGTTCACCTACCTGCACCTGGCGCCGGCACCGGAGCTCACGCAGGGACTGGCCGATGCGGGCGCCACTTGCATCGCCTACGAGACCGTCGAGGACGCCCAGGGGCGGCTGCCGCTGCTGGCGCCGATGTCGGAGGTGGCGGGCAAGATCGCCACCCAGGCCGGAGCGTTCATGCTGGAGAAGCCGCTCGGCGGCCGCGGCGTGCTGCTGGGCGGCGTGCCCGGCGTGGCCGCCGCGAACGTGATGGTGATCGGCGGGGGCGTGGTGGGCTTCAACGCGGCCGCCATCGCGATCGGCATGGAGGCCGACGTGTTCGTGTTCGATCGCAACATCGACCGCCTGCGCGAGCTGGACGTGGCCTTCGCCGGCCGCGCCTCCACCGTGTACTCGTCGGTGCTCGCGGTCGAGGAGATGCTCCCGCGCGCGGACCTGGTGATCGGCGCCGTGTTGGTGCACGGGGCACGCGCGCCGTATGTGATCAGGCGCGAGCAGCTGAAGCTGATGAAGGAGCGGGCGGTGATCGTGGACGTGTCGATCGACCAGGGTGGCTGCTTCGAGACGTCACGGGCCACCACGCACTCCGACCCCACCTACGAGGTCGAGGGCATCACCCACTACTGCGTGGCCAACATGCCCGGCGCGGTGCCGATCACCTCCACCTACGCCCTCACCAACGCCACCCTGCCCTTCGTCCTCGCACTCGCCGACCACGGTGTCGGCGGCGCACTGGCGCGCCACCCGGGCCTGCGCCCGGGCGTGAACGTGGCCGGCGGACGCGTGACCCACGCGGCCGTGGCGGAGGGGACCGGGCATGAGTTCACGCCGCTGGACGAGGTACTGGAACCGCAAGTCGCGAGCAACTGAGGAGACCCATGGCCACAACAACCAAGACCAAGCTTCAGAACTTCATCGGCGGCGAGTTCGTCGATCCCGCCGACGGCGCCACCGAGGATGTGATCAACCCGGCCACGACCGAGGTGATCGCCGAGGCGCCGCTGTCGGGCGAGGAGGACGTGAACCGCGCCGTGGCCGCCGCCAGGGCCGCGTTCGAGGGATGGGCCGCCACGCCCCCCGGCGAGCGGGCCCACGCGATGCTGCGGCTGGCGGACGCGATCGAGGAGAACGCGGACGAGATCGCCGATATCGAGGCCGCCAATGCCGGCAAGCCCCGCGGGGCCTTCCTCGACGACGAGGTGCCCGCGATGGCCGACCAGCTGCGCTTCTTCGCCGGTGCCGCACGCTGCATGGAGGGCAAGGCCGCGGGCGAGTACCTGGAGGGCTACACCTCGATCATCCGGCGCGAGCCGATCGGGGTGGTGGGCCAGATCGCCCCGTGGAACTACCCGATGATGATGGCCGTCTGGAAGATCGGCCCGGCGCTGGCCACGGGCAACACCGTGGTGATCAAGCCCGCCGAGACCACGCCCATGAGCACGCTGAAGATGGCCGAGCTGGCCGCCGAGTTGTTCCCCAAGGGCGCGCTCAACGTGATCACCGGGCACGGCCAGCCCGCCGGCTCCACGCTGGTCACCCACCCCGACGTGGACATGGTCTCGCTGACCGGATCGCCCGGCACCGGCAAGTGGATCGCCAAGGCAGCGGCCGACTCGCTCAAGCGCGTCCACCTGGAGCTCGGCGGAAAGGCGCCCGTGGTCGTCTTCGACGACGCCGATCTGGAGAAAGTCGCGAGTACGGTCGCCGGAACCGGTTATTACAACGCAGGCCAGGACTGCACCGCGGCGACGCGGGTGCTCGCCGGAAAGGGCATCTACGACGACGTGGTGTCAGGACTGGCCGCTGAGGCGAAGGGACTGGTGCTGGGCGACACGTTGGACGCCGACACCACGCTCGGGCCCCTGAACTCGGCCCGTCAGCGCGAGCGCGTGGAGGGCTTCCTGGAGCGCAGGCCCGAGAGCGCGGAGGTGGTGACCGGCGGCACCGAGCCCGACCTGCCCGGGTTCTATCTCGAGCCCGCCGTGGTCGCCGGCCTGGAGCAGTCCGACGAGATGATCCAGGACGAGATCTTCGGGCCAGTGATCACCGTGCAGCCCTTCACCGACGAGCGCCAGGCCATCGAGTGGGCAAACGGCACGCGTTACGGCCTCGCCTCCTCGGTGTGGACGCGCGACGTGGGCCGGGCACTGCGCGTGTCCAACGCGCTGCGCTTCGGCTGCGTGTGGGTCAACGACCACATCCCGCTCGCGGCCGAGATGCCCCACGGCGGCTACAAGGAGTCCGGCTACGGCAAGGACCTCTCGATGTACTCGCTGGAGGACTACACGCACGTCAAGCACGTGATGGCGAGCCTGGACTGAGGGACTGTACGCTGGACGCGTGCCGGATCCCGAGCGCAGCCGCAGGCTGCGAATCGAAGCGGAGTCTGCCCGCGCGGCCGAGTCGAGAGGCGATCCTTGGTCCGCCAACGAGGCTTGGCGCCGTTACCGACTCATCCAGGACGCCGGCCGTGACCCCGACGATCTGCTGCGGGAGGGCATCGAGCTCAGCCGGGTCGCGCAGCGCCTCGCGGATGCGCCGCTCAGACCCCGGCCTTGAGTGACTTTGGCAGGATCCTCGCCGACCTGAACGGGGCCGGCGCGCGCTATGTGGTGATCGGTGACATCGCGCTCATCCGCCACGGCGTGGTGCGGGCGACCAAGGATGTCGACGTGATGCTTGCCCCCGATCCGGACAGCCTTGCGGCCATGCGGACCCTGGTGGCCGAGTGGCACGCCACCAGGCCGGACGGTTCTCCGATCGCCGACGAGGAGCTCGTGACCGGTCGAGCGATCCACCTGGCGACACCACACGGACTGCTCGACACACTTCCCGAGCAGGCTCCGCCGCTCACCTTCGAGGAGATCGCATCGCGCGCGGAGACGCGCCAGGTGGACGGCACCCCCGCCGACATCTGCGCGCTGGCCGATCTGGTGGCGCTCAAGCGCCTGGCGGGCCGCCCACGGGACGAGGTGGACCTCGCGGACCTGGAAGCCGCGCACGGTCGCCTGCCCGACAGCCGCGACGGCTAGCGAGCTCCGTTGCCGGCCGCCGTCGAGCGGTCGATCTCGCGCATCACGGCCTGAGCCGTCCGCTCGACGCGCTCCAGGTCGTCGCATCCCGCGCGGGGAAATGACGCGTCAGCGTGAAGGCGAGCGTCACGGCCGGGTTGATATGCGCGCCCGACAGATGCCCGGTGGCGTACACCATGACCATCACGATCAGCCCGAACACGAGCGAGACGCCGACCGCGCCGAGCGCGCCGTCGTAGACGCTGTCGGCCACGATCGCGCCGCAGCCGGTGAAGACGAGAGCGAATGCGGCGATGCCTTCCGCCGCGGCACGGCGCCAGAGCTCTAGTGAGGTGTCCAAGTTCGCACGTACTTCATCTCGCTCTCCTCTCGCTCAAGCGGCTAGGACCAGCTTCTCGGCGTACTCGCCCGGCAGACCGGCGGCCGCCACCTCGCGGGCCACGGACTCGGCGTCGTACTCCACCCGCTCGATCGTGACCTCTGTGCCGGTGCTCGCTGCCTCGAGCACCGCGAACGCTGCGCGCGGATCCCCGTCCTTGGGCTTGCCGACCGAGCCGCAGTTCACGAACAGCACGCCCCCGTACTCGGCCACCCACGGCTTGTGGGTGTGTCCGAAGACCAGCACGTCGCAGTCCGCGCCCGCCGCGATCCGCTCGAAGGTTCGCGCCGGCTTGTCCTCGAAGAGGTACTCGTTCACCTTGCGCGGTGAGCCGTGCACCAGGCGCACCCGCTTGCCGCCGAGCTCGAAGCGCAGGTCGAACGGCAGGGCGCGCATGAACGCCTTCGAACGCTCATCGGTGTGGGCGAGCGTCCACTCCACGGATTGCTGCCCGAGTTCGCGATCATGCTGGGTCACGTACGCGCAGCCGCAATCCTCGAGGTCGCGGCCGATCGCGTAGTCGTAGTTGCCGTAGATCGTGGGAATCCGGCGCTCCTCGATCTCCCGGCAGACCTCGTCCGGGCGCGGACCGTAGCCCACGAGGTCCCCTCCGCAGTAGGTCTGCTCGATCCCCAGCGACTCGATCCGCTCCAGCGCGGCCGCCAGCGCCACGGCGTTCCCGTGGATGTCGGTGACCACCGCCACTCGGTCCATACGGTCCATACGGTCCAATCGTATCCATTGACGATCATCAGTTCAATTGATACGTTCAGATCGATGGCTGTCGATCTGGAGCTCGCCCCCAAGCAGAAGCGCCCCGTCGGCCAACCCTGCTGCGAGCCCGTGGTCTACCCCGACGTGGAGCGCCACGAGGCGGAGCGAATGGCCTCCATCGCCAAGGCACTCGCCGACCCGGTGCGGTTGCAGCTCGTGGACGTGCTGCGCAAGCACGCCGGCAAGGTCTGCGTGTGCGAGCTGGTACCGCTCTTCGACCTCTCACAGCCCACGGTGTCTCACCACCTCAAGGTCTTGCGCCAGGCAGGGATCGTGGATTCCGAGCGGCAGGGGCTGTGGGCCTACTACTTCGTGAAGGCCGAAGCGGTGGAGGAACTGAGTGGCTGGCTGTCGAGCTGAGGAGGAGTCATGAGCACGCCAGGGCACACGCGGGATCAGATCCGCGATGCCGTCCGCGAGCGCTACGCGGCCGCGGCGGCCGGCGGGGGCTGCTGTGCGCCCACCATCCTCAGCGAGGAGGAGCAGCAAGTCTTCGGCGCGGGCCAGTACGGCGAGACCGATCGGGACGCTCTACCCGAAGCCGCGCAGCTCGCCTCGCTCGGCTGTGGCAACCCGACCGCCATGGCCGAGCTGCACGAGGGCGAGACCGTCCTCGACCTCGGATCGGGCGGGGGCATCGATGTCCTGCTCTCCGCGCGACGGGTGGGACCCACCGGAAAGGCCTACGGCCTCGACATGACCGACGAGATGCTCGCTTTGGCCCGTGCCAATGCGTCCAAGGCGGGGGCCACCAACGTCCAGTTCCTGAAGGGCGAGATCGAGGACATACCTCTGGCCGCCGCATCTGTCGACGTGATCATCTCCAACTGCGTGATCAACCTCTCCGCGGACAAGCGCCAGGTCTTCCGTGAAGCCGCGCGTGTCCTGAGGCCCGGCGGACGGTTCGCGGTCAGCGACGTGGTGGCCGACCCTGACATGGACGAGGCGACGCGCCAGGACATGCGGCAGTTCACCGGCTGCATCGCCGGAGCACTGACGGTCGACGATTTTCGACGTGACCTGGCCGAAGCCGGCTTCGATCAGATCGAGATCGAGGAGACCCACCGCGTACACGAGCACGCCGGCTCGGCCATCGTTCGGGCGCGACGACGCCCCAGCGTCCCCTGACCTTGATCGCTGCGGCGCGTGCCGCGAGGATGGGCCCAATGGGACGCCTAGACGAGCTCGACCTCTCGCTCAAGCTCTCCAAGAAAGAACAGAACGAGCGGCTGAAGGCCGGGCAGGAGCGGATGGCCGAGCTGCGGCTGGCCCTCGGGGGCAAGCTCGACAGCCCCGACCTCGGCCCTCCGGTCTGCGTGCTGTTCGAGGGCTGGGACGCCTCCGGCAAGGGCGGGGCGATCAAGCGCTTGGTGGCGGCGCTGGATCTGCGCCACGTCCGGGTGGCTCAGTTCTCAGCGCCGACTCCCGACGAGAAGCGCCACCACTTCCTCTGGCGTTTCTGGCCGAAGCTCCCAGGCTGGGGCGGCATGGCCGTGTTCGACCGGTCCTGGTACGGCCGCGTGCTGGTGGAGCGGGTGGAGGGCTTTGCCACCGAGGAACAGTGGGAGCGAGCCTTCGACGAGATCGTTGAGTTCGAGCGCAGCCTGGTGGCCGACGGCACCATCCTCGTCAAGTTCTTCGTGCACATCTCCGACGAGGAGCAGCTGCGGCGCTTCGAGGGCCGTGAGCGCATCCCGCTCAAGCGCTGGAAGCTCACCGAAGAGGACTGGCGCAACCGCGAGAAGCGGCCCCAGTACCTGCTGGCCGTGGAGGACATGCTGGCGCGCACCAGCCACGAGGCCGCCCGCTGGCAGCTGGTGGAGGGCGACTCCAAACGGTGGGCGCGGGTGAGGGTGCTCGAGACCACGATCGCCCAGATCGAGGACGGCATGCGCGAGCGCGGCTTCGAGCCGCCGCGCGCGCGGAGCGAGGCCGACGCGGACTGAGCCCATCTGCTGTTGTTATCCGCTGGTAACGGCCCTGTTTACGCGGCGTGAATCGTCCGCGGGCCTTCCTAGCTTCGCGCCATGACCAAGCACCCGATGCGAATCGCAATCACCGTGGCCCTGGCCGCCGCGGCGGCCTACGCCGCCGCCTCGCTGCCCGACGACGACTCCGGCGGCCAACGCAGCGCCGACGCGCGCTACGCGGACACCTCGGCAAGGAAGCCGCCGGTGATCATGATCGTGATGGACGAGTTCCCGGGCGACGCCCTCCTCGGCGCCGACGGCAAGATCGACGCCGGGCGCTTCCCGCACTTCGCCGAGCTGGCGCAGACGGGCACCTGGTACCGCAACGCCTCCACGGTCCACGACTCCACCACCAAGGCCATACCGGCCATCCTCGACAGCAAGCTGCCCCGGAACGACACGCAGCCGAGCTTCACCGGCCATCCGCGGTCGGTCTACGACCTCTTCGGGCGCCGCGGGTACCGCATCGTGAGCTCCGAGGAGGCCACGTCGATCTGCCCGCCGCGCTACTGCCCCGGCGCCGAGGAGACCCGCCCGGCGATCCTGCCCTTCCTCCAGGAGGGGCGGCGCGACCGTCTGCGCAGCTTCTTCTCCCGCGTCCGGCGTGGCCCAGCCACCTTCTACTTCAAGCACGTGCTGCTCCCCCACGGGCCGTATCTGTTCCTACCCTCGGGCAGGCAGAGCCGTGCCAGCTGGCGGGACCCGCTGCCGTCGATGAACAGCGTTCCGGGCTTCTTCGACGACTACCTCACGCTGCACAGCCGGCAGCGCCTGCTGCTCCAAATCGGGTTCGTCGACCACGAGCTGGGGCTCCTGTTCGACCGCCTGCGGCGGCAGAAGCTCTACGACAAGGCGATGATCGTGGTGACGGCCGACCACGGCATCTCGAGCGAGGTGGGCGCCGACAGCCGGCGCACCATCGACCGCCGCAACGCGGACGAGGTGGCGCCGGTGCCGCTGTTCATCAAAGCGCCGCGGCAGGCCCGCGGGCGCACCGACAGCTCCTACGTGCGCACCACGGACATCGTGCCGACGATGGCCGACCTGCTCGGGATGCGCATGCCCTACCGTGCCGACGGCCGTTCCGCCCGCTCGCTCGCCGTGCGCCGGCGCCGCGGGATCAGGCTGATCAACCGCGACTTCAGTAGGACGATCGTGATCTCCGCTGCCGAGCTGGAGCGCAGGCGGCGGGCCCTCACCAGGCGGCGCCTGCGCCTGCTGGGCTCCGGGGACTGGGCGTCGCTCTACACCGGGATCGGTCCCAACCGCGAACTGATCGGCCGGCGCGTGTCCGTGGTGCCGGCTGCCCCCCGTTCGAGCGTTCGCGCGCGGCTGGTGGGGGCGAGCACGGTGGGCGCGGTGAACAAGGCCTCCCTGGTGCGCCCCACCGAGGTGGCCGGTCAGCTGAACGGTGGGCGCGGAGCCGAGCGCGATCTCGCCGTGGCGGTGAACGGGCGCATCGAGGCGGTGGGCCGCAGTTTCCACCTCACCCACAGCCGCACCAACTTCCTCCCCGATAGCCAGGAGAGCTTTGCGATCAACGTGCCCGAGGCGTCGCTGCGTGTGGGGCGCAACAGGGTTGTCGTCTACGAGGTGACCGCGGGCGGACGCCTGGCGCGTCTGGCCGCTACCGGTTGAAGCTCGTGTTGGGCTCGGCGCTCGGGTCGCGCCGCACGTCGGTGGGCTCCTTGTCGGTGTCGATGAAGAGGCAGAAGAACCGGCGCCTGTCGTCGCGCGCGATACACACGCGGAAGTAGCCCTCGCTGAGCCGGACGGTGTTCGCGGTCTCCAGGTTGCGCTGAAGCTCCGCGCTCCCGGAGTGGTCGACGTAGGCACGCAACTCGCGTCCCACCGCTTCCGTTGCCTCGGTCTCGGACACGATCACCGGACGGTTGGCGAGGCCTGAGACCAGGCACCCGGCGAGACCCGCCACGAGCAAAGCCACGCCGATACGATCCGACAGCACCTCCCGCTCAACTGCCGCCGGAATCGCGTGGCCTGCGGCTTCTAGCGCGGCGCGGCGGCGAGTGTGCAGCCGCCAGGCAACGAACGGCGCCAAGACGCCGATGACGAACAGATTCCCGAAGGTGGCGACCAGCAGAGCCGGCACCGCATCCACCCTCAGCGCGGAAGCCGGTGGTAGTCGATTGAGCACGACTGCATCGAGAACGGTGAACAGGGCGAAGGCAGGCCAGAGCGGCGCTCCTCGCAGCCGCCACTGCAGGCGCTTGACCCAGAAGCGCTCGTCGTCGCTCATGCGGCCAATGTAGACCCGGGCCCGCACGGGCACGCCCGATGCTTGATCGCACCGGGTAACGGGGTACCCTGGGGGTACATACCCGCGCGCGCGACGGAGACCCCGGTGCGCGCGTAATTCAAACCAGGGCCTGTCGGAGACCCCGAACCGGCCTCGGAGGGAGAAGAGATGGCGACGACGACCGCGAGACCCGCGGCGCTCGACCCGCATCAGCACCTGGCTCACGAGGCCCGGCTGACGGTGGACGACCGCCGCGAGCTCCTGCGCTACATGCTCCTCATGCGCGCCACCGAGGAGCGGGCGCTCACCCTTTACCGCCAGGGCAAGGTGCCCGGCAGCTACTACGACGGACGCGGGCAGGAAGCCGTGTCGGTTGGATCGGCGTTCGCGCTGTCCCCGAGCGACCGTGCCTGCATCCTGCACCGCGACCTCGGCGCGCACCTGCTGCGCGGCGTGCGCCCCGGGCGCGTACTGGCCCAGATGATGGGCCGTGCCGGAGGACTCACCGGAGGGCGCGACGGCAACATGCACTTCGGCGACAAGGACCTGGGCTGTGTGGGCATGGTCTCGATGCTGCCGGACATGGCCCCGGTGGCCTGCGGGCTGGCGCTCGCCTTCCAGATGCGGAGCGAGCCGCGAGTAGCCATGACCTGGTTCGGCGACGGCTCGACCGCCAACGGGCAATGGCACGAGGCGATGAACGTGGCCGGCGTGCGCAAGCTCCCGGTGGTGTTCGTGCTGGAGAACAACCAGTTCGCCTACTCCACCCCGAACTCGCTCGAGTTCGTCGTCGATCCGATCGAGCGCGCGGCCAGCTACGGGTTCCCCGGCGTGAAGGTCGACGGGAACGACGTGGAGGCCGTATTCCAGGCTTCCGCCGAGGCGTGCGAGCGCGCGCGGCAGGGCGGCGGACCGACGCTGATCGAGGCCGAGACGATGCGCATGCACGGCCATGGCGCGCACGACGACATGTCCTACGTGCCGCCCGAGATGCTCGAGGAATGGTCGCGGCGCGACCCGATCGAGAGCTACGAGGCGCGCCTGCATGATGCGGGCGACGTGGACCTCGACTCCCTCCGCGAGGAGGTCAAGGCCGAGCTGGACTCGGAGACCGACTGGGCCCTGGCCCAGGAGATGCCCGACCCCGCCACGGCCACCGGCGGCGTGTTCGCCACCGAGGACCCCGTGATGGGCGACGGCAAGGCCCCGTGGTCGCGCTGGGCGAAGGAGGCCTCCCATGCCTGAGATCACCTACCTGGAGGCCATCTCCGACGGGCTGCGCGAGGAGATGCGCCACGACTCGTCCGTGTTCTGCATGGGCCAGGACATCGGTAAGTACGGCGGCGCCTTCAAGGTGACCGACGGGTTCTTCGAGGAGTTCGGGGCCGACCGCGTGTGGGACACGCCGCTGGCCGAGAACGCGATGGTGGGCGCCGCGGTGGGCGCCGCGGTCGAGGGCCTGCGGCCGGTCTGCGAGATGCAGTTCGCCGACTTCATCGCGTGCGGCTTCGACCAGCTCGTGAACGTGGCCGGCAAGATGTACTACCGCCAGGGACTGGCGGTCCCGATGGTGGTGCGCCTGCCCTCCGGCGGCGGCTTCTCCGGCGGGCCGTTTCACTCCCAGAACCCCGAGGCCTGGTTCCTCCAGTCGCCCGGGCTGAAGGTGGTGGCGCCCTCCACCGCCGAGGACGCCAAGGGGCTGCTGGCCAGCGCCATCCGCGATCCCAACCCGGTGCTCTACCTCGAGCACAAGAACCTGTACCGCCGTATCAAGGGAGATGTCGCCGAGGGGCGCTACGAGACGCCGATGGGCGAGCTGGGCGTGGCCCGCGAAGGCACCGACCTCACCGTGGTGTCCTACGGCGCGATGGTGCACACCGCGCTCGAGGCCACGGAGGACATCGACGGCGCGAGCATCGAGGTGCTCGACCTGCGCACCCTGTGCCCGCTCGACCGCGACGGGATCCTGGAGAGCGTGCGCAAGACGAGCAAGGTCGTGGTGCTGCACGAGGCCACGCGCTCCTGCGGCGTGGGCGCCGAGGTGTGCTCGCTGATCGCCGAGGAGGCGTTCGAGGATCTCGACGGGCCGGTGGTGCGGGTGACTGCCCCCGACGTGCCGATCCCGTTCTCGCCTCCACTGGAACGCGCTGTTCTCCCCCAGGTGGACGACGTAAAGGAGGCCTGCCGTGAGCTCCTCGCGTACTGACACCGAGCTGGAAGAGGTACACATGCCGCAGATGGGCGTCTCCGTCGCGGAGGGGACGATCACCGCGTGGCGCAAGCGCCCGGGCGACTGGGTCGAGCGCGACGAGGTGATCGTCGAGATCTCCACCGACAAGGTGGAGACCGAGGTTCCCTCCCCCGCGGCCGGCCGGGTGGCCGAGCTGCTGGTCGAGGAGGGGAGCACCGTGGATGTGGGCACGCTGCTGGCGACGATTGACGTTGGCGCGAGGCCCGGGCAGGCGCATGCTGATGAGAGCGATCCGCCGGCAGAAGAGTCGGCAGTCGAGAGTCGACAGTCGATAGGGAGCGGCAACGGCAAGGCGACTCCGGTGTCGCCGGTCGTACGCCGTATTGCCGACGAGCACTCGATCGATCTCGCTGCCGTGAGTGGCACCGGTCGGCGCGGGCGTGTGACCAAGAAGGACCTGCTTGCGTTCATCGAGGAGGGTCCCGCCAAGCCCGCCGAGCGCCCGCTGCATAGCGAGTCGCCCTACAAGGAGGAGCCGGCGCCTGCTCCGGCAGCCGGCGCGGCCGAGGGCGAGCAGCTCAGCGTGATGCGCCGCCAGATCGGCGAGCACATGGTGCACTCGCTGCACACGGCGGCCCACTGCACGACGATCGTGGAGGCCGACATGACCGCCATCGAGGCGGCACGGGGACGACTGTCCTACCTGCCGCTGGTGGCGCGGGCCACGATCGCCGCGCTGCGCGAGCACCCGCGGCTGAACGCCACGCTGGAGGGCGATCGGCTCACGGTGTGGGACGAGGTCCACCTGGGCATCGCCGTGTCGCTCGGCGAAGAGGGGCTGATCGTGCCGGTGGTGCGAAACGCACACGAGCTCTCGCACGAGGGCCTGGGCGCGCGGATCAAGGACCTGGCCGCGAGGGCGCGATCCAAGCAGCTGTCGCCCGACGAGGTGGGCGGGGCCACGTTCACGATCACCAACCCGGGGCGCTACGGCGCGCTGCTGGCCACTCCGATCATCAACCAGCCGCAGGTGGCCATCCTCGACCTCGAGGCAGTGGTCAAGCGGCCGGTCGTGGTGAGCGACGGACAGGGCGGAGATAGCATCGCCATCAGGCGGATGACCTACTTCTGCATGTCCTGGGACCACCGCGCGCTGGACGGCGTGGGCGCCGCCGAGTTCCTCGGCTCGGTGAAGCGAAACGTGGAGGGCTGGAGTGACTGAGGCCCCCGACGAGCTGTGGGTCGTCCGCCTGGGGCGCCTGCCGTACCGCGAGGCGGTGGCGCTCCAGGAGGAGATCCGCGCCGGGTGCCAGGCCGATGCCGTGCCGGACGTGCTCCTGCTGCTCGAGCACGACCCGGTCTACACGAAGGGCCGCCGCACCGAGTCCTCCGATCTGCCCATGGGCGAGCAGTGGTACATGAGCCAGGGGATCGACGTCGCGGACTCCGACCGCGGTGGCCGGGTGACCTACCACGGCCCCGGCCAGCTGGTGGGCTACCCGATCATGCGCGTGCATGACGTCTACGGCTACGTGCACGGGCTCGAGTCGGCGATGATCGATGCCCTCGCCGACGAGGGCATCGAAGCCGAGACCCGCGAGGGACTCACCGGGGTATGGGCCGGCGAGCGCAAGATCGGCGCCATCGGCGTGCGCGTTTCCCGCGGCGTGACAACCCACGGGTTCGCCGTGAACGTGGAGAACGACCTCCAGCCGTTCGAGTGGGTGGTGGCCTGCGGCGGCGACGGCGCACTGCCCACCTCGGTCTACAAGGAGACCCACCGCACCGGCACCATGCCGTGCTTCTCGAAGCGCGTGGCGTGGCGCGTGGCCGCCACCTTCGGGCTGCGCCAGCGGCTGGTGTCGCGGGAACGGCTGGCGGCTGCGCTGAAGGGCGAGCCCGCGGCCGTGCCCGCATGACGGGCTGCGTCCAGCGCTAGAGTCGGAGCGAGATGAGCGAGCCGGTTCGAGAGCACCGCACCCGCTCCCGCGCCAACCCGGGCGGCGCGCGCACCTTGCAGCTCGGCGAGGTGCTGCCCTTCGGCGCGCGCAAGCCGCCGTGGTTCAAGGTGCCCGCGCCTGGCGGCGAGCGCTACCGCGAGCTGCGCCGGATGATGGAGGACGAGGGCCTGCACACCGTGTGCCAGGAGGCGGCCTGTCCCAACATCGGCGACTGCTGGCAGCGCGGCACCGCCACGTTCATGATCCTCGGTGACACCTGCACCCGCCGGTGCGGGTTCTGCAACGTCAAGACCGGCAAGCCCACGCACAACGACCCGCTGGAGCCGCTGCGCGTAGCCCAGTCGGTGAGCAAGATGGGCCTGCGGCACGCGGTGATCACCAGTGTCGACCGCGACGACCTCCCCGACCTCGGCGCCAGCGCCTTCGTGGGCGTGATCCGGTCGATCCGCCGGCTGGCCCCCGGCACCAAAGTGGAGGTGCTCACCCCGGACTTCCGCGGCGAGGAGATGCCCCTCGCCCGCGTGATCGCCGAGCGCCCCGACGTCTTCAACCACAATGTCGAGACCGTGCCGCGGCTGTATCCACTCGCCCGCCGGGGGTCGAAGTTCCTGCGCTCCTGCCGCGTGCTTCGCAACGCGAAGGAGATGGGCGGCGACGAGGTGGTGACCAAGTCCGGGCTGATGACCGGGCTGGGCGAGACCGAGGAGGAGCTGCTGCAGACCTTCGAGGTGCTGCGCGAGCACGACGTCCAAGTGCTCACGGTGGGCCAGTACCTGCGCCCCACGCGCGACCACCTGCCCGTGGTGCGCTACTGGAGTCCCGACGAGTTCGCCGACCTGGAGAAGGCCGCGTACGCGATGGGCTTCGAGTCGGTGGCGGCCGGCCCGCTCGTGCGGTCCAGCTACCACGCCGAGGAGACCCTGCGCCAGGCCGCTGACGGTGCGGCGCTAGAGGCCACCGCCTCCACGTGAGTCCGCGGACGGCGGTGGTGAGCAGGGGACTGATCGCCGCCGTCGTCGCGCTGCTGGTGGCCGCGGGAGCGGTGCTCGCCGTGACGGGAAGCGAACCCCAAGAGGACTGCTGCGCGCCGCCCCCGGCGCAGGGCGCGGCCCGTGGTGAGTGGCGCGCGCTGGCCCCGGCCACGCTGAAGCGCACCGAGGTCGCGGCGGCGCGCATCGGACGGTTCGCCTACGTGGTAGGCGGCTTCGAGGAGAGCAGCGGCCAGACCGTGGCAACACTCGAGCGCTACGACATCCGACGCAACAGCTGGAGGCGAATGCGCTCGACGCCGATCGGCGTCAACCACGCGGTGGCGACGGCCCACCGCGGCAAGCTGTACGTGCACGGCGGCTACATGGCGCGCCGGGACCTCTCGAGCGCGACTAATCGCCTGTACGTCTACACGCCCGCCACCAACCGCTGGCGGCGGCTGGCCGACTCGCGCGAGCCGCGTGCCGCCCATGCGTTCGCGGCGCTCGGCGGGCGCCTCTACGCGGCCGGGGGGCGCAACGAGACCGCCGACCTCACTTCGATGGAGGTCTACGACGTCGAGCGCCGGCGCTGGCGCCGCGGGCCGTCGTTCCCCGGGCCACGTCGCGACCACATGACCGGGGTGGCCGCCGGCGGCTTCTTCTACGCGCTGGCCGGGCGCGAGGGCAACACCCTCTACAGGACCGCTGAGCGCTACCACCCCGGGCGCCGCCGCTGGCAGCGGCTGCCACCGATGCGCCGCGCGCGGGCTGGGATCGCCTCGGCCGCCGTGAGCCGCGGGCGGCTGGTGGTGTTCGGCGGCGAGGACTTCGGCACCGGCAAGACCATCCAGGAGGTCGAGCTGTTCGACCCCGCCCGCCGCAGGTGGCGCTCGCTGCCGGACATGCGCACGCCGCGCCATGGCCTGGGAGGAGTCTCGCTGCGCAACCGCGTATACGCCATCGAGGGCGGGCCCCAGCCCGGCTTTCACTTCGCCGACACCATCGAGTTCCTCGACGTGCGCTGAGTGTTCCCGCTCAAGGACGACATCCCCACCCGCCGCTTCCCCTACGTCACGGCGGCGCTGATCGCCGCCAACGTGGTGATGTTCTTCTTCTTCCAGGGCGCGTTCCTCGACGACACGGAGTTCAACCAGAAGGTCGCGGAGTACGGCGCCATCCCGTACGAGGTGAGCCACCCCGGCGACGAATGCGGCCCGGCCGCCGACGGGTCGAAGCTGATCTGCGAGGGCCAGCAGGGGGTGCCCGACGGGGCGCCGGAGCAACCGTCCACCTGGCTGACCATCCTCACGTCGATGTTCATGCACGGCGGGCTGCTGCACCTCGGGGGCAACATGCTGTTCCTGTGGATCTTCGGAAACAACATCGAGGACTCGATGGGGCCGCTGCGCTACCTCGCGTTCTACCTGCTGGGGGGCGTGGCCGCCGTGGCGGCGCAGGTGGCGATCGACCCGTCGGCCGTCGTGCCCACGATCGGGGCCAGTGGAGCCGTGGCCGCGGTGCTGGGCGCCTACGCCCTGCTCTATCCCCGCGCGCGCGTTGTCACGCTGGTGTTCATCGTGATCTTCTTCACCATCATCGAGCTGCCCGCGCTCGTGGTGCTGGGCCTGTGGTTCGTGCTGCAGGCGCTCTATGGCGCGAGCGAGCTGGCCACGCCCGTGGGCAGCGGGGGCGGGGTGGCCTACTTCGCGCACATCGGTGGCTTCGTGTTCGGCCTGCTGCTGATCAAGCTGTTCGCCAACCACGTGCACGAGGACTACGAGCGCGCCCACCGCGCGCCGGTGTACTGATGGCCGGCCGCTCGTTCGCACTGCTGGCCACGCTCGTGATGATCGGGCTGATCGCGTTCCTCACCGTGGGCTCGCTGCTCGAGGAGGACGGGATCACCGCCCCGCTCGCGGTGCTATCGCTGGTGATCCTGATCGTGCTCGGCGTCGGCGTGATCGGAGCCCTGACCCACCCGCCGGACAAGTGACGGGCCCGCTGGAACGTGGTCGACGACGCCGGAGGCTGGGGGCCCGGCTGGCGATGTTCGCCCTGCTGCTGGCCCCGCTCGTCGTCGGGGCGGCGGCGTACCTCGCGTTCGTGCGCGATAGCGGGCGGGGTGCCCAGGCCACCGCGCCTCTCGGCGCCTTGCCGGGCGAGGCCGTCCCGCCCCCGGCCGGCGGTGCGCTGGAGCCGCGCTCTCCCGCTCCGGTCCGGCTCACCGGCGTCGACGCCTTCGGCCTGAAGTTCCGGAACGAGCCCCGCGCGGCCCTGCTGCTCGACGTGAAGACCGGCGAGGTGCTCTACCGCCTGCACCCCCTGCGCGAACTCCCGATGGCCAGCCTCACCAAGATCATGACCGCGCTGGTGGTCACCTCCGAGGCCAGGCCGCGGGATCCCGTGCGCATCACCCGCGCGGCGCTCAACTACTCGGGCTCCGGCGTGGGCCAGCTGCCCAAGGGCAGGCGCGTGCGACTGGAGACGCTGCTCAACGCGCTGATGATCGTGTCCGGCAACGACGCCGCGATCGCCCTGGCGGTGCACGTGTCGGGTACCGAGAAGCGCTTCGTGGCGCTGATGAACGAGAAGGCGCGGCTGTGGGGGCTGCGTTGCACCCACTTCGCCTCCTCGCACGGCCTGGAGAGCGGCAACCGCTCCTGCCCGGCGGACCTCGCGGTGCTCACCCGCCTGGCCATGGGCAACCGGCGCATCACCCGGATCGTGCGCCGGCCCCAGGCCCAGTTCCGGTTCCCGATCAAGGGCGGTCGCGTGTATCTCTACGGGCACAACCCGCTGATCCGCGCCGGCTACCCGGGCGCGATCGGGCTGAAGACCGGCTACACCAACGAAGCCGGTCGCTGCTTCGTGGGCGTGGCGCGCCGCGGCAGGCGGACGCTGGGCGTGGTGCTGCTGGACTCCCCGGACCCCGGGCGCCAGGCGCGCCGACTGCTGGACCTGGGCTTCCGGTACGGCTGAGAGCGTGCCAAGATTGTCCAGCTTGGGGCCATAGCTCAGTTGGAAGAGCGCGTCGCTTGCACCGACGAGGCCGCCGGTTCGAGCCCGGCTGGCTCCATTCTCGAGCAGCTTCCCGGCTCGCCCTACACGCGCACGACCTGAACGCCTGGGATCTCATCGAAGTCGGCGTCCTGCGTAAAGACCGGGACGTCGAGGGCACGCGCCGTCGCGGCGATCAATGAGTCGAGGATCTTGGGGCGCCGTTGCCGCTGGCGGGCCGCGGCGACGATCTCTGCGAACTCGCGGGCGACATCGTCGTCCACGGGAAGTGCCTCCAATGCCTCGACCTCGCTCAGAGTGCGCATCCGCTGGGCTCGCACCGACGGCTCGGAGGCGACGAGGACGCCGATGCGAAGCTCGGCGAGCGTGACGACGGAAAGTCGTCCTTCCGCGGGCAGTCCACCGAGCGGGCGTTCTTGCTCGCGGGCGACGAAAACCGAGGTGTCAAGGATCCCGCTCAGAGTTCCTCGATCGTGGCTCCCGTGATGGCCTCCACGTCGGCGGTGAAGTACGGATCGAGCGGAGCTTCGCGGACGATCCGTTCTACGTCAGCGGGAGAGAAATGGTCCTTCTTCGGGCTGACCGGCACGAGCTCTGCGACTGCACGGCCTCGCACCGTGACCCGCATCGTCTCACCCGCCTGGACCTCGCGCAGGACGGCGCTGACGTTGTTACGCAGCTCGCGCTGTGGGATCTCTCGCTTGCCAGTCACGTTCTTCTACGAACGTAGCACTTGACATGGCTTCGTTGCAAGTCGTGGGCTCGTGCTCCCGAGTCGAGGAGACTTGTGGGCAGCAGGTCCAGCAGGCGAGAGGGGAGAGAGATGGCGAGTGAGACCGAGCGGACGCCGTCGCAGCGGGCGGAGGTGTCCAACTACGAGACGGTGAGGCACTGGTTCGGGCTGGCCGCCGAGCGCCTCGGGCTGCGCGACGACGTGGCCGCCGTGCTGCGCAGCCCCTACCGCGAGGTGCGGGTGCAGATCCCGATCACCCTCGCCGACGGGCGCATCCACTGCTTCTCGGGCTTTCGCGTGCAGCACAACGGGGCGCGCGGCCCGTACAAGGGCGGCATCCGTTTCCACCCCGACGTGGACCTCGACGAGGTGCGCGCCCTGGCCGAGCTGATGAGCTGGAAGACCGCAATCGCGGGCGTGCCCTTCGGCGGCGCCAAGGGCGGCGTGGACGTGGCGCCCGAGACGCTCGGGCCCGCCGAGCGCCAGAAGGTGGCGCGGTCGTTCATCGACAAGATCGAGAAGGTGCTCGGGCCGACGCGTGACATCCCCGCGCCCGACGTGGGCACCGACGCTCAGACCATGGCCTGGTTCATGGACGAGTACGGCAAGCTGCACGGCCATACGCCGGCGATCGTGACCGGTAAGCCGATCGCTCTCGAGGGCTCCTTCGGGCGCGAGGCCGCCACCGGCCGCGGGGTGGTCCACTGCTTCCTCGAGGCCGCGCCCGTGCTGGGGCTGGACCCGGCTCAGACGCGCTTCGTGGTGCAGGGGTTCGGCAACGTGGGCTCGTGGGCGGCGCGCATCCTGCAGGACCTGGGGGCGACGATGGTCGGCGTCTCCGATGCCACAGGCGCCATCCAGTCGGAGGGCGGCATCGACGCCCAGGCGCTGTTGCGCCACATCGGCGAGGGCGGGCGCTTGGTGGAGATGCCCGGCACCGAGGCCATCGGCCCGGACGACCTGCTGGGCTTGGAGTGCGACCTGTTCGTGCCCGCGGCGCTCGGCGGCATGATCCACGCCGGCAACGCCGACCGCCTGCGCTGCCGGGTGGTGGTCGAGGGGGCCAACAGTCCCGCCACGCCGGTGGGCGACGAGATCCTCGTGGACAAGGGCGTGCTCGTGGTGCCAGACGTGCTGGCCAACGCCGGCGGCGTGGTGGTGTCCTACTTCGAGTGGGTGCAGAATCTCCAGCACTTCCGCTGGGACGAGGACGAGGTGAACGCTCGCCTGGAGCGGATCATGCGCCGCGCGTACGGCGAGGTGGCGGACCGCGCCGAGAGGGAAGGCAGCACGCTCCGGGTGGCCGCGTTCGCACTGGGAATCGAGCGCGTGCTGGAGGCGGCCCAGACCCGCGGGTACATCGCAGAAGTCACATGAAAACGGGGACCGCCCGCCCCGGCGACCCCCGTTTCCTGTAGCGGCGTCCCGTGCCGCGTTCATCCGACGGAACCCTCCGTGCCGTCGTAGGGGCAGTCTCGGCCCCCAAACGGGGCTGCTTTACGTCGACGGCCCGGCGGTGGACACCTATCCGGGGCGCTTGGCGCCTAGATCACTGATTCCTAATCGCCACGCGCGGTTGGCTGGGGTAGGCGCAAGAAGAAGGCCGTCGAAGGTCGGCGTTGAGTTCTGTCAACGCCGACCACCTGGAGGTGGCCACCGTGATCGCCGACCTCGACGACCTTCTGACGGCACTTTACGTGCTCGCCGACGATTTCCTGCCCAAGCGAGATCCGTCTCGTGCGGGCCCCAAGCCGAAGATCAGTGACGCCGAGGTGATCTGCCTCGCCGTCGCCCAGATCCTGCTCGACTGCCCCAAGGAGCGGCGCTTCATCCGCTTCGCCAAGCGGCGCCTGGGCCACCTGTTCCCCTACATCCCCGGCCAGTCGGGCTATAACAAGCGCGTCCGGGCGCTGACGGGCGAGATCGCGGGCCTGCTCGGCTACCTGGCTCAGATCTCGCCCTCGTGGTGTGACAACCTGCGCCTGGTCGACGCGACGCCGGTCCCCTGTGGGCAGTCGCGCGAGACCGTCAAGCGCTCGGAGTTCGCCGGCTACGCCGCTTATGGCTACTGCGCCGCGCACTCGCGCCACTTCTGGGGCTTCAAGCTCTACCTGCTCTGCGCTTCGGACGGGATGCCGATCGCCTTCAGCCTCGCGCCGGGCAACGCACCCGAGCGCGAGGTCGTCGCCGAGCTGCTCGCGCGGGTCGAGCTGGAGGGCTACACGGTGATCGGCGACAAGGGCCTCTCCGGGGCCCAGGTCGAGGAGCTCGTCGAGCTTCTGGGCGGCACCTTCCTGCGCCCTGATCGCCGTGACGAGGCACCCCGCTTCGGCAACCTCGGCGGGGTTCGCCAGTGGATCGAGGCGATCTTCGACCAGCTCAAGGACCAGCTCTCGCTGGAACGCCACGGCGCCCACACGATCGGCGGGCTGTGCGCACGCGTCGCCGGACGACTGCTGGCCCTCGGTGCCTGCGTCTGGCACAACTGGACCATCGGCAACCCGGGGCGCAGCCTGATCGCCTACGACCACTGAACCCCGAGATTGGGAATCAGTCATCTAGGGCGCTAGCGGTCTTCGTCGTCGAAGTCGAAGTCGCGCGGCGGCTTCTGCTCGAACCAGAGGCGATCGTGCTCAGGGGTCTCCTGCAGGAACTCGGGCGTGTCCTCGAGCACGTCCTCGCCGTCGGCGGGTTCGGTCGGGGGCGGCTCGGGCGCCGGCAGCGGCTGCTCCCCCTCGAGGGGTGGCTCGTCCACCACGGATGGCGGCGCGGGATCGGCGAACTCCGGGGCGGCGGGCGCGGCGGGCTCTTGGAATTCCTCCGGCTCGGCTACCGGTGTCTCGGCGACTTCGGCCACCGGCTCGGGGGCCTCCTCGAGCGGCTTTACGGCGTCCGCAGGCACCTGGGTCTCAAGGGCCTCGGCCTCAACGGCGCCGTCCTCGGCGGCCTCGCCCTCCGCGGGCTGGGCCGTCGCCTCACGCCGCGCGGGGCCCAGGGCCTCGTGCTCCTGGAGCTCGAGCTCGGAAGGGTTCGCGCCGTGCTTGCGCTTGAGCTCGATGTGCTCGCGAATAGCGTCGTCGAGAACGCCCATCGGCCCACAGCCTAGTCGAGCACCGGGCACCCGCACCCCCCGGCATGATATTTCCCCGAGGAGCGCCACGCGCCCGGACCCGAAGGCCCGGCGAGTCGCCCCCACGCCCGGCCGAGCGGGCTACCATTGGGCTGGCGGCACATGCCGCACTCGGGGCTATAGCTCAGTTGGAAGAGTGCCTGGATCGCACCCAGGAGGTCGTCGGTTCGAGTCCGACTAGCTCCACTCGCGAAATACCTGCGTAGAGCTGCTTTCTGCGCCGCCAGGAGGCGCGCATGACCCGGGCCAACTTGACACCTGGTGCCCAAATGCAGCACCGCCGGGCCGTGGGCGGGCCGGGCCCGAAATGACGCAGCATCTCAACGCCTCTGCTCCCACGCGGTCGGGGAAGTGTGCCGTGGTCTACCCGACGGCGTTATCGCTTGGCGCCGGAAGCGATCGTCCGCGCGGCCAGTTCCGTCGCTTCTGCTTGTCGTCCGGAATGCAGTAGGGTCCGACGGCTCAACCATTGGAGGGAGGAGGCGGTGCCGGAGAACAGGCACCCGGAGGCTGCGTTTGAGGCGCTGTCGGAAGGGATCGGACGGCGCGACCTGCTGCTCGCGGCGTCGGCGATCGGGGCGGGGGCGGTCGCGCCCGCGTGGACGCTGTCGCCGGGTGTCGAGGACGCGATCGCGGCGGCTGACGACAGGCCGGGGCCGCGGGTGCTGCAGAGCGGCAGCGGCCGCCGCGTCGGACACTACGTGACGTCCAGGCCCAACACGGTCCGCTGGGGCTCCCTCCCCAACCGCGACGCCAAGCCGATCCGCTCCGTGCGGTCGGGAGCGCTCGTCACGTTCGACACGGTGTCGCACGAAGGCATCCTCGAGGACCAAGGCCGCGACCCCGTGGAGTACTTCACCGAAAAGGGCGTCCGCAAGCGCGACATCCTGCGCGACGCGCGCGCCATCGCCGGCTCGGAGATCGAACACGACTTCGCCAACGACGGCCCGCACATCGTCACCGGCCCGATCCATGTCATCGGCGCGTCGCCCGGGGACGTGCTGCGCATCACGGTCGTGGGGCTGGTCCCGCGCGCCCCGTACGGGGTGATCTCCAACCGCCATGGCAAGGGCGCGCTGCCCGGGGAGTATCCCCAGACGCCCGCGCCGTCGCCCGACGCGAGCCCGGCACGCCCGGAGCTGTACCACAACGTCTCCGTGTTCACGCCCGTGCGGCGGATCCGCAGCCGCTACCGGGGCGTGCTGCCGGTCAGCCGCCAGCTGCGCGCGGAGTTCCCGATCGACCCGTTCATGGGCATTATGGGCGTCGCGCTCGACACCTCCGAGAAGGTCAACTCCATCCCGCCGACGCCGGCTGGCGGCAACCTGGACATCCGCGACCTGACCGTCGGCTCGAAGCTGTTCCTGCCGGTGTTCGTTCCCGGTGCCAAGTTCTTCGTAGGCGATCCCCACTACCGCCAGGGCGACGGCGAGGTGGCCCTGACCGCCCTGGAAGCACCGCTGCGCGGGACGTTCCGCCTTACGCTGCTAAAGCGGGGCAGCCGGGCCATCCCCGGCCGTCGCGGCCGGCTGGACATGCCCTTCGGGGAGACCGCCGACTACTGGCTGCCGGTGGGGCTCAACGCCGACCTCGACGAAGCAATGAAGCAGGCGGTGCGGGAGGCCATCGAGTTCCTGCACGGCGAGCTTGGGATGCCGCGCGCGGTGGCCTACGCGTACATGAGCGCAGCCACCGACTACGTCGTCAGCCAGGTTGTCGACAAGACAAAGGGCGTACACGCCCGCATCCTCAAGAACCACTTCGTCAAGCGCCGGCAACCTGCGCGGCCGAACTAGACCGCGCGGAAGGACGGTCTTGACCCTCGCCGGTGGCCGCTTATGGGATGCCTATGGTCTCCTGGCTGGGGTTGGCACGGCCATTTTCGTGGGAGTGATCACCGGCCTCATCCTGCGGTGTGGAGCCGAGGTCGATTTCCTCGGCGTGGGCGTCGATCAGACTGATAACAGGTCCTATCCGGTACGGCGCTCGGGCTCGTAGGTCCGCTCGTCTTTGAGGCTGAACCCACGCCCCTCGGCGAGTCTCGCGTTCCCGCAGTCGGGCTCTGCTGGTCGAGGCTCCGTCGCCTCACCAGCCGCTTGCGCAGTGACATCACGCGAGGCGGTCGCTCAGAGTGTCCCTGTCATGGGAAAGCGAAACTCTGATCGCAGGTGGGTGGAGTCCGGTTTTCGTCCTGAGCAGGCGTCTCATGGGCGCCGGCGGGGAAGACCGCAGTCACGCGAACGCGAACGCGAAAGCGGATGTGCGTCGTGCGAAGACTCGGCGAGCGTGCCGCCTTCCTGGCGCAGCGCCTTGTTGGCGCCCCAGATCCCGGGCCGGCCCTGGCGCCGGGTGCGCCGGCGGTGAGCTCGAGCCGGCGCTCCGCAATCGCCACCGCAAGGGCGGCGGCTTCTGCGGCTACGCGTCCACGCGGCGGTCTGCGCCCGCACCGATCTTCGGCTCTTGGCACGTTGAGACTGCCGGGAGCCACGAGACAAACTACGTGTCTTTGCTGATCGACTTGACGCAGGCTCGCGGCTCGCCGCGCGCTCGACAAGGGGTGCGACGTGGGGCCGGTATAGACGTGCCAGGATCGCGGCTGCCGCCCGATCATCCCCTCCGCGAAAGGCCGCAGTCAAGGACGGTCAGCACAGCCCCCCAACTGCGCCCATGGTGAATGGCGGTTCGCCGGGCCGAACGCGAAGCGCGCGACCAAGTGGCGCTGCCCGACCGGCGAGTGCAAGCCCGCCAGCCGATGGGTGAAGGCCGACCGGCTCCACCCGCTGATCCCTCGCGAGACGCTGCGCTGGGGAAGGTTTACGCCGACCGCTCTGCGGTGGAGCGCGCCTTTGGTCGTGCAAAGCATGAGTGGCCTTGCTCCCTCTCCGCGTTCGCGGAATCGAGCGGGTCCCGCTTCACGCCGACCTGACCGTCCTCGCGCAGTTGGCCTGCGCGCTCGCCAGGGCGCGAGCCGTACGGCTCGCGGCGTAGGCCGCGCACGTTGTAAAACGGGTCGGCTCGCCGTAGAGTCGGGACGCTCCTAACGAAGGGATCACGTGTCCTTGCTGTGGATCATCATCATCGTCCTCGTTGTGTTGGCCGTCCTTGGCTACTTTGGCCGGGGACGCTTCTCTAGGTAGCCGCGCCGCGTCTAGCTTCGTTTCGCTAGTCGTTTCGCCGGACGCTCCTAGGCGGCGGGCGCACGCTCCCTCTCGGAGTCTCAGAGGACCTAGCCTGCGCCACGATGACCCACCATCTGACGCCCGGAACCGGCCTCCTGCTGTGCGACGACGCCTGCGTCGTCGCAGTGCGCGCGACTAGGCCAATCAGGAATCTGATCCGGGCACGTACTAGCGCCCCGTGACGCCGCATGCTTCGTGCGCGGGCCAGGCGCTGCGGCAGCGGTGAGCCTTCTGTAGTGCCGACCGTCCGATCGATTGGTTCGCCTGACCCGCGAGCGCGACCTCGGTCCTGCAGGTTCCCGCCTGTCCCGGGCTTCCGCTTTCGCGGGGACGGGCTATCCCCTTCGCTCCCCCTGATGGGACCGCTTCTCGTCGAACGGCGGTTGGACGTGTCCGCGCCCCACCCATCAGGCCGACGGGCCGCTTCTCACGGCGATGCCTCCCCACCGGACCCGCGAGGGGGAGCGAAGCGCATAGCCCACTCGCGGGGAAGGCTGGACGCGGCTCGCTCCGGTCAGCACTGCACGGGGTAGGCTGGCGGCATGGAGATGGGCCAGGACGCAGCGGGCCAAGGACTGGGCGAGCGCTCGCGTTCGGGCGAGGTGCTCCACGCCGGCGCACGCGGGGCGGTCGGCGCGATGGCCATGACGGGAATGCGGGTGATCACGATCGAGCTTGGGCTCGTGGAACAGACTCCGCCCCAGGCCATCGCCCGCCAGCGCTCGCGCGGCCTGCGCCGTTTACTGCGGCTGGCGCCGCGAAAGCAGCGCCGGGGGCTGATCGAGACCGCGCACTGGGCCTTCGGTGCCGGTGGCGGCGCGGTGTTCGGAGCGCTTCCCGGCGGGCTGCGCCGCCGCCCCTGGGCGGGCCCGGTGTACGGGCTGGCGGTATGGCTGGGTTTCGAGATGGGGATCGCGCCCGCCCTGGGCCTCAGCCAGGCCAAGCGCGTGCGCTTGGTCGACCGCTTGGCGCTCGCCGCCGACCACCTGCTGTACGGCCTGGTGCTATCGGAGCCGCGCCGGCGCGCGCGAGACTAATCCAGCGGCCGGCCCCGTCCTCCAACCCGGGCTAGCCCCGGCTCACGCAATTACGGTGTGAGCGGTCGGGAGCAGTTGCGGAACGGTGGCGATTTTCGGGCGTGATGGCGTGGAGGTACGACATCGAGCTCAGCTAGGCGGAGGGGCACGAGCTGCATCGCCGCGCGGCGCAGTACCTGCGTCCACATCGCGAGGTTGTGCGTGGTCGGGTCCACGTCGGTGTGGTGCGGATGTCGTAGCCGAAGTCGGCTACGCGAGCGGTAGAAGGGCGTCAGCGAGACCGCGTCGACGCCGAGGCCGGCGAGGTGGTCCAGGCGCGCAGTGATACTCGGGAGGTCGCCGACGTCGTCGCCGTCGGAGCGGGGTAGATCTAAAGGACGGACGCCAGAGCGCCAGCAGACCTGAAGGACGGACGCCAGAGCGCCATAGGGTTGGCTGCCGCAGCATCGGCCGGGGCGAGGCTAGCGTTCACGACATGCTTCGCCGCCACGGGCTTCCGGCGCTTGGCGGCGCCGACGAGGACGCCGCTCCATCCGTCTAGGCGTAGGGGGCCCTGAGCCAGGTGGCACGTTTGGGGCACGGGTCCCGTGGGGCTAGGTCGGGCGTCCGGTGACGTGACAAGCGAGGTCGGTTCACCGATCCCGCAACTAACGGGTAGGTTCCCTGGCACCCGGACCAAAGGAGACGGGATAATGGACACTGGTGTAATCGTGGTCATCGTGGTGGCGGCGCTCGTCCTGCTCGCGGTGCTGGCGCTGGTCGCCCGGCGCGGGCGAGAGCGGCGTCACGAGACCCGTCGTGTAGAGGCGGGCGAGATCAGACGCGACGCGGAAGTCCACGACGCGCGTGCCGAGGGCGCTCGCGCCGAGGCCGACGAGAGCGGCGCCCGCGCGCGCCGCGAGGAAGCGGGGGCCCGCGAGCAAACCGTGCGGGCCGAGGAGCACGGCCGGGAGGCCGAGGAGCGCCATCGGCGCGCCGCCGAGGTGGACCCGGACAGCGACCCGGAGCAGCCCGAGTCGACCCACCGCGACGGCTGAACAGCGCGGGGCGGCGCTGGGGTCCCGTGGGGCCAGGGCGGCCACCCTGGAAGGGTCAGGTGCTCATGAACCCCTGTCTCGTTGATCACCGCTAGTCGGCGGACGAGGTGGGCTGCTCCTGCTCGACCCATCGTCGGCGCGTTCGTGCGAGGGGACGGTCCGATCCGCTTGGCGCTCGACGACACGCTGTCTGCCGCTCGGGCTACAAGGTGGTTGGCGCTCTCTTCCACGACACCCGCACGACGGGGCGGCTCGAGGATCCGCTTCCACCAAAGACCGAGCGGCCGGAGTCGTTCCCCGCGGAACGACCCATCGATCATCACGTCGCCGGCCGCAAGGCGAGCACCCCAGATAAGCGCGCGGGCGCCCGCGGAACGATCGGAACCACACCACTCCACACCACTCACCCCCGCACTTGACGGAGGTCCCAGTTCAGATACGCAGAAGCGCTCTATCGGAGCGCCACGGCTCCTGGCCTTCCGTCGCCGCAGTAGCCGGTGTTCACCTCGCCGCTGTCCTGCGGGGGAAGCGGGCCGTCTGTTTGACCTCCTCGTTGTTCTCTCAGGCGATGTTTCGCGAGAGCGTTTGGTGCAGTTGCGGGGTTGCCCAGTCCTCGGGACGAGTCTTTTCGATCGTCAGGTGGGCGCGGCGGCCGGTTAGGTCCAGGGTGGCGACCTGGTTGTCGAACGTCGGTTCCCCTGCGAACTCCCAGCGCACGGCGGCCGGCCGGACGCGGGCGCTCCGTGCGAGCAGCCGGGCGACGGCTGCGGCGCTGCGAGACAGCGCTGCCCGCAGTGCGCGGCGCTCGGGCCGGTCCAGCGGGTTGCGAATCGGCGAGCAGACGGCCTGCACGACGGCGCTCTCGATCGGCGCACGCCCGGGGAAGGATGCCTCGGCCAGGTAAGCGTGGTGCACGTCGCCCGACAAGACGATCACCGACGCCGGTGCCGGGCCGCGACCGCCCGACGCCACCTCGTGGAGCAGGTCTGTCAAGCGAACGAAGGAAGCGTGGAACGCCGACCAGTGCTCAAGGTCGATCGCCTGGCGGATCTTCTCGCCCAGCCGCGCCGCCGTTCGGCCCCAGGCGCCGTCGCAGACTGCTTCGTTCCACGCTTCCAGGTGGTGCAGACCGTGGGACAGCAGCAACGGCAGCGTCGTCGCGATCAGCAGGTGGTCGAAATCGCCGGTGACACATTCCTCGACCCACGCCCACTCCTCCTCGGAGAGCATCTCGCGGCGGTCCTCGTCGAGGACGCGGCCGGCACGGGAATCCAGCACGAGCAGCCGGGTGCGTCCGAAGTTCCGATGGTAGCTCCAGCGGGTTCCCGCGATCTCCTCCTCGGCCTGTTTCGCGAACGCGCGCAGGATCTCCTCGGCGTCCTGTGCCTCGCGCACGTCCGCCAGCAGCGCGTTCTCGGCGAGCTCGGCAGGGGAGAGGTTGCCGAGGTGCTGATAGATCCAGTACGACATGTAGGCACCGAGAATCCGCTCGTGCCACCACGGCACCGTGCGGATCTCCCGCACCCATTCCCACGACGTGTTCCAGTCGTCGTGTACGTCGTGATCGTCGAAGATCATCGCGCTGGAGATGGTGGACAGCAGCCAGCGCGTCGCGGGATCGCTCCAGGCCTCGCGATAAAGCCAGGTGTACTCCTCGAAGTCGGCGACGTCCCCCTGCGGCGGGTAGTCCGTGCTCGCGTCGCCGCTCCCGCGGCGTTCCTCGATGAGGCGCTCGGTCTCGGGGGAGACCTGGTCGGCATAGATTTGGTCGCCCAGGAGCAGCAGGACATCGGGCCACTCGCGCGGCGGCTGCGTTCGCA
>DASROS010000060.1:0-32761 GCA_035646775.1 Thermoleophilaceae bacterium | reverse complement strand
GAGTCGGGGTCGGTGAAGTTGCGCTGGTTGGTCGGCTTGGGCGCGAAGGGGTCGCGACCGCTCGGCGGGGTGCGAGGCTTCTTTCCCTCGGCCTGCATGTCTTGGCGGCGGCGCTCCTCTCTCTCGGCGGCCTCGGCCTCGAGCGCCGCCTTGGCCTCGCGCAGCTTGGCGAGGCGAGTCTCGCGGCGAGTCAGCTCCTCGGGCAGCTCGTCGCCGCGGCGATCGGCTCCGTAGAGCTCATCCTCGGCGGCGTCGGTCGCCCCGGCCTCGGAGAGCAGCGCGCGTGCCCGCTCGCGAAGCTCGGCGACCTCGGCCTCGATCTCTGATTCCTTCTTCGTCATCCGCTCGTAGGACATCGCCTTGTGGCGGGAGGCGTCGGCCCTGAGCTTGGTGCCGTCGAGGGCGAGGCGACCGAGCTTGACCAGGCCGGCCTTCGCGCAGAGGCGAAGCGCCTCGACGAACAGCTCCGCGAGCGCTTCCAGGTGGCGGGCGCGAAAGCGGGCGATCGAGCGGTAGTCGGGGTGCTGGCCGGCGCAGAGCATCCGGACGGCGACATCGCGGTGGGTGGCCACCTCGAGCTTTCGCGAGGAGCAGATCCCGTTCGCGTAGCCGTAGATCAGCAGCTTCAGCATCAGCCGCGGGTCATAAGGCGGATAGCCGCGCTCTGACTCATAGGAGGCGTAGATCGGCGAGACGTCGAGCGCGTCATCGACGAGGTCAGAGACGAAGTGGGCGAGATCGCCCTCGGGGATCCACTCGGCGAGCACCGGCGACATCAGCAGGACCTGGTCGGGGTCGTAGCGGCGGAAGGTCTTTGCCTCGGCAGCCGGCGCGGCGTCTTTCAGCGACTCAGACTCAACCGGCTCGATCTCGATCAGCCGCCCCTGCCCTACCGCTTCGGTCATCGTCGTCATCGTCTTCCTCCCGCTCGTTTGCAGGAGAAATTCTCGAGGGCGGGTCGGACGGCTCAGGCGGAGTTACTGACCCAGGCTCCTAGTGGCTGTTGTACCCACTTCGCCGGTATCCCAATCGCCGTGAAGACCCCTCAGAAACGCTTGCGGCTAGCTTTGGGCGATGGCCGAGCGCGACGAGATCATCGCCTTCTGCGACCAGCTCCTGGACCCCGGATCGTTCGAGGACTACGGGCCCAACGGCCTCCAGGTCCCGGGCTCCGAGCGGGTGGACCTGGTGGTGACCGGTGTGACCGCCCAGCTCGAGCTGTTCGAGCGTGCGGCGGAGGCCGGTGCGCAGCTGGTGATCTGTCACCACGGACTGTTCTGGGACTTCCTGCCGCGCACCGTGGACGCGGTGATGAGGGACCGCCTGAGGGCGCTCTTTGGCGCGGACATCTCCCTGGCCGGCTACCACCTGCCCCTGGACGCCCACCCCGAGATCGGGAACAACGCCCTGATCTGCGAGGCGCTCGGGCTCGAGCGCGCGGAGCCGTTCGGCTCGCACGCAGGCGGCACCGTGGGGTTCGTCGGCCGCTCGCACGATGGCGTCCGCTGGCCCGAGCTGCTCGAGCGCTGCCGCACGGCGTTCGGCGCCGACCCCTTCGCCTGGGACAGCGGCCCCGACGTCGTGCACTCGCTGGGCGTGGTCTCCGGCGCGGCCGCCTCGAACTTCGGCGAGGCGATCGCGCACAGGCTGGACGGATTTCTGACCGGCGAGCCGGCCGAGCACGTGATGGCCTACGCGCGCGAGGCCGGGGTTCACTTCATCGCCCCCGGGCACTACGCCACCGAGACCTTCGGCGTGCGCCGCCTGGGCGATCTGCTGGCCGAGCGGTTCGGGATCGAGCACGTCTTCGTGGACGTTCCGAACCCGATCTAGAACACCGACTTGCAACGTCGGCCAGGACGGCTACATTTGGTGTCCCTGAGTCACCGAGGAGAAGGAGCAGCGCATATGGCGATCCACCTGACGCCTACCGAGCTCGGCCGCGAGGCGGGGATGCACCGGAGAGAAGTGATCACCAAGTGCATGGAGCTCGGAGTGCCGATCTTCCAGGGCAGGATCGACAAGACCCTCTTCATCAGCTCGCTCAAGGAAGCCCAGTCGGCCAAGCCGACGCTGGCGAAGGCCTAGGCCCCTTCGCCCGCACTTTGCGGGCGCCCTAGAATCCGCCGGGCCAAGCGGATTCTGAGGAGGAGTAGATGGAAGCAGTGACGGCCCCGGCTTCGGGTACCGGCTCGAAGACCATGGCGGACCTCGCGGCAATCGCCGCGGAGAAGTTCGCCGACAAGACCGCTCTGAAGCACAAGGTGGGCGACGAGTGGGTCGACACCAGCTACACGGACTTCGGCGCCGCCGTGGACGAGGTGGGGCGCGGCCTGATCGACCTGGGGCTGGAGCACGGCGACAAGGTGGCGATCGTGGCCCATACGCGCCCCGAGTGGACCTACTCCCAATTCGGGATCCTCGCCGCCGGCACCGTGTCGGTGTCCGTCTACCAGACCAACTCCGCCGAGGAGTGCCACTACGTGCTCGAGCACTCCGAGTCCAAGGCCGTGTTCCTCGAGGACGCAGAGCAGCTGGAGAAGATCCGCGCGGTTCGCGACCGCCTGCCCAAGCTCGAGCACATCGTGCTGTTCGAGCCGGTCGAGGGCGCGGACGACGCGATCACCCTCGACGAGCTGCGCGAGCGAGGCCGTTCGCACGAGCCGTCCGAGCTGAAGGACCGCTACGCGGCGATCAGCCCGGAGGACGTCGCCATCTACATCTACACCTCCGGCACGACCGGCCCGCCGAAGGGCTGCATCCTCAGCCACGGCAATTACCGCGACGTGGTCTCCATGTCGGAGTCCCAGGGCGTTCTTCAGCCCGACGAGGTGGTCTACCTCTTCCTGCCGCTGGCCCACGCCTTCGCCAAGCTCGTGCAGTTCATCGCGCTCGATCTGGGTGGCACGGTGGCCTACTGGGAGAAGGATCCGCAGAAGATCATCCCCAACCTGATGGAGACCAAGCCCACGTTCTTCCCGAGCGTGCCGCGGATCTTCGAGAAGATCTACACGCTGGCCACGAGCAACGCCGAGGACCCGGCCAAGCTCGAGCAGGCGGTTCAGGTGGGCCTGAAGGTGCGCCAGCTGCAGGAGGCCGGCGAGGAAGTGCCCGAGGAGCTGCAGGCCGGCTTCGACCAGGCCGAGGAGGCGCTGTACAAGAACGTGCGCGGGATCTTCGGCGGCAACATCCGCCAGTGCAACACCGGCGCGGCCCCGATCGCCACGGAGATCCTCGAGTTCTTCTACGCCTGCGGCGTGCCGGTGATGGAGGGCTACGGCATGACCGAGACCGCCACGGTGGCCACGGTGAACACGCCCGACGCCTTCCGGCTGGGCTCGGTGGGCAAGCCGATCCCACGCGTGGAGGCCAAGGTGGCCGAGGACGGCGAGCTGCTGCTGCGCGGCCCGAACATCTTCAAGGGCTACTACAAGAACGAGGAAGCCACCGACGACACGCTGGTCGGCGGTTGGCTGCACACAGGCGACCTCGCCAAGATCGACGGGGACGGATTCGTCTACATCGTCGGCCGCAAGAAGGACATCATCATCACCGCAGGCGGCAAGAACATCACCCCCGCAAACCTGGAGAACGGCCTCAAGCAGAACCGCTGGATCTCCCAGGCGGTGGTGATCGGCGACCGCCGGCCCTACCTGGTCGCGCTGATCACGCTCGACCAGGAGGAGGCCCCGGCCTTCGCCGAGCAGCACGGCCTCGGCGTGGAGGACCTGCCCGAGTCCGAGGAGATGCGGGCCGAGGTCCAGAAGGTGGTGGACCAGGTGAACTCCAAGGTCGGGCCCGTCGAGCAGATCAAGAAGTTCAAGATCCTGCCCGGGGACCTCACCCAGGAGACAGGCGAGCTGACCCCCACGCTGAAGGTCAAGCGCAACGTGGTCCACGACAAGAACGCCGACGCCATCGACGCGCTGTACGAGACGTAGGCCGAGTGGCCAGCAACGATCCATCCGACACCGGCGGCCTGTTCATCGGGCGCCGGCCGGGCACGGCGCCCGTGCGCTACCGCGAGGACGCCGAGCCGTCGGGGCCGCGGCGCCAGCGAATCGACCGGCTGCTGGCCGCCGCGCTCCTGCTGCTGGAGACGCTGCTCTGCCTCAGCCTGTTCGGCCCCCAGCCGCTGGGATGGTTCTGGATCGGCTCGCAGGTCGAGTACCACACCGGTCTCGTCACGGCGGGCATCTCCACGATCATGCTCGGCTGCCTGACCTCCCTGATGCTCACGATGGCCGGGGCCAAGCGCGTGGACCACGCCTGGAAGCTCGTGCGCCGCGCTGGAGGCCGCCGTCAGGAGCGCGGGGCGCTCGAGATCATCTTCGCGGTCACCGTCGGAATAGCCGTGATCTGCTTCTCCGTCTGGTTCCTCCTCATCGAGGGACCGGGCCCCTCGCTCGCGCCGCAGAACTAGGAGGGGGGGCGACTTGGGGTTGCTCGACTACTACCGTCAGTTCGAGGACGTCGACGAGCGCGAGCTGAACAAGGAGCGTCGGGAGCGCCGTCACCGCGAGCGCGCGCTGGCGCTGGAGCAGGTGCCCGACCTCGACCTGTCCGGCACCGAGTGGCCGGAGTTCCCCAACTCCGAGGTGATGAACGCTTCGATCTACACCGCGCGCGGGCGCGTGAACGGCTATCCGGACCGCCACGCGCAGGACGTGCGCCGGGCGCTGGCCGAGGCGCACGACGTGGAGCCCGAGCGGATCGCCGTGGGCAACGGCGCCGCCGAGCTGCTGCAGGCGGCGGCGCTGGTGCTGTTGGACGACGGCGACGAGCTGCTCACCCCGTGGCCGTCCTATCCCCTGTATCCGCTGATGGCCGCACGAGCGGGTGGACGGCCGGTGCCGGTGGACGTCTCTGACGGCGGAGTGGAGCAGCTGCAGGCCGCGATAACGGATCGCACGCGGCTGGTCGTGCTCTGCAACCCGAACGATCCGACCGGCGACCACTGGGCCGCCGAAGAGATCGCCTCGCTCGCGTCGGAGCTCCCCGACGGCGCCCGCGTGATGGTGGACGAGGCACTGGTGCACTTCCAGGACGCCGAGGACGTGGACGCCGTGCTGCGCCTCACCGACGCCTTGCCCCACCTGATGGTGGTGCGCACCTTCTCGAAGATCTACGGGCTGTCGGGGCTGCGCGCCGGCTACGCGGTGGGCTCTTCAGCGTCCACCTCGCTGCTCGACTCGATCGCCCCCGTGCTCGGGGTGAACGCCCTCACCCAGTCGGCGATCGTGCAGGCGCTGAAGATCGGCGGCCCGGAGATCGCGCGCCGTCGCGCCGCCGTGATCCGCGAGCGCGCACACGTGCTCTCGGAGCTGCGCGAGCTGCCGGTTGAGGTGGGCGACAGCCAGGCCAACTTCGTCTGGCTGCGAGCGGAGGGGATGACCGGCGTGGCGCTGGCCAACGGCCTGCGCCGCGAGGGCGTGATCGTCGCGCCGGGCGGCCCGCTGGGGGCCGAGGACCACGTGCGGGCGACCGTGCGCGACGAGGCGGCGACGGAGCGGCTGCTGAAGGCGCTGCGCCGGGCGCTCGGGGTCTAGCCGGCACACCGGGCCGGCGTTCTGGGGAGTTTTGCATGACAGTCATGCACAACTCCCCTGAAGCCCGCCGCCGCTGCCAACGCTAGGCCTCTCCCCACACCCGCTCGGCCACGCGCACGCACAGCTCGAGCTTTCGCCGCTGGTCCTCCATCCCGAGCGCGTTGCCCACCACCGACGTCGAGAAGCCGCATTGCGGGCTCACCGCCAGGCGGTCGAGATCGACGACGTCAGCGGCCTCGCGAACCCGTGCCACCAGCTCGTCCTCGTCCTCCAGCCGCGCGTTCTTGGTCGTGACCAGTCCGAGCACCACCACGCGGTCGTCGGGCACCAGTGCCAGCGGCTCGAAGCCGCCGCTGCGCTCGTCGTCGTACTCCAGCAGCAGCCGGTGGGCGCGCACGCCCTCGAACACCGGCTTGGCGATGTCGCCGTAACCGCCGGCCACGAGCCAGCGGCTGTCCTGGTTGCCCTTGCAGAGATGAAAGCCGAAGGTCACGCCCGGCGCGGCGTCGATCACGGCGTTGTCCAGCTCCACGCCGTAGCCGATCCAGCTCTCGGCGCTCCAGCCGCGCGCCTCGTAGAAGGCGCGCCACTTGGGGTCGATCAGCAGCGGATAGTGCGGCGCGTCGAGCTGCACGTAGGTGCAGCCCAGCCGAGCCAGCTCGCGCACCTCATCCACGAACACCGCCGCCACGGCGCCCATGAAGTCGTCGAAGCTCGGGTAGGCCTCGCGCGATCGCTCGGCGGTCCAGAGGTTGGCAAACAGGCTGGGGCTGGGAAGCGTGATCTTGGCGGTGCGGTCGGTGACCGCCCGCAGGAAGGTGAACTCCTCGGCCGCGAGCGAACGCCGGCGCTCCAGCGGCCGCACGACGGCCATCTGCTCGGGACGCTCCACGGTCTTGTCGCCCAGCTCGTCGGAGTGCCACTCGCCCCACAGCCAGGCGTCGATGCCCACGCCGTCGAAGCCGTCGACGGCCGCGACGAGCTCGGATTGGAAGGACTCGCGGCGGTACTCGCCGTCGTTCACGACGCGCAGACCCACCTCTTCCTGTATCGCCACCACGTCGCGAATCGCAGCGTCCTCGGCGGCCTTCAGTGCTGCGGCATCGGCGAAGTCGCGCGCCGCCAACAGCTCCGGCGGCCGAAGCAAGCTCCCGACATGCTCCGCTCGAGCGGTGATCGGCGTCAGGCCTGGTCGGACTGCCGCAGCAGGGCGCCGGTGGTCTGCTCCAGGATCCTCCGCCAGCCGGCGCTGCGCTCGCGCTCCTCGGCGAACTTGCGGACCACCTTGCGCACGCGCGTGGCCGAGATCTCGATGCCGTGGCTGGCGCACACCTCGCTCAGGCGGTCGTAGTCCTCGGCCAGCTTCAAGGTGACCGACTCGAAGCCGTGCTTGGCGATGTCCACGCGGCGGTTGAAGTTCATGATGTTCGTCTCGAACATCAGCTCGTCATTGGGATCGGGCTCGATCAGGATGATGTCCACCCCCGGGTATTTCTCCTCCCAGTGGCTCACCGCCTCGTGCAGGCGCTGGTGGGCCAGCAGCTTGAACGTCTGGTAGCCGATCTGGGGGAAACCCATGTCCGATACGCGCCGGACTCGGCTGCCGGTGATCGTGGGGATCACCTTCTGGAAGTCGTTCACATAGGGGACCAGCGGGTTGATCACGATCACGAACTTGGCTCCGCGCTCCACCGCGAGGTCCACATTGGTGGTCGAGCGGATCCCGCCGTCGATCAGCTGGCGGCCCTTGATCTCAACGGGCTTGTAGATCATCGGCAGCGCGGTGGAGGCGGCCACGGCCCGGGAGATCGGCACGTCGTCCCAGTCCTCGCCGCCCAGAACCACGCGCTCGCAGGTGTCGAGGTCGGTGGCCGTGAGGTAGAGCTCGGAGTCCAGCAGGCGGAAGTCGTCGCTGCGGTCGGGATCGGCGAGCACCGACTCCAGGTACTCCTGGATCGCCGTGCCGTCGTAGAGGCCGGAGGGCAGGCCCTCGGCGAGCTGGGTGGCCAGGTCGATCACCGACAGCTGGCCCAGCGAGCCGACGAAGTTGCGCGCGAGCCCGGCCAGCCGCAGCGGCAGCAGTGCGGCGCTGCGCGCGAACTCGAGGTAGTTCGGGCGCATCAGGGAGTCCTGGTCCACGTCCTTGAACGGGGTGGGCACCTGCTGGTCGACCACCCGCATCATCTCCTCGGGGGTCACGCCGTTGGCCACGAGGCTGCTCACGAACGAGCCGGCGCTGGTGCCCACGTACACGTCGAACTGGTTGACCGTGCGGTTCACGGCCAGCAGGTCGAGAGCCCGCAGCGCGCCGATCTCGTACACCCCGCCCGTGAATCCGCCTCCGCCCAGCACGAGGGCGGTGCGGGAGCGCCTGGAGCGCCGCTTGGGCGCCTTGGTGGCGGCCTTCGGCTTGGCAGACGGCTTCTTGAGCTTCACCACTTCGCCCATGCACGGTCATTATCGACCATGCGCCGGATTTAGCCATTCGGCGCTCCTTTTTGGCGAAGCAGCCGGCTCGGCCGGCTGCGCACGATCCGTTTCGCCCGCTAGCGTGTTGACACTCGAGATGGCCCGCTCCGCGACCTTCCGAGCCCTGACGGCGCTCCTGGCCGCCGCTCTGCTGGCCCCCGCGGGGGCCGTCGCGGCACCGTCCAAGGCCCCCGAGAAGACACAGGCCTCCCAGTCCAGCCTCAAGTCGCGGCTCGCCTCCGCCATGCGCTCGGCCGGGTCCAGCTCGGGCGCCTACGTCATCAATTCCTCCACCGGACGCCGGGTCTACCGGCTGCGATCCACGACCCCGCGCATCCTCGCGTCGAACACCAAGCTCTTCACCACCGCCGCCGCTCTCGCCCAGTACGGCGTCGACGGCCGGCTGAACACCACGGTCCGCGGCAGGGGCACCCTGTCCGTGGACGCCGTGTTCCGCGGCGACCTCTACCTGATCGGTGGCGGCGACCCCACGTTCGGCAGCTCCTCCTTCGTCCGACGGGCCTACGGCTCCGGCGGCACGATCCAGGCGCTGGCCGAGAAGCTCGAGGAGGTGGGCATCCGCCGGGTCACGGGACGGGTGTACGGCGACGAGTCGCGCTTCGACAGCCTGCGCGGAGGCCCGGAGTCGGGCTACCGGATCTCGCCGTACGTGGGCCCCCTCAGTGCCCTCGCATACAACCGCGGCCTCGCTTCGGAGAACGGCCGCGGGTACCAGTCGTCTCCCGCCGGCTTTGCGGCGTCGGCCCTCACCAGCGCCCTGAGGGCCCGCGGCGTGCGTGTGGCGGGCGCGCCCCGTGCCCGGACCGCGCCTTCCGGTACGGAGGAGCTGGCGGCGGTCGAGTCGCCCACCATGAGCCGCCTGGCGGCCCTTACGAACAAGCCGTCCGACAACTTCTTCGCCGAGATGCTGCTGAAGGACCTGGCGCTCTCGACCGGCGGCCGCGGCACCACCGCCGCCGGCGCGAGCCTGGCCACGCGCTTCGCCGCCCGCCTGGGCGCCCGCCCCACCCGCCTGGCCGACGGCTCGGGGCTGTCGCGCGCCGACCGCGCCACACCGGCGCGCGTGGTCGCCCTCCTGAGGGCGATGCAGCGCCGCGACGAGTTCCAGGAGTTCTACTCGTCCCTGTCGATCGCCGGGCGCGACGGCACGCTCGGTCCGCGCCTGCGCAGCGGCCCCGCGCGCGGCAACTGCCGCGGCAAGACCGGCACGCTGTCGAACGTGTCCGCGCTGTCGGGCTACTGCCGCGCGCGCTCGGGTGACACCTACGTCTTCTCGATCCTGATGAACAACGTGAACCCCTTCGGGGCGCGCCAGCTGCAGGACCAGATGGCGCAGGCGCTAGCCGGCGTCAGGTGAGACAGGCTGTCGCGCAATCGTTACCTGAGGCGCTTTCCCGTCACTCTCGCCGTGCCACAATGGCCGTGTGGCCGACGCTTCCGCCGACGACTTCCGGGAGTTCACCCGTGAGATGAACCTGCGCTTCTCGAAGGCGTTTGATGCCGGGGTTCGGTCTATCGAAGCGAACACCAAGGTCTTGGAGCAGAACACAAGAGTCCTGGAACAGATGGAGGGTCGTCTGGAGCAGATGGGGACGCGCCTACGAATCATGAATCAGGACGCCGAAGCACACCGGCGAGAGTGGGTCGAGGAGATGCGCGCCCAGCGACAGGCCCTGTTCCGGGTCCTCGACCGCCTCGACGGCAACGGCGGCACGGCCCCCGCGACCTAGCCCCCCAGCAGCTTCACCAGTCCGTCCTCGTCGAGCACCTCGGTGCCGATCTCCTCCGCCTTGGCGAGCTTGCTGCCGGGATCGGCGCCCGCCACCAAGTAGTCGGTCTTCTTCGAGACCGAGCCGGTGACCTTGCCGCCGGCGGCCTCCACCCGCTCGGTGGCGTCCTCGCGGGTGAGGTTTGACATCGTGCCCGTGAGCACCAGCGTCTTTCCGGCCAGGCGCCCCTCGACCTGGTCGGGGGCCGGGCCCTCCTCTTCCATCTGGAGCCCGTGCTTGCGCAGGCGCTCGATCAACTCGCGCGTCTGCTCCTCGGACAGCGTCTCGAAGATCTGCTGCGCCAGGATCGGGCCGATGCCCGGCACCTCGGCGATCTGCTCGGGCGTGGCCTCCAGCAGCGCGTCGATGGTGCGGAAGTGGCCGGTGATGTTGCGGGCGTTGACGAACCCCACGCCCTGGATGCCGAGGCCGAACAGCACGCGGCTGAAGGGGCGCGCCTTGGAGGCCTGGATCGCCTCGATCAGGTTGGTGGCCGAGAGCTCGCCGAAGCCCTCGAGCGCGGTGAGGCGCTCCGCGTCGAGGTCGTAGATCCCGGCGATGCCGTCGATCAGGCCGTCGCGCAGGAACTGCAACACGTGCTCCTCGCCCAGCCCCTCGATGTCCATCGCGCCCCGGCTCACGAACTGCTTGACCGACTGGAACAGCTGGCCCGGGCAGCCTGCGCGGTTGGGGCAGATCGTCCACACCCCGTCCTCGGGCTTCACGGTCTCGGTGCCGCACGAGGGGCAGCGCTCCGGCGGGGTGGGCAACGACGAGCGGTTCTTTCTCTTCTGGGCCTTGGCCGTGGGAGAGACCACGCGCGGGATCACGTCGCCCGCGCGAGTAACGATCACCTCGTCGCCCTCGCGCACGTCCTTGCGCGCGATGTCCTCCTCGTTGTGCAGCGTGGCCAGCTTCACGGTCACGCCCGACACCTGCACCGGCGTGAGCTGGGCGAACGGGACCATGTGGCCGGTCCGGCCGACGTTCCACATCACCTTCTCCAGCGTGGTGGTCGCGGTCATCGGCGGGAACTTCCAGGCGATCGCTCCGCGCGGCTCGCGGCCCACCACGCCCAGCTGGCGCTGGAGGTCGAGGTCGTCCACCTTGACCACCACGCCGTCGATCTCGAAGTCCAGCGACTCGCGCCGCTCCTCCCAGCCGCGGCAGGCCACCACCACCTGGTCGAGGGTGTCGTGGCGCTCGATGTCCGGGTTCACCTTGAACCCGCGCTCGCGCAGCCACTCGAGCGACTCGTAGTGCGACTCGAACTCGACCCCCTCATGGGCGCCGATCGAGTAGCACCACATCGACAGCGGCCGGGCCGCCGCCAGCGCGGGGTCGAGCTGGCGGATCGAGCCCGCCGCCGAGTTGCGGGGGTTGGCGAACGTGGGCAGCCCCTCGGCGGCGCGCTCCTCGTTGAGCTTCGCGAAGGCGCCGCGGGGCAGGTAGGCCTCGCCGCGCACCTCCAGCAGCGGCGGAGCGTCGTCGAAGCGCAGCGGGATCGCCTTGATCGTGCGCAGGTTGGCGGTCACGTCCTCGCCGGTCTCGCCGTCGCCGCGGGTGGCCCCCCGCACCAGCACGCCGTCCTCGTACAGCAGCGACACGGCGAGGCCGTCCACCTTGGGCTCGGACACGAAGCGGATCTCGGCGTCCTCCTGCGAAGCAGCCGGCTCGGCCGGCTGCGCACGATTCTTCATCCCCCCCTGCTTGTTCAGCAGTCGCTCCGAGCGCTCCAGCCACGCGCACAGCTCCTCCTCATTGCGCGCGGTGGCCAGCGAGAGCATCGGCTGAAGGTGCTTCACCTGGTGGAACTTCTCCAGCGGCGCCGCCCCGGTTCGCTGGGTGGGCGAGTCTGGGGTCAGCAGGTCGGGGTGCTCGGCCTCCACGTCGCGCAGCTCGGTGATGAGCGCGTCGTAGACGTCGTCGCCCACCTCGGGGTCGTCCAGCACGTAGTACTGGTGGTTCAGCCGCTCGAGCTCTGAGCGGAGCTCCTTCACGCGCTCGGCGGGCGCGGGCTTTGCCCGGCTACTCGACACTCTTCGCGGCCGGGCGAACCAGGGCGTCGAGATCGAAGCCCGACAGCTCCTCCACCCCGGCCTGGTCGGTGAGATCGAAGTGCAGCGGCGTGACCGCGATCCGGCCGTCCGCGATAGCGGCGAAGTCGGTGCCCTCCTCGTCGCGGTAGCCCGGCCGCTCGCCGTAGATGTGGTAGCGCTTGCGCCCGCCCTTCTCCTCGGCCAGCTCGAGGCGATCGCGGTAGATGCGCTTGCCGAGCCGGCAGGCCACCGCCCCCTCGGCGCCGCCGGCGGGGCAGTTCACGTTGAGCAGCGTGCCCTCGGGCATCGGCACGTGCTCCAGCTGCTCGACCATCGTCGCCACGAAGCGCGCGCCCTCCTCGAAGTCCTCGGGCTCCCACGCCCGGCCGGCGCGGAAGTCCACCTGGCCGCGCTCGGCCTGCTGGGAGACGGCGATCGCCGGGATGCCCAGCACGATGCCCTCGAGCGCCGCGGCCACCGTGCCGGAGTAGGTGATGTCATCGCCCAGGTTGGAGCCGTGGTTGATCCCCGACACGATCAGCTGGGGCTCGAAGTCCAGCAGCCCCAGCGCGGCGAAGCGCACGCAGTCCACCGGGGTGCCGTCCGTGGCATAGGCGGGCGAGCCGTCGTCCAGGTCCACCTCCTCTACCCACAGCGGCTCGCGGGTGGTGATGCTGCGCGCGGTGGCGCTGCGGTTGGAGTCGGGCGCAATTGTGGCCAGCTCCAGCCCGGGCACCGCCATGAGCGCGCGGCGCATGGCGTGCAGGCCCGTGGCGCCGATGCCGTCGTCGTTGGTCAAAAGGATCCTCATCCCCCTGAACGATAAAGGTGGCCGTGGCCGCCGAACGTGACGACTCAGTACCGCACCGACTCGAGATAGAGCCCGTGTGCGGCGGCCGCGTCACCGGCGTCGCTACGCGGCCGGCCGGCCAGCAGGGAGGCGAACCGCTCGGGCTGCCAGCGGCCCGCGGCCACGCCCAACATGGTCCCCACCAGGGTGCGCACCATGTGGCGCATGAAGGTGTCGGCCTCGATCCAGAAGGCCAGCACGTCGTCCTCCTCGTCCACCCACTCGGCGCGCATCACGTCGCGCTCGAAGCGCACGTGGCCGGTGCGGGTGGGCGTGAAGGCGGTGAAATCGTGCGTGCCGGGCAGCATCGCCGCGCACGCGTCCAGCGCGGCACGGTCCACGGGCCGGCGCCAGTGCAGCGCCCGGTTGTGCTCGAACACGCTCCCCTCGGGAGTGGCGAGCACGCGGTATCGGTAGGTGCGGCTGCGGGCGTCGCGACGGGCATCGAAGGCCTCGGGGGCATCCTCGCTCTCGATCACGCACACATCGTCGGGCAGGTGCGCGTTCAGGGCCGCGGCAGGGGCTGAAGTGCCCGGGTGGCTGGCCACCTGCCCCCGAGCGTGCACACCCGAATCGGTGCGCCCCGCCACGGTCAAAGCTACCCGCTTGCCCAACACGGCGGCAAGGGCGTCCTCGAGCACGCCCTGCACGGTGCGAAGGCCGGGTTGCGCGGCCCAGCCGCGGAACCCCGTCCCGTCGTAGGAGAGCAGGAGGCGGGCAGTCAGAGCTATCCGCGCTTGCGCGCGACGATCAGCAGGTACTCCACGTCCACCGAGAAGGGACCGTCGTCGCCGGCCCACCGGCGGGCCAGGTCGACGAACTCCTCGCGCATCTGGGCGTAGACGTCGGGCGGCATCTGGGCCTTGGCCGCCGCCTGCATCGGCGAGTGCTCCTCCATCGTGGCCACGAACTCCTCCGGGGAGTCGCCGGTCCACGGCATCGTGCGCCGCTCCATGTCGATGGTGTTCGCCAGCCCGTCGAAGCGCTCGCGCACCACGTCCTCCCTGCCCCACTCCTCCAGGGCCGGCAGATCGGATGGCGGCGCGTACTTGCGTCCGATCTCGAACATCTCGATCGATGCGCTCTCAGGCGTCCACGTGACCATGCCGACCGTGTTCCCGGGCCGCGTGACCCGGAACAGCTCGCTGGCGGCCGCCTCCGGCCGAGGGGCGATCATCGCCCCAAACACCGAGCCGGTGCAGTCGAACCGGCCATCTTCGAAGGGAAGGTCCTCGGCGTCGGCCTCCACCCACTCGACGTCGTAGCCCTCATCTTCGCTGCGCCTGCGGCCCTTCTCCACCATCCCGGGCGCCATGTCGGAAGCCACCACGCTCGCGCCCTCCCGCGCGCATGCGAGCGCGAAGTTGCCGTCGCCGGCTGCGACGTCGAGCACCTCCTGGCCGGCGGACACGGCGCAGGCCTCCGCCAGCGCGTGCGAGGCGGGGCGCAGGCCTTCGGACAGCGCCGAGTACTTGCCCTGACTCCAGCCGGTGCGAGCACGTTCCTTGGCCTCAGTCACATCCATGAGCCGGAGCCTACGCGACCCGGAGGGTCGCTTGATTCAAACGGCGAAGCCCGAGCCGCCCATACGGCTCATGTGGGCGGGGCGGGCGTTGCCGGCCGCCGGCCGGGGGGGCGGATAGGGCCCCATCTTCCAGACCTGCCCGCCGACCGAGGCGTAGTGAAAGCGCAGGTAGGCCGTGAGCTCGCCCCGATGGGCTCCGCAGGCGTAGCGCTTGGGCCCGAGCGGGCCACGGCCGTGCCACACCAGCCACCGCGTGGGGCCGGCGTCCACGTACAGGCCGAAGAACACGTCCTGCTGCTGGCGCTCCAGCTCGGCCTGTGTCCCCCGATCGGGCCGCTCGCTGCAGAATCTAACCGGCTGGTTAGCCTCGTTCTTGACGCTATGAGCGCCCCCCACCCCCGCACCACGCTGCTGATCGGCGGCCGCCTGGTCAACGTGGCCGGCGAGTCGCACTACCAGGAGGCGCTGCGCGAGATCGTGGGCGCCACTGCCGAGCGCGAGATCGCCATGGACACCGAAGCACTGCTGATCCCCGAACCCACGAATCCGCACGACCCAAACGCTGTGATGGTCCAGATCGACGGAAAGGTGGTGGGATACCTGCCGCGCGACGAGGCCGTCGCCTACGGGCCGGCGCTCGCCGAACTCGCCGCGCGCGGCCGCACTGGCGCCTGCGAGGCGCGAATCGCCGGCCGTGGCGGCGACAGCGGCACCTCGAACCTCGGCGTCTTCCTGCGCCTGCCCGACCCGGACGAGTCGGGCTGACGCCTACACCAGCTCCAGAAACACCATCTCGGTCGAGTCGGACTTGCGCGGGCCCAGCTTCAGGATCCGCGTGTAGCCGCCCTCCCGGTCCGCGTAGCGCGGGGCGATCTCCTCGAACAGCTTGTAGACGATGAACTTGTCCTGGCCCAGGCGCGCCATCGCCTGGCGCCGGGCGTGTTGGTCGCCGCGCTTGGCGAGGGTGATCAGCCGCTCCAGCTCGGGCTTGACCGCCTTGGCCTTCGCCTGGGTGGTCTGGATGCGCTCGTGGTCGATGACCTCCCGCGAGAGGTTCATCATCAATGACTTGCGGTGCGCGGGGTCGCGGTTGAGCTTGCCCTTTTGCTTGCCGTGGCGCATGGGCGGTCCCGCAGTCTAGGGCGCGACGGGCCTAGGAGGCCCGCAGCGCCAGCCCGCGCGCTTCGAGGGTCTCCTTGACCTCCTCGATCGACTTGCGGCCGAAGTTCGGGATCGCGTTCAGCTCGGACTCGGACTTCTGGACGAGGTCGCCCACCGTCTGCACACCCGCCCGCTTGAGGCAGTTGTACGAGCGCACGCCCAGCTCCAGCTCCTCGATCAGGATGTCGTCCATCCCGTCGGCGCCGGGCAGCGATCCGCCGGCGCCCACGCCCAGGCCGTCGCCGCCCAGGCCGCCGGCGCCGCCGCCCATGAGGCTGACGCCGGCCTCGCGCAGGGCATCCACGCGCTCTGGCTCGGAGAAGATCGCCAGGTACTTGATGAGGATCTCCGCCGCCTCGCGCAGGGCCGCGTGGGGATCGACCGACCCGTCGGTCTCGATGTCCATCGTGAGCTTGTCGTAGTCGGTGCGCTGACCGACACGGGCCGACTCCACCGAGTACGCCACGCGCTTCACGGGCGAGAAGATCGAGTCGATCGGGATCACGCCGATCGGCTGGTCGGGCGTCTTGTTGTCCTCGGCCGGCGTGTAGCCGCGGCCGTGGCCGACCGTGAGGTAGATCTCGAGCTTGGTCTTCTTCTCGAGGGTGGCGATGTGGGTGTCCGGGTTGAGGATCTCCACGCCGGAGGGCAGGTCGATGTCCCCGGCCGAGATCTCACCCGGGCCGGTGACCACGAGCGGCGCCTCGATCTCGGCGGCATCGGAATGCATCCGGCACACGATCTCCTTGAGGTTGAGGACGATGTCGGTCACGTCCTCCTTGACCCCGTTGATCGTGGAGAACTCGTGTGCCACGCCCTCGATCCGGACGCTGGTCACGGCGGCACCGGCCAGGGAGGAGAGCAGCACGCGCCGGAGCGAGTTGCCGAAGGTGTAGCCGAAGCCGCGGTCCAGCGGCTCGATGGTGAACGTGCCGCGGTTGTCCTGCACGTCCTCGGCAGAGATCTGGGGGGTCTGGAACTCGATCATGGGGGGTGTCCTTCGCGTCGAAAACAGCACCCGCAGGCCTACCGGGCCGCGGGCACTTCTGGGGTTACTTCGAGTAGAGCTCGACGATGAGCTGCTCCTGCACGGGCGCGGCGATCTCGTCGCGCTCCGGCTGGCGCAGCACCTTCGCGGTGAGCCCGTCGTGGTCGGCCTGGAGCCATGCCGGCACGACCGAGACGAGCTCGGTGGCCTCACGGATCGTGGCATCGGCGTTGGAGCTGGCCTTCATCGTGATCACGTCGTCGGACCGCACCTGGTAGGAGGGGATGTCCACCCTCCGGCCGTTGACGGCCCAGTGACCGTGGCGGATGAGCTGGCGGGCTTGGCGCCGCGAGGCGGCGAAGCCCAACCGCACGAGCACGTTGTCCAGCCGCGACTCCAGGAGCCGCAGCAGGTTCTCGCCGGTCATTCCCGGCTGGCGCGAGGCCTTTGCGTAGTAGTTGCGGAACTGCTTCTCGAGTACGCCGTAGTAGCGCCGCGCCTTCTGCTTCTCGCGCAGCTGCACGCGGTACTCCGACTGGCGCGACCGGCCGCGGCCGTGCTCGCCCGGCGGGTAGTTGCGCCGCTCGATCTGGCACTTGTCCGTGAGGCAGCGCTGGCCCTTCAGGAAGAGCTTCTCGCCCTCGCGGCGGCACTGCTTGCACTGCGGGCTGGTATCGCGAGCCATTAGGTGCTCGCCTCCTCGCCCGCGTGCGCGCAGAGCCGCGCAGGACGAGCTGGCCGAGGACGCAGGGTCGAAGTCTTGCTGGAAGCAAGACGAGGGCCGAGGACAAAGGCCAGCGAAGTCATGCGCGTGTTCTGCGCGTGCGTGGGTGGGGAGGCGAGCACCTTTAGACCCTCCTGCGCTTGCGGGGGCGGCAGCCGTTGTGGGCCTGCGGAGTGATGTCGCGGATCGTGGTCACCTCGAGGCCGGCGGCCTGGAGCGAGCGGATCGCGGTGTCGCGGCCCGAGCCAGGGCCCTTGACGAACACCTCGACCTTCTCCAGCCCCTGCTCGATGCCCTTCTTGGCGGCCGCGTCGGCGGTCACCTGGGCGGCGAACGGGGTGGACTTGCGCGAACCCTTGAAGCCAGCGCCGCCGGCGGACTCCCACGCGATCACGTTGCCCTCGCGGTCGGTGAGCGAGACGATCGTGTTGTTGAAGCTGGTCTTGATGTGCGCCTGCCCGAAGGGGACGTTCTTCTTGGGCTTGCGCCGTCCGCGCGAGCGCGCTGGCCGTTGAGCTGCCATCAGTTATCGGCGCCCACGTCGTTGACGGGGGAACCGCCCCGACAGCATCACTTGGTGACCTTCTTCTTGCCAGCCACCTGCATGCGCCTGGGACCCTTGCGAGTGCGACCGTTGGTCTTGGTGCGCTGGCCGTTCACCGGCAGCGCACGGCGGTGGCGCAACCCGCGGTAGGCGCCGATCTCCTGGAGGCGCTTGACGTTCTGGGACCGCTCGCGGCGGAGGTCACCCTCCACGGTGAGGTCGTTGTCGATTACCTCACGAAGCTTGAGCACCTCGTCGTCGGTGAGGTTCTTGACGTAGGTGTTGGGATCCACGCCGGCCTTGCCCAGCGCCTCGAGCGCCTGGGAACGGCCAATGCCGTAGATGTAGGTGAGACCCACCTCTGCCCTCTTGTTGAGGGGAATGTTGACGCCTGAAATTCGTGCCATATTGCTGTCAGCCCTGCCGTTGCTTGTGCCGTGGGTTCTGGCAGATCACGAGAACGGCACCGCCGCGACGGATGACCTTGCACTTCTCGCACATGGGCTTGACCGAGGCTCGGACCTTCATGGCTCCGTGATCTGACCTTCCTATAGAGAGAACCGGCGCCCAGCCCAGGAGACGGCTGCGCGCCAACGGGACAGAGTAGCAGCCAAGGCCTGGCGGGTCGGGTCAGGCCCGGGCCGCGGCGGCCGGCTCGGCGGCCTCTGCGGAGGCGGGCTGATCGTCGTCCCACGGGGTCAGGATCCGCGGGCCCTGCGGGGTTATCGCCACGGTGTGCTCGAAGTGCGCCGCCAGGGAGCCGTCGGCGGAATAGACCGCCCAGCCGTCGCTGCCCACCCGCACCTCGTGACTGCCGGCATTCACCATCGGCTCGATGGCGAGCACCATGCCCTCCTCGAGGGCCGGGCCGGTGCCGGGCCGGCCGAAGTTGGGGATTTGCGGGTCCTCGTGCATGTCGCGGCCCACGCCATGGCCCACCAGCGAGCGGATCACCGCGAAGCCGTCGGTCTCCACCCGCCGCTGGATTGCGGCGGAGACATCACCGAGCCGGTTGCCAACCCGGGCCTGGGCCACGCCCTCGTACAGCGACGCCCGCGTGGACCCCAGCAACTCCCGCGCCACGTCGCTCACGGGGCCGATGGGCAGGGTCACGGCGGCGTCGGCGACCCACCCGTCCAGCTCCACGCCGATGTCCACGGCCAGAACGTCCCCGCGGCTGAGCTCGTAGCCGCCCGGGATGCCGTGGACCACCATCGAGTTGGGTGAGACGCAGATGGAACCGGGGAAGCCCTTGTAGCCCTTGAAGACCGGCTCGGCGCCCTGAGAGCGGATGAAGCGTTCTGCTGCTTCGTCCAGCTCGGCGGTGGTGGTGCCGGGGCGGGCCTTGGCGCGCAGCAGGCGGTGACAGCGGGACAAGATGCGCCCGGACGCCGCGATCTTCTCGATCTCCTCGGGCGACTTCTTGACGATCACTTCGGCTGGGTCAGAGCTCCTCTTCCAGCTTGAGTGTGGCAAGCGTCGCGCGTATGTGGCCACTCACCTCGTCGGGGGAGCGGGTGCCGTCGAAGCGGCGCAGAATCCCCTCGCTCTCGTAGCGCTCCACCAGCGGCTTGGTCTGTTCGTGGAACACCTCGAGGCGGTGCTTCACGGTCTCGGGCTTGTCGTCGTCGCGCTGGACGAGCTGGGAGCCGTCCTGGTCGCAGAACCCCTCGTTCTTGGGCGGGTCGAAGTCCACGTGGTAGGTGTGGCCGTTGTCCCGGCACACGCGCCGCCCCGACAGCCGCTTGATCACTTCCTCGTCCGGGGCGTCGATCAGCAGCGTGGCGGTGAGCCGCCGGCCCAGCCCGGACAGGGCCTTCTCGAGCGACTCGGCCTGGGTCACGGTGCGGGGAAAGCCGTCCAGCAGGAAGCCGTCGCGGGCCTCGTCGGAGTCCACCCGCTTGGCGATCACGCGCGTGATCAGCTCGTCGGGCACCAGGTCGCCCCTGTCCATGTACTGCTTGGCCTCCCTGCCGAGGTCGGACTCCTCCTTCACCGCTGCGCGCAAGATGTCGCCGGTGGCGTAGTAGGGGAGGTCGAAGTCCTCCTTCAGGCGCGCGGCCTGGGTGCCCTTGCCGGCCCCGGGGGGCCCCAGCAGGATGAGGTTGAGCTCGCTCACGAGAGCCGGGAGGCTACTGATTGCCCGGTGCGCAGCCGGGTGACGGCTGGAGTCGACAGCTACTTCAGGAACCCTTCGTAGTTCCGCATCATCATCTGGGCTTCCAGCTGCTTCATGGTGTCCAGCGCCACACCCACCACGATCAGCAGCGAGGTGCCGCCAAAGGCGATCTGCGTAGAGGTGCCCGCCAGCAGCAGCGTGGGCAGAGCCGCCACCGCCGCCAGGTAGAGCGCGCCGGGGAACGTGAGCCGAGCCAGGATGCGGTCCAGGTACTCGGCGGTGGGGCGCCCCGGGCGCACGCCGGGCACGAACCCGCCGTATTTCTTGAGGTTGTCCGCCTGCTCCACCGGGTTGAACGTGACCGCGGTATAGAAGTAGGTGAAGAGGATGATCAGCAGGGACTCGCCCAGGATGTATGGGGCGCTCTGGTAGTTGAAGAAGGCCGAGAAGTCGCGCGCCCAGCCGGCATCTGAAACCTGTCCGACGGTGGGGGGGAACGCCATCAGCGAGGCGGCGAAGATCACGGGGATCACGCCGGCCATGTTCACGCGCAGCGGCAGGTAGGTGGAGCCGCCGCCGGACATCCGCCGTCCCACCACTCTCTTGGCGTACTGCACGGGGATCCGCCGCTGGCCCTCCTGCACGAACACCACGGCCACGATCACCAGCAGCGCCAGGAAGGGCATCATCACCTTGAACACCTGGTCGCCGCTGCTCCACCACTGGCTGATGCCGTTGGGCAGGCCCGAGACGATGCTGGCGAAGATCATCAGCGAAATCCCGTTGCCGATGCCGCGCTGGGTGATCAGCTCGCCCAGCCACATGACCAGCACGCAGCCGGCGGTGAGCGTGACGATCACGACGAACACGCGGCCGAAGGTGAAGCTGTCGAAGACCTGCTCGCCCCCGGCCTGGCTGCGGAACAGGAACACGTAACCGACGGACTGGCCGAAGGCCAGGCCCACGGTGAGGTAGCGCGTGTACTGGGTGATCTTCTGCTGGCCGACCTCGCCCTCCTTGCGCAGCTTCTCCAGCGAGGGCACGACCACCTGCATCAGCTGCAGGATGATCGAGGCCGTGATGTACGGCATGATCCCCAGCGCGAAGATCGCGAAGCGTTGCAGGGAGCCGCCGGAGAAGAGATTGAGCAGGCCCAGCGCGCCGCCGCCGCTGAAGGTCTCCTGCAGGCGCTCGACGGCGTCCACGTTCACGCCGGGCGCGGGAACGTGCGCGCCGAGGCGGTAGAGGGCGAGCATCGCGGCGGCGAAGAGCAGCTTCTTCCGGATGTCGGCGATCCGGAGTGAGGTGACCAGCGTCTTGAGCATGCGTCTAGTCCTCGAGGACTTGAGCTGTGCCGCCCGCCGCCTCGATCTTCTCGCGCGCGGTGGCGGAGAAGGCGTGGGCGTGCACGGTGAGCGCCTTGGACAGCTCCCCGCGGCCGAGCACCTTCACAGGCACGTCCCGGCGCGTGGCCAGGCCGGCCGAGGACAGCGCCTGCGGCGTGACCTCGGCGCCCTTCTCGAAGCGCTTCTCGAGGTCGTCCAGGTTCACGGGCTGGGTGGCGGTGCGGAACCTCTCGAAGGGCATCGACTTCTTCATGTGCGGGCCCTTGAGCTTGCGCATCCGCATGTGGATGGGCATCTGCCCGCCCTCGAAGTTGGGCCTGCTTTTCGCGCCCGAGCGCGAGCCCGCGCCCTTGTGGCCGCGGCCGGAGGTCTTGCCCATGCCAGATCCCTCGCCCCTGCCGACGCGCTTGCGCCGGTGGGTGGAACCCTTGGCGGGCTTGAGATTGTGCAGGCCCTTCAGCTCTTCGGCCATCACTTCACCTCTACGAGATGCGAGACCGAGTTGATCAGCCCGCGCACCGCGTCGTTCTCGGAGCGGTCCGCTCTCTTGCCGATGCGGCCCACGCCGAGCGTTCGCAGCGTGGCCCGCTGGCGCTTGGAGGAGCCGTTGGAGGAGCGCACCTGGGTGATCGTGAGCTTCTTGGCGGCCATCAGACGGTCTCCGGCTCCGGCTGCGCCTCGGGGGCGGCGCCGTTCGGCTGGGAGTCACCGCCGTCCAGGCCCAGCACCTGCGCCACCGTGAGGCCACGCAGCTCGGCGACCTCCTCGGGACGGCGCAGCGACTGCAGCCCGGCCATGGTGGCCTTTACGAGGTTGATCGGGTTCTGGCTGCCCAGCGACTTGGACAGCACGTCCTTGATGCCGGCCAGCTCGAGCACCGCGCGCACGCCGCCTCCGGCGATCACCCCGGTACCGGGGGAGGCCGGCTTGAGCAGCACGCGCGAGGCCGAGTGCACACCGGTCACGTGGTGGGTGATCGTAAAACCGTGCATCGGCACCTCGTAGAGATCGCGGCGGGCGCGCTCGACGCCCTTCTGGATCGCCACGGGGACCTCGTTGGCCTTGCCGTAGCCCACGCCGACCTTGGACTTCTCATCACCCACGACAACCAGCGCCGTGAACGAGAAGCGCCGGCCGCCCTTGACCACCTTGGCCACGCGGTTGATCTCGACCACGCGCTCCTGGAGGTCGGACTCGCGCCCGCGACCGCCCTGTTGCCTGTTGCTCTCTCTGGCCATCAGTCTCTCCGAAAGGTATCTAGAACCGCAGGCCGCCCTCGCGCGCACCTTCGGCCAGGGCGCGCACACGCCCGTGGTAGCGGTAGCCGCCGCGGTCGAACACGCAGGCCTCCACGCCGGCGCTCTTGGCGCGCTCGGCGATCAACTCTCCGACCTTGGTGGCCTGATCCATGGGCTTCAGCTCGCGAAGGTCCGGCTCGATCCACGACACCGACGCCAGCGTGCGGCCGGCGCGGTCGTCGATGAGCTGCACCGCCAGGCCGCGGTTGGAGCGGAACACCGACAGCCGCGGCGTCTCCGCGCTGCCGGACACCTTGGCCCGCACGCGCCGGCGGCGGCGCAGGCGCGCGGTGCGGTGGTCCTTGGCGGTCCTGGCACTCATGCGCGCTTGCCGACCTTCCTGGCCACGTACTCGTCGCGGTAGCGGATGCCCTTGCCCTTGTAGGGCTCCGGGGGGCGCTTCTCGCGGATCTGCGCCGCGATCTCGCCGACCACCTGCTTGGAGATGCCGCGCACCACGATCTCGGTGGGGACCGGCACCTCGAACTCGATCCCGTCGGGCGCCTTGACCGGCACGGAGTGCGAGTAGCCGAGCGCCAGCTCCAGGTCTGAGCCCCTGAGCTGGGCGCGGTAGCCCACGCCCTGGATCTGGAGGCGCTTCTCGAACCCTTCGGTCACGCCCTGCACCATGTTGGCGATCAGGCTGCGGGTGAGGCCGTGCAGCGCACGGTGCTCGCCGCGGTCGGTCGGGCGCTTGACCAGCACCTCGTTGTCCTCCTGCTCGACCGTGAGGTCCTTCGAGACGCGTTCGGTGAGCTCGCCCTTCGGGCCGTTCACGCGTACGAGCTCGGGCTCGATCGACACGAGCACGCCCTCGGGCAGGGGAATCGGCTGCTTTCCGATCCTCGACATGGCTACCAGACCCTTGCTACCAGCTCGCCGCCCACGCGGGCGCGGCGCGCATCGTGGCCGGTCATGACCCCACGGGAGGTGGACACGATTGCCGTACCCATCCCGCCGAAGATCCTCGGGACCTCGTCGGCGGAGACGTACCGGCGGCGGCCGGGCTTGGACACCCGCTCCATGCCGAGGATCACGGGCTTGCGGCTCTCGGTGTACTTGAGCGTCACGCGCAGCGTCTGGCCCACCCGCCCGGGCTCCACCGCGTAGCTCTCCACGTAGCCCTGCTCGGTGAGGATGCGGGCCACCTCGGTCTTAAGGCGGGATGCCGGGAGCTGCACGTCGTCGTGGTCGGCCTGCAGGCCGTTGCGGATGCGGGTGAGCAGATCTGCGATCGGATCGGTCATTGATTACCAGGAGCTCTTGGTCATCCCGGGGACCTGGCCCTCGTGGGCGTGGTCGCGCAGGCAGATGCGGCACAGCCCGAACTTGCGCAGGTAGGCGCGCGGGCGGCCGCACTTGCGGCAGCGGTTGTAGTCGCGTGTCTTGTACTTGGAGGGGCGCTGCTGGCGCACCCTCTGCGAGGTCTTGGCCATCTACTCGCCTTCCTCCTTTGAAGTCGTTTCCCCTTCTTCGCCCTCTTCGCCCTCTTCGGGACGCACGTGCTTCTCGTAGGCCTCGGGGTTCTCCTCTTTGAGCTGCTCGAGGGCGGCCTGCTCGGCCTCGGCCCGCAGGCGGGCCTCCTCGTGGCGCCGCTCCTCCTCCGCATCCTCCTCGGCCGTCCGGGCCTGACCGGGGCGGCCTTCCGCCTGGAAGGGCATGCCCAGGGCGAGGAGCAGCGCGAAGCCCTCCTCGTCGGTCTCCGCCGTGGTGGTGATCGTCACGTCGAGGCCACGCACCTGGTCGATCGCGTCGTAGTCGATCTCCGGGAAGATGAGCTGCTCGCGCACGCCCATGGTCCAGTTGCCACGGCCGTCGAACGAGCGCGGGCTCAGGCCACGGAAGTCGCGCACGCGCGGGAGGGCGATCGACATCAGGCGGTCGAGGAACTCCCACATGCGCGCGCCGCGCAGCGTGACCGAGAGGCCCACGGGCATCTCCTCGCGCAACTTGAAGTTCGCGATCGACTTGCGGGCGCGGCGGACGTTGGGCTGCTGCCCGGCGATCGTGGCCAGCTGCTCCTGGGCGGCCTCGAGCATCTTGGAATCCTGCTTGGCCTCGCCCACGCCCATGTTCAGCGTGATCTTCTGCAGCCGCGGCACTTGCATCGGGTTCGCGTACTCGAACTGCTTGACCAGCTGGGGACGGATCTCGTCCTCGTAGCGCGTCTTCAGGCGGGGCGTGATCGTTGCCTCCGGAAGAGAAGGCGAAGCATTCTTCGTCCGTGCCGAATCCTTCACGGCCATCAGTCGAGATCCTGTCCGGACTTCTTGGCCACGCGCACGCGGCGGCCGCCCTCGCGCTTGATGCCCACGCGCGTGGGGGTGTCGTCCTTGGGGTCGAGCAGCATCACGTTTGACACGTGGATCGGGCCCTCGACCTCGATCACGCCGCCGATCTCCTGGGCGCGCTGGGTGTCGACCAGCGTGCGAGGCCGCTGGTGGCGCTTCTGGATGTTCATGCCCTCCACGAACACGCGCTGGCGCTCGGGCTCGGTGCGCAGCACGCGGCCGGTCTTGCCGCGGTCCTTCCCCGAGATCACCTTCACCTGGTCGTCGCGGCGGACCTTCATCTTCGCCTTGCGTGCCATGTTCAGAGCACCTCCGGCGCGAGCGAGACGATCCTCATGAAGTTGCGCTCGCGCAGCTCGCGAGCCACGGGCCCGAAGATGCGCGTGCCACGCGGGCTGTTGCCCACGTCGAGCAGGACCGCGGCGTTCTCGTCGAAGGCGATGTAGGTGCCGTCGTCGCGGCCGAACTGCTTGCGGGTGCGCACCACCACGGCGCGCACGATCTCGCCCTTGCGGACCGACCCGTGCGGGATGGCCTGCTTGACGGTGGCGGTGATGATGTCGCCCACGCCGGCGTAACGGCGGCTGGAGCCGCCCTGCACACGGATGCAGAGGATCTCGCGCGCACCGGTGTTGTCGGCCACCCGGAGGCGGCTCTCCTGCTGGATCATCTGACGGCCGTCATCTGGCCTTGTCCACCACTTCCACGAGGCGCCAGCGCTTGCTCCGCGACAGTGGGCGGCTCTCCACCACGCGGACGGTGTCGCCGGTGTTCGCCTCGTTGCGCTCGTCGTGTGCGTGCAGCTTGGACGAGGTGCGCACGATCTTGCCGTAGGTACGGTGCTGGCGCGCGAAATCGATCCGGACGGTGATCGTCTTGTCGCCGCCGTCGGAGACCACCAGGCCCTGTCGCACGCGCGGGCTGCCGGTACCGGCACGCTCGGCCGGCGGAGTGCCCTCGCGAGGGCCCCCACGCGGGCCCTCGGCCTGGCGCTTCTCCTTGCTGCGCGCGCGGTAACGGCGCCGGACCTCGGCGTTGCGGCGGCGCTTCTCGGCGCGCTCGGCGATCCGCTCCTCCACGCCGCGCTGCGGACGCGCCTCGCCCGAGTGGGCCGAGCGCTCGCGCCGGCGGCGCTCCTTCGGGGAGAGCTGCTCCTTGGGCGCGTCTGGCTCCGCTACGGCCTCGGGCTCGTCGGCCGCGTCGGCGAGCTCCTCGTCGGGGGTCTCCTCCACCGCGTCGCCGGCGTCCTCGGCCAGCTCCTCCGCGGGAGTCTCCTCCACGGCGGCGTCGTCAGACGGGACGTCCTCGGCCGGAGCCTCGGGCTCGGGGCTCTGCTGCTCAGTTGTCTCTTCGTTGGTCTCTTCGTCAGCCATCGCTGTTCTGCCTTCGCAACTCGGCCTCGACGTCCAGCGAGCGTTCGCGCGCCACTGTGAGACCCCTTGCCAGATCCTTCTTCGCGTGCATCATGCCCGCCGTGTTCTCGAGCTGTCCGGTCGCGTGCTGAAAGCGCAGGTTGAACAGCTCCTGCCGCGAACGGCCGACGAACTCCACCAGGGACGGGTCGTCCAGATTGTGCACATCCACCGGCTTCACTGCTCCCCGGCCCCCTCGCGGTACACGAACTTGGTCCTGATGGGGAGCTTGTGGCCCGCCAGGCGCATGGCGTCACGCGCGAGGTCCTCAGGCACGCCCGAGAGCTCGAACATCACGCGGCCGGGCTTGATCACCGCCACCCACCCCTCGGGGGAGCCCTTGCCGGAGCCCATGCGGGTCTCGGCCGGCTTCTGGGTGACGGGCTTGTCCGGGAAGACGTTGATCCAGACCTTGCCGCCTCGCCTGATCTTGCGGGTCATGGCGATGCGGGCGGCCTCGATCTGGCGGTTGGTGACCCAGCCGCAATCGATCGCCTTCAGGCCGTACTCGCCGAATCCGACGGTCGTCCCGCCCTTGGCGAAGCCGGCCCTTCGGCCGCGGTGCTGCTTGCGGTGCTTTACGCGCTTGGGCTGGAGCATCAGCCTGTGCCCCCTTGTGGGGTGCGCCCGCCGCCTCCGCCTCCGCCGCGCGCCTCGGCCCCTCCGGGGCCTCCGCCACGGCCGCCACGCGGACCGCCGCGTCCACGCCCTCCGGCCCCTCCGGCCCCTCCGGGGCCTCCGCCACGACCCGGTCCTCCGCCACCCGCTCCGGGCCGTGCCGGGCCTCCGCCACGGCCCGACGCCTGCTGGGGCGCCTCGAGCTCGGTGAGGTCCTGGGCGAAGCCCTTGGGCATGATCTCGCCCTTGTTGACCCACACCTTCACGCCGATCCGGCCGAAGGTGGTCTTGGCCTCGAAGAAGCCGTAGTCGATGTCCGCGCGGATGGTGTGCAGCGGCACGCGTCCGTCGGAGTAGCTCTCGGTGCGCGCCATCTCGGCGCCGCCCAGGCGGCCCGACACCTGCACACGCACCCCCTTGGCGCCCGAGCGCATGGCCGACGTGAGCGAGCGCTTCATCGCGCGGCGGAAGGCCACGCGGTTCACCAGCTGCTCGGCGATCGACTGGGCCACGAGCTTGGCGTCCAGCTCGGGACGCTTGATCTCGAGGATGTTCACCTTCACGGCCTTGTCGGTCATCTTGTGGAGCTCCTTGCGCAGAGCGTCCACCTCGCTACCCGACTTGCCGATCACGATGCCCGGCCGGGCAGTATGGATGTTCACCTCGACTTCGGCCTTGTTCTTGCGGATCGTGATGTCCGACAGGCCGGCGTGGCTCAGCTTGTTGTCGATGTGCTCGCGGATGCGGATGTCCTCGAGCAGGTAGTCGCTGAACTCGCGCTCGGAGAACCAGGTCGACTTCCAGTCGTGGATGTAGCCGACGCGCATGGCCTCGGGGTGGACCTTCTGACCCATGGCTAGGCCTCCTCGCCGGTCGTGGTGAGAGTGATCGTCATGTGGCTGGTGCGCTTGTTGATGCGCGTGGCGCGGCCCTGCGCCCGCGGCCGGAAGCGCTTGATCGTCGGGCCCTCGTCAACGAAGCAGCGCGAGATGCTCAGGTCCTCGGGGTCCAGCTCGAAGTTGTTCTCCGCGTTGGCGACCGCCGACTCGAGCAGCTTCGAGATGTCTGTGGCCGCATGCCGCGGGGTGTGGGAGAGGATCGCGCGGGCGTCGTCCAGGCGCTTGCCGCGAATGTGGTCCATCACCAGGCGGGCCTTACGCGGAGCGCTGCGCACGTACTTGGCCTGCGCGCGCACGGCCACGGCGCCGCTCTTGTCGCGCGGTGCCGGCCGGGTGATGGACGAGGACTCGTCGCGCTTGGCAGTGGCAACCTCGGCGGCCCCACGGCGGCGGCCGCGCTTGGGCTTCTCCTCAGCCTCTGCCGTTTCTGCCGATGCCGACTCATCCTCCGGCGCCCTACCACCCTGCGCCGTGTCGTGGTCCTCGAGGCGGGCGATCAGGTCGTCCTTCTTGCCGCTCTTGGGAAGCTCGCGCTGCTCCAGCTCGGCCTTGAGCTCCTCGACCGTGAGGTCGGCGTATGCGGTCCTCTCGGCCATCAGCGCATCTTCACCCGTTCGGATCCGGCGTGGCCGCGGAACAGGCGCGTGGGCGCGAACTCGCCCAGCTTGTGGCCCACCATCGACTCGGACACGAACACGGGCACGTGCTTGCGCCCGTCGTGCACGGCGATCGTGTGGCCCACCATCTCCGGGAAGATCGTGGAGGTCCGCGACCAGGTCTTGATCATCTGCTTGGTGCCCGACTCGTTCATTGCCTCAATGCGCGCCATCAGGCGCTCTTCCACGAACGGGCCCTTCTTGGACGAGCGGCTCATCTAGATGGTCCTTTCTTGGCCCGCGTACCCGCGGGGGCGCGCCAGACCAAGCTGGGCGGCGCGCGCGGCCGAAGCAGGTAGCAGAGCTACCTGCGAGGACGTGGGTGACGATCCAGCGCCGGTATGGCGCGTCATCCGTGGGTGCGTGGGGCGAGGAAGGGCCATCTACTACCTCCCACCCTTCTTGCCGCGCCGGCGGCCACGGACGATGTAACGGTCGGACTGCTTGCGCTTCTTGCGGGTGCGGTAGCCCAGCGTGGGCACGCCCCAGGGCGTGACCGGGTGGCGGCCCGCCGTGGTGGAGCCCTCGCCGCCGCCGTGCGGGTGGTCGACGGGGTTCATCGCCGTGCCGCGGGTCTGGGGGCGGCGACCCTTGTGGCGCGAGCGCCCGGCCTTGCCCAACTCGATGTTCTGGTGCTCGGCGTTGCCGATCGAGCCGATCGACGCCCGGCACTCGGCACGCACCATGCGCATCTCCCCCGAGGGCAGGCGCAGCGTGGCGTAGTCGCCCTCCTTCGCGACCAGCTGGATCGCGGTGCCCGCCGAGCGGCCAATCTGGCCGCCGCGGCCGGGAGACAGCTCCACGTTGTGCACCGTGGTGCCCGTGGGGATGCTGGCCAGCGGCAGGCAGCTGCCCGCCTGGATCTCGGCGCCGGGGCCCGACTGCACCGTGGCACCCACGCGCAGGCGAGCCGGGGCCAGGATGTAGGCCTTGTCGCCGTCGGCGTAGTGGATCAGCGCGATGTAGGAGCTGCGGTTGGGGTCGTACTCGATCGCTGCCACGCGGGCGGGCACGCCGTCCTTGCGCCGCTTGAAGTCGATCTTGCGGTACCTGCGCTTGGCCCCGCCGCCGCGGTGGCGCGAGGTGATGCGCCCATGGACGTTGCGCCCGCCGGACTTCGTGATCCCCTCCACCAGCGACTTCTCGGGGTGCTTCTTGGTCACCTCGGCGCGGTCGGAGTAGGTGGCGAACCGGCGGCCGGGGCTGGTGGGCTTGTGCTTTCTGATCGCCATCAGTCGGTCTCCGTCCCCTCGAACAGCTCGATCGAGTCGTCGGGGTGCAGCGTGACCACGGCCTTCTTCCACTGCCGGCGCTTGCCGGAGTGGAAGCCGCGGCGCTTTGGCTTGGGCTTGACGTTCTGGGTCCGCACACCCACGACGCGTACGCCGAAGATCTCCTCGATCGCCTGGCGCACCTGGGGCTTGCTCGCGCGCTCGTGGATGCGAAACGTGTACTTGTTGGCCGCGAGCAGGGCGTAGCTCTTCTCGCTGATCACGGGCCGAACGATCACGCTGCGGGCGTTCACTTGGAAGCCTCCTCGGCACCGGCCACGCGGGTCAGGTGGTCGAGGGCGTCGGGGGAGGCCACCAGCCGGGCGGCGCCGATCACGTCGGCCACTCCCACGGCGGAGGCGTGCAGCACGGTGGCGTTCCCCAGGTTGCGGAACGAGAGCACGGCGTTCTCCTCCCCGTCCGCCAGCACGATCAGGGCGCGGCCGCCGTCGCCGAAGCCGTCGAGTGCCTTGGCCGCGACCTTGGTGGCCGGGGAGTCGAAGGAGCCCGTGTCCACAGCGGCGAGCGAGCCGCGATCGGCGTGCAGCGACAACACCGCCCTCAGCGCGCGCTTGCGCTCCTTGCGGTTCACCTTGACTGTGTAGCTGCGCGGCTTGGGGCCGAAGGCGACGCCGCCGCCGGTGCGCTGCGGGCTGGAGAGGGCGCCCGCGCGGGCACGGCCGGTGCCCTTCTGGCGCCAGGCCTTGGCGCCGGTCATGGCCACCTCGCCGCGGGTGCGCGTGGACGCGCTGCCCTGGCGGCGGGCGTTGAGCTCCGCGCGCACGCAGCGGTGCACGAGCGGCTCGTGGAAGGACTCGCCGAAGACGGCCTCGTCGAGGTCGACCTTGCCGCTCTTGCCACCGATGTAGGGCGCCTGGATCGCCATCAGGCGTCCGTCCTTATCTCCACGATGCCGCCCTTGGGCCCGGGCACCGAGCCGCGGACCAGGAGCAGGTTCTCCTCGGGGCGCACGTCCACCACGCGCAGTCCCTTCTGGGTGATGCGCTTGTTACCCATCTGGCCGGGACCGCGGACGCCCTTGAACACGCGCGAGGGCGTGGAAGCGGCGCCGATCGAGCCCGGCGCGCGCACGTTGTGCGAACCGTGGGACGCCGGGCCGCGGCTGAAGTTGTGGCGCTTGATCGTGCCCGCGAAGCCCTTGCCCTTCGACGTGCCGGAGATCTTCACGGTCTGGCCGGGCTCGAACATGTCGGCCACCTTCACCTCGGTACCCACCTCGAGCGTCTCGCCCACCTCGTCGCGGAACTCGGCCAGGCGGCGCAGCGGCGGGGCGTCGGCCTTCTTGAGGTGACCCATCTGGCCCTTGGTCAGCCTCTTCTCGCGCGCGGCGCCGAAGCCCAGCTGGATCGCGTCATAGCCGTCGCGCTCGGCGCGGCGGATGGCCGTCACCCAACAGGGGCCGGCCTCCAGCGCGGTCACGCGCTCCACACGACCGTCCTCGGGGTCGAAGACCTGGGTCATGCCCAACTTGCGTCCCAACAGAGCGCCCATCAGATCAGCTGGATCTGAATGTCGACTCCAGCCGGCAGATGGTCGAGCCGCTGGAGCGAGTCGACCGTCTTGGGCGTGGGCTGGAGGATGTCGATCAGGCGCTTGTGCGTGCGGATCTCGAAGTGCTCGCGCGAGTCCTTGTCCTTGAACGGCGAGCGGATGACGCAGTACACGTTCTTCTCGGTCGGCAGCGGCACGGGACCCGAGATGCTGGCGCCGGTGCGCTGAGCCGTCTCCACGATCTCGCGGGCAGCCGTCTCTATCGCCGAGTGGTCGTAGGCCTTGAGCCGGATCCGGATCTTGTTCTGGGTGAGAGTTGCCATGTGAGTTTGTCTCTAGAGACAGATTCGGGGGCGAGTCGAAAAAGAACTCGCCCCCGGAAACTGCGTGTGGCCTTACGGGCCTACTTCTCGATCGAGGACACCACCCCGGATCCGACGGTCCTGCCGCCCTCGCGGATGGCGAAGCGCAGGCCCTCGTCCATGGCGATCGGCTGGATCAGCTCCACGTCCATCTCCACGTTGTCGCCCGGCATGACCATGTCCACTCCCTCGGGGAGGTTGGCCACGCCCGTCACGTCGGTGGTGCGGAAGTAGAACTGCGGCCGGTAGCCGTTGAAGAACGGCGTGTGGCGGCCGCCCTCCTCCTTCTTTAGGCAGTAGACCTGGGCCTTGAACTTGGTGTGGGGGGTGATCGAGCCCGGCTTGCAGAGCACCTGCCCGCGCTCGATGTCCTCGCGCTTGGTGCCTCGCAGCAGGCAGCCGACGTTGTCGCCGGCCTGGCCCTCGTCGAGGATCTTGCGGAACATCTCGACACCGGTGACCACCGTCTTGTCGGTGTTCTCCTTGATGCCGACGATCTCGACCTCCTCGCCGGTCTTCACGACGCCCTGCTCGATGCGGCCGGTGGCCACCGTGCCGCGGCCGGTGATCGAGAACACGTCCTCGACCGGCATCAGGAACGGGCGGTCCAGCGGTCGCTCGGGCTGCGGGATGTAGGTGTCCAGCGCCTCCGCCAGCTCGAGGATCTTCTGCTTCTGCTCCTCGTCGCCCTCGAGCGCCTTCAGGGCGGAGCCCTTGATGAAGGGGATCTCGTCGCCCGGGAAGTCGTATTCCTTGAGCAGGTCCTTGACCTCCTCCTCGACCAGCTCGAGCAGCTCCTCGTCGTCGACCATGTCGACCTTGTTGAGGAACACCACGACGTAGGGCACGCCCACCTGGCGGGCGAGCAGGATGTGTTCGCGCGTCTGGGGCATGGGGCCGTCGGCCGCCGAGACCACCAGGATGGCGCCATCCATCTGCGCCGCGCCGGTGATCATGTTCTTCACGTAGTCGGCGTGACCGGGGCAGTCGACGTGTGCGTAGTGGCGGTTGTCGGTCTGGTACTCCACGTGGGAGGTCGCGATCGTGATGCCGCGCTCCTTCTCCTCGGGAGCGTTGTCGATCTCGGCGAAGCTCTTGGCCTCGCCGCCGCCCTGCGCCTCGGCCAGGACGGTGGTGATCGCCGCCGTCAGCGTGGTCTTGCCGTGGTCGATATGACCGATGGTGCCGACGTTGCAGTGCGGCTTGTCGCGCTCGAACTTCTCCTTCGCCACTGGGAACTGCTCCTTTCAAAAACTGGTGTGAGGCCGGCTCCGCGCTCTGGCGAAGGCGAACCTCCGAAACATACTCTTATGCGCTCCCTGTAGGAGTCACGCGCTC